>NZ_JBEZDO010000016.1:0-229203 GCF_040648355.1 Nonomuraea sp. NPDC049152 | reverse complement strand
CGTGTGGAACGGCGGTAATGGCACGTGGGTCGTCGCCTGGGATTGCTATCACCAGTTCAACAACCTCAACCAGCTCTGGTACGTCGGACCGAACGGCAACCCGACAGGCGCCATCTGGGCAGCCGGGGGCCGGGTGCTCGATCCGGTGTGGCAGAACATCGGCAGCAACGGCACCCCGATGCAGCTGTGGGACAACTACAACAGCGCCAGCCAGCAGTGGCGGCTGGTCTACTACTACTAGCGGATCCGCTTGCACAGTGAGGAGCGGCTCTTCCGGGTCCTGAAGGGAGCGGAGGAGCCGCGCCGCCACGATGAACGATCAGGCGTCGACGGCCACCGCGTGCACGTTCACCCCTTCCGCCGCGACCCCTGGGCCGAGGAGGCTGATGCCGAGCAGGGTGACCGCAGTGGTGACGATCACCTGGAAAGCGGTCGACGTCGCGCTGTTGGCGGTGATGCGGGCCGTGCGGACGTTCTCCGGAGAGGCCTCGATCGCTAGCAGATACTCCGTTAAACGGAGTCAGGACAAGACTGGTTTTCTCGGCTGGAAGAGCCAGGCGTCGAAGAGCGAGTCGAGCTGCTTGCCTGACAGCTTCTCCGCGAGTTCGATGAACTGCGGCGTTGTGACATATCCGTACTTGTAGCGAGCGGTCCATTCCTTTAGGAGTTTGAAGAAGACGGCGTCTCCGACGCTCTTGCGCAGCGCGTGCAGCGTCATACCGCCACGCGTGTAGACCGACTCGTTGAACAGGTCGTTCGGCCGGGCGCTGCCAGGCGCGTAGTCCCACATCTGGTCGGTGGCCGGCCTGGCGTAGTAGGCGTCGAACACGCTCTGCGCGCTCGCCTTGCCCTTGTGTTCCGACCAGAGCCACTCGGCGTAGGTGGCGAAGCCCTCGTTGAGCCAGAGGTCCTTCCATCGCTTGATGGACAGGCTGTCGCCGAACCACTGGTGGGCCAGCTCGTGGGCGACGATACTCTCCTGGGGCCGGAAGCCGCCGTACATCGGCTTGGTCTGGTTCTCCAATGCGTAGCCCGCGGCGAAGTCGTCGATGACGCCGCCCGTGGACGAGAACGGGTAGGGGCCGAAGACCGTGCTCCAGTAATCGGTCACCTCGCCCGAGGTGGTGTAGAGCCCGTCGAGCGCCGACGCGAACTTCGGATCGACGGCGGTCAGATTGGGGATGCCCGTCGCGGTCGTGCCCTTGCGCAGCTCGAACTTGCCCAGCGTCATCGTCGCCAGGTACGTCACCATCGGATGCTTCTCCGACCAGGTGAACGTGGTCTTGCCGCCGCTCGTGACGGGCTGCCCGGTCTGCTCGCCGTTCGCCAGCGCCGTCAGCCCCTGCGGCACGGTCAGCTCGAAGTCGAAGCGAGCCTTGTCGGCGGGGTGGTCGTTGGCGGGGAACCAGGTCTTGGCGCCGTTGGGCTGGCAGGCGACGAAGGCGCCGTCAGCGGTCGGGATGAAGCCGTAGGTGCCGAGGTTGGACGAGTCCCTGACCGGCTTGGGCGTGCCCTCGTAGGCGACGGTGACGGTGAAGAAGCGGTTCACGCGCAGCCGTTGGAGGGGGATCACCGTCAGCTCGCTGCCGCTGCGCTCGAACGTGGCCCGCATCCCGTCCACCTTGACCTCGCCCACCTCGAAGCCCGACAGGTCGAGGTTGAAGCGCGACATCGACTGCGTGGCCCTGGCGTGGATCGAGGCCAGCCCGGTCAGGTGCTTGGCGGCGGGGTCGTAATCGACTTTGAGTCGGTAGCGCGCCACGTCGTAGCCGCCGTTGCCGTCCGAGGGGAAGTCGGGGTCGCCGATGCCCTGCCCCGGCACGCGCGGCACCGCCGCCGGAGGAACGGGCGAGGCGGACGGAGCCATGGCCCCGTCGGAAGGGGCGCAGGCGACCGCCCCGAGAAGTATCAGGAGCACAGCACAGCGCATGGTCAAGCAGCCTACGCGAGGCATTGCCGCCGGTCAGGCATCTACGACCAGGGTGTTCGCGGCCTTGTCGTGCAGGGCCTGCTTGCGCGCGTCGAACAGGATCCAACCGACATCGATGATGCCCAGACAGCACAGAACATCCAGAACGGCGGCGACCAGTTGCCTGATCGCCGCCTGCCCGACGGTGATCGGCTGGCCCGTGTCGGCGACCACCCGCATCCCGAACAGCTTCTTGCCCAGGGTCTGCCCGTGCCAGTAGGCGTGCAGCAGCCAGTAGTAGAGGAAGGCGACCACCGCCGCGACGAAGCCGTGCTGCACCGGCACGCGCTCCCACACGTCCTTCGAGGAGTCCCAGACGTACTGCCAGCTGGTCCAGCTGAAGGGCGCCGAGATGACGCTGACGATGACGATGTCGACGATCCCGGCGAACAGTCGTCGCCAACGTCCTGCGAGAGGTGGCATGATCTGGTGATCACCCACCTCTGGCCAGGACAAACATCTACAGGTTGCCGCGGCGCTCCTGCTCGCGCTCGATCGCCTCGAACAGCGCCTTGAAGTTGCCCTTGCCGAAGCCGAGCGAGCCGTGCCGCTCGATCAGTTCGAAGAACACCGTCGGACGGTCCTGCACCGGCTTGGTGAAGATCTGCAGCAGGTAGCCGTCCTCGTCGCGGTCCACGAGGATCTTGCGCTTCTTCAGCTCCTCGATCGGCGCCCGCACCTCGCCGATCCTGGCGCGCAGCTCGGGGTCGTCGTAGTAGGAGTCGGGGGTGTCGAGGAACTCCACGCCCGCGGCCCGCATGTTGTCGACGGTGGTGAGGATGTCGTTGGTGGCCAGCGCGATGTGCTGCACGCCAGGGCCGCCGTAGAACTCCAGGTACTCGTCGATCTGCGACTTCTTACGGCTGATCGCGGGCTCGTTGAGCGGGAACTTGACCTTGCGCGTGCCGTCCGCGACGACCTTCGACATCAGCGCGGAGTACTCGGTGGCGATGTCGTCGCCGACGAACTCCGCCATGTTGGTGAAGCCCATCACGTTCCGGTAGAACTCGACCCACTCGTCCATCTTGCCGAGCTCGACGTTGCCCACGCAGTGGTCGACCGCCTGGAAGAACCGCTTGGCGGGCGGTGCCACCATCGGCTCGGCGGGGCGGTATCCGGGCAGGTAGGCGCCCGAGTAGTTGGACCTGTCGACCAAGGTGTGCCTGGTCTCGCCGTAGGTGGCGATGGCCGCGATCACGACCTTGCCGCTCTCGTCCTCCATCGTGTACGGCTCGGCAAGCCCGCGGGCGCCGCGCGCGACGGCGTGCTCGTAGGCCGCCTCCACGTCGGGCACCTCGATGGCCAGGTCGATCACGCCGTCACCGTGCTCGGCGACGTGGCGGGCCAGGTCGACGCGGTGTCCACGGTCGCCGGCTTCGAGCTCTCCGGCCGGGCTCGTGCGCTGAGGCCGTACCGACGAGCGGAACTCGAACCGCGCACCACCCGAGGTCAGCACATAGGCCACCTCGTCCCTGCTGCCGTTCTCGGGGCCGCGGTAGGCGACCAGCTTCATCCCGAACGCGGTGGAGTAGTAGTGAGCCGCCTGCTTGGCGTTGCCCACGGCGAACACCACGGCGTCCATGCCCTTGACCGGAAACTCATCGCTCATACCGACAACTGTCGATTTATCTGGACTGCTTGTGCAACTGTCACTTGAAACAGTGGACAATTTGTCCATGACCATCGACGATCTGGACGCCAAACTGCTCAGTCTGCTCTCCACCGAGCCACGCCTCGGAGTTCTGGAGTATTCCCGCAGGCTCGGCGTCGCCCGCGGCACCGTTCAGGCGCGACTCGACCGAATGCTCGCCAGGGGGGTCATCACCGGTTTCGGCCCCGACGTCTCGGCCGCGGCGCTCGGCTACGACGTGACCGCGTTCGTGACCATGGAGATCCGCCAGGTCAGCGGCCACGATCCGGTCGCCGACCAGCTCGCGCGCATACCCGAGGTGCTGGAGGTCCACACCATCACCGGCGGCAGCGACCTGCTGTGCAGGGTCGTGGCGCGCAGCAACGCCGACCTCCAGCGGGTCATCGACCAAATCGTCGCCGTGCAAGGGGTTCTGCGGACTTCCTCGGTGATCGTACTCGACACTCCGGTGCCATACCGGGTTATGCCGTTGGTCACGGATGTACCACGACGAGGGGGTCTAAAGCCGTAGCATCGTTACCGATCGTTTATTCTTGGCCTTCCGCCCAGCTGACGGGGGTTTGCTGAGCTTGCGATCGGGGGAGTCTGTGGCGAAGAGCATGCGGAGACGGCGGATACTCCGCTGGGCGGCGATCGCCTTCGGCGCCGGGATCCTCGCCCTCGTCGGTCTCTTCGGGGTCGCGTGGGCGATGACGCCGATTCCGGACAGCACCCAGAAGGAAGCCACCGCGCAGGGCTCGGTGATCTACTACCGCGACGGCAAGACCGTCCTCGCCAAGCAGGGCGTCAACCGTAAGAACGTCAAGCTCGGCCAGGTGCCCGCGCACGTGCGCGAGGCCGTCATCGCCGCCGAGAACCGCTCCTTCTACAGCGACAGCGGCGTGTCCTTCAAGGGCACCGCCCGCGCCGTCTGGTCCACCGTCACGGGCCAGCAGTTGCAGGGCGGCTCCACGATCACCCAGCAGATGGTCCGCAACTACTACAGCGGCCTCAGTCAGGAACGCTCCTTCACCAGGAAGTTCAAGGAGATCCTGATCTCCATCAAGGTCGACCAGTCCAAGTCGAAGGACTGGGTCCTTGAGCAGTACCTCAACACGATCTACTTCGGCAGGGGCGCCAACGGCATCCAGGCCGCCGCCCAGGCGTACTACGGCAAGAACGTCGAGGACCTGACCGTCGCCGAGGGCGCCTACCTGGCCGCGGTCATCCAGCAGCCCAGCAGGTTCGCCGACCCCAAGGCCGGCGACCTCGACGCCGCCACGGCGCGCTGGAAGGCGATCGTCGACGCCATGGTGCAGACCCGCGCCATCACCGCCCAGGACGCAGCCAAGCAGGTCTTCCCCGCGCTGAAGAAGCCCAGGGCCGCCTTCGCGCTCAAGGGCCAGGACCAGGTCATGGTCGACAGGGTCCGCGAGGAGCTCAACGCCCGCGGCTACACCGACGAGCACATCGACAACGGCGGCCTCAAGATCGTGACCACCTTCGACAAGAACCTCATGGGCGCGGCCGAGCGCGCGGTGAAGTCCGTGCTGCCCGAGTCCACGTCCAAGAAGGTGCGCACCGGGCTGGCCGCGGTCGACCCCGCGACCGGCGAGGTCGTCGCCTTCTACGGCGGGCGCAAGGACCAGTCGTGGGACAACGCCTTCTCGGCCAAGGTCCAGGCGGGCTCGACGTTCAAGCCGTACACGCTGGCGACCGCCCTCGACAACGGCTTCGACCTCTCGACCACGGTCAACGGCAACTCGCCCATTTCCGTGCGCGGCGCCTCCCAGCCCATCCCGAACGACAGCGGGCGCTCCTACGGCTACATCGACCTGGTCCGCGCCACCCAGAACTCCGTCAACACCGCCTTCGTCGACCTCGGCCAGAAGGTCGGCCTCGACAAGGTCGCCAAGACCGCCGAGGCGGCCGGGATCCCCGCGAGCCAGGTCGAGCCGCACAAGATCGCGGCCTCGTTCCCGCTCGGCGTCGCCTCGGTCAGCGCGGTCCAGAACGCCTCCGGGTTCGCCAGCTTCGCCAACGGCGGCGTCCACATGGAGACCCACGTCATCAAGTCGGTGACCGACGCCAACGGCAAGAAGTCGGTCGTCAAGCCCAAGTCGACGACCGTGGTCGGCAAGCAGGCCGCCGCCGACGCGATCTACGCCATGGAGCAGGTCGTCAACTACGGCACCGGCACCGGCGCCCGCCTCTACGATCGGCCCGTCGCGGGCAAGACCGGCACCACCGACAGCTCGGGCGCGGTCTGGTTCAACGGCTTCACCCCGCAGCTGGCCGCCGCGGTCAACATGTTCCGCGACGACAACAAGACCGTCGAGGTCCCCGGATACGGCGTGCAGTTCGGCGGCCAGCTGCCCGCGCGCATCTGGAAGGCCTTCATGACGGAGGCACTCGACGGCAAGCCCGTCGAGCAGTTCCCCGAGCCTTCGCAATACGGCTACGACAGCTGGGACCCCCAGGACCAGCGCGGCGACGACCAAGGGTTCGACAACGGCTACAACACGCGCGACAACCCCTACAACAACGAGTGGAACGGCGAGCGCCAGGACGACCCGCAGGACACGCCGCAGCCCGACCAGACGTCGCCCCCCGAGAACCCGGTCATCCCAGAGGAGACCGATCGGGGCGACGCCAACAACTCGGACGGCCCGCCCACCGACGCGCCGGCCGAGCCCGACCAGCTCGACGACACCTCAAGCGGGCCCGGACGCCGATAGCTGGGCCCGCAGGTCGGCGGGGTTGGTCACGGGAAGTTCGCAGGTGAACCCCCTGCAGACGTAGGCCGCCGGCGCCCCTCCGACCAACCCCCGCCCATCAAGCAGCGGAACCCTGCCCCAGGCTCCGGCCTCAGGCTCTCCGGCCGCGTCCCTCTCGTCCGCCGTCGCGGCCTCGTGGCCGAGGGCGATGACCATGCCGGGGACGTCGGCCAGCAGCGCCGCCCGGTGCAGCGCCCTCGTGCGCGGATCGTCGGCGGGCCCGACGATCGCCACCTCCACCGGCCCTGCCAGCGCTGCCTGCGCCGCCGCCAGACCCCACCCGGCGAATCTCGCATGCCCCGTCGCCAGCACCGACACCGTCCCCAGCGCCGACTCCGCCGCCTCCCTGTGCCGCGCCGACCCGGTCAACGCCGCATACGACAGCAACGCCCCCGCCGCCGCGAACTGTCCCGAAGGCGTCGCGTTGTCCGTCGGATCCTGCGGCCGCTGGAACAGCCGCTCGGCGTCGTCGGCCGTATCGAAGAAACCACCCGACTCATCCGCGAACCGGGACAGAATCACCTCCAGCAACCGCCCCGCCAGCGCGAACCACCGCACCTCGCCCGTCACCCCGTACAGCGCGAGCAACCCCTCGGCCAGGTCGGCGTAGTCCTCGAGCACGCCCGCGTTCCGCCCCGCGTGCCCGTCGCGCGAGGTCCTCAGCAGCCGGTCGCCGTCGACGTGCGCCTCCTCCAGCAGCACCGCGGCCTCCCGCGCCGCCTCGACCAGCTCGGGTCGCTCGAACACCGCCCCCGTCTCCGCGAGCGCCGCGATGGCCAGGCCGTTCCACGCCGCGACCACCTTGTCGTCGCGGCCGGGCCGTACCCGCTGGTCCCTGGCGGCCATCAGCCGCGCCCGCACCCGCGCGAACCTGTCGGCGTCGTCGGGGGCGTGCAGCAGCTGCAGCACCGACGTGCCGTGCTCGAACGTGCCCTTCACCTCGAACAGCTCGATCGCCCATCCCGCGTCCTCAGGCTCGAGGACCTCGTGCAGTTGAGCGGGCGTCCAGACGTAGAACCTGCCCTCCTCGCCCTCACTGTCGGCGTCGAGCGCCGAGGCGAACCCGCCCTCCGGCGTACGCATCTCCCTCAGCAGCCAGTCGGCGGTCTCCAACGCGATCCGCCTGGCCTGCGGCGCGCCCGTGGCCTTCCACCAGTGTGTGTAGACCCGCAGCAGCAGCGCGTTGTCGTAGAGCATCTTCTCGAAGTGCGGCACCACCCACTCGGCGTCCACGCTGTAACGCGCGAACCCGCCCCCGAGCTGGTCGTAGATCCCGCCCCTCGCCATCGCCTCCAGCGTCCTGCCCGCCATCTCCCGCGCCACGGCCGCGCCGTCGCCCTCGTACCTCAGCAGGAACTCCAGCGCCATCGACGGCGGGAACTTCGGCGCTCCCCCGAACCCGCCGTGCGCCTGGTCGAACGACTGCATCAGGTTCTGTACGGCCAGCGTCAGCGTCTCGCGCGTCGGCACGGAACCGCTCGGCAGCGTCGAACCGCCGGTGAGCGCCTCGACGACCTTCGACCCCTGCTCGAGCACCTGCTCCCTGTCCCCGACCCACGCGTTGTGCACTCCCACGAGCAGCCGCTGGAACTGAGGCTTCGGGAAGTAGGTGCCGCAGTAGAACGGGTGCCCCTCCGGCGTCGCGAACACCGTCATCGGCCACCCGCCACGTTGCGTCATGGCCTGCGTGGCGCTCATGTAGACGGCGTCGACGTCCGGCCGCTCCTCGCGGTCGACCTTGACGTTGACGAAGCGCTCGTTCATGAGGCGGGCGGTCTCGGCGTCCTCGAAACTCTCATGGGCCATGACATGACACCAATGACAAGCCGAGTAGCCGACCGAGATCAGCAGCGGGACGTCACGTCGGCGCGCCTCCTCGAACGCCTCCTCACCCCACTCGAACCAGTCGACCGGGTTGTCGGCGTGCTGCTGAAGATAGGGGCTGGTGGCGTGCTTCAGCCTGTTCATGAAACCAGCCTCTCACGCGCGTCCCGACCTGCCGTCGCTCCGCCCGCTCGCGCCGAACACGCGCGCACCCCAGCCATCCCCTCCGAACAACATGCTCCCTCGCACGGCCCCTACTCCGCCTCGGGTGGCCAGTCACGCACCACGCCTCGGACGGCCGCGCATGGTCCCCCCGCGGATCGGCGGGCGCGTGGGGGTGTCAGAGGCCGAGGCTGCGGACCAGGTCGTGGAGTTCGGCCAGGTAGTGCTTGGTGGGGTCGGTGACGTGCGGCCGCAGGTGACCGTAGACCTCCAGCGCGACCAGTCCGTGCAGGCGTCCCCACACGCGCAGGCACAGCGCCACCCCCGCGGGCGGCAGTTCCGGATGCCACTCCCTGATCAACCCGGCCAGCACCGAGGTGAAGTCGTCCCAGCTGAAGTCGTCCTTCGCGTACATGGCGGCGGCGCGGGGCCAGGCGGCGGCGACCATGTCGGCGACTCCCTTGCAGAGCCGCTGTTCCGCCTCGATCGCAGGGCTCTGCTCCGGTGGCTGGTAGTCGGGCAGCGGGTCGCCGTACACGAGCCTGAACTCCGCTGGATAGTCGATCGCCCACCGCCGGAACGCCAGGCCGTGGGCGATGATCCGGGCTGCGGGGTCGTCCTCTGGTTCGGCGGCGCGGGCGGCGTCGAGGGTGTCGGCGAACGCGTTGTAGAGGTCGGCGATCAGCGCGGTGATCAGGTCGTCGCGCGTGTCGAAGTAGCCGTAGATCGCTCCGGCTGTCATGCCCATCTCGCGGGCGATCGCGCGTAGAGAGATCGCGCCCGGCCCGCCTTCGTACATCAGCTTCAACGCCACCGACTTGATCTCGGCGGCCGTCTCGGCGCGGAGGCGTTCTCTGCGGGTCATGGTCGGCACGTTGACACTCTACAGGGTTCCGGTACTGTACGGCGTGTTGGTAGTGAACGCCGTGTAGAAAGTTTATGCCGTGAACTCAAGACGCCTGTCGCTGCTGGCGTTTTCGCAGCTGATCATTGCTTTGGACTACAACATCGTTTATGTCGCGCTGCCCGACATCGGACGCGAACTGGGATTCACAGCCCAGACGCTCCAATGGGTGGTGAGCGGCTACGCGGTCGGGCTCGGCGGCTTCCTGCTGCTGGGCGGCCGCATGGTCGACAAGCTCGGCGCCCGCAGGATGTTCATGCTGGGCCTGGCCCTCTACGGGCTCGCCTCGCTCGTGGGAGGGCTGGCGCCGCTGCTCGCCCCGGACGGCCCGACGGGGCAGCAGGTCCTGCTGGTCGCCGCGCGCGCCGTCCAGGGGCTCGGCGGCGCGCTGCTCAGCCCCGCCACGCTCGCCCTGATCTTCAGCGGCTTCACCGAAGGCCGTGAGCGCAACAGGGCGCTCGGTGCCTGGGGGACGGCAGGGAGCTCGGGGCTGGCCGCGGGCGCGCTGCTCGGGGGCCTGTTGACCAGCACGTGGGGGTGGGAGGCCGTGTTCTACGTCAATGTGCCGCTGGCGCTGGTCGCCATGCTCGCCGCGCCTGCCGTACTGCCCGCCGACCCGCAGCGGACCGCGGGTGGGTTCGACATTCCGGGCGCGCTGCTGGCCACGGTCGGCTCCACACTCGTGGTGCTCGGCCTGGTCAGCGGGCCGGAAAGCGGCTGGCTCACGGTCAGGGGCGTCGGCGCGGTGGCCGCCGGGTTGGCGCTCCTGGTCGTGTTCGTGCTGGTGGAGATCCGTACCAGGAACCCGCTGGCGCCGCCGAGGCTGCTCACCAACCGCAACCTCGCCCTCTCGATGCTGGTGATCCTGCTCTTCCAGAGCGGGCTCGGCGGTGGCTACTACCTGTTCACGATGTACCTGCAACCGGTTCTCGGCTACAGCGCACTCCAGGCGGGGCTCGCGTTCCTGCCGCTGACCCTGCTCTCCATGCTGGCGGCGGGCAGGCTCGCTCCCGCCCTGCTCAGCCGGTACGGCACGCGCACCACGCTGGTCGTGGGCCTCCTGGGCATCGCGATCGGGTCGGCGGTCTTCTTCGCGGGAATGTCGGTCGGCGGGTCGTTCCTCGCGCTCATGCCCGGGACGGTGATCTGGGGGTTGAGCGGCGGGTTCACGTTCGTGGCGATGTTCGCGTCGGCGGGGTCGGGGGTGGCGCCCGCCGAGCAGGGGGTCGCCTCGGGGATGGCCAGCATGGCTCAGCAGATCGGCGGCGCGATCGGTCTGGCGCCGATCATCGCGGTCGCGAACCTGGCTCCCGAAGGGGTCGCGGGGTTGCGGACGGCTGGGTGGCTCGCGGCGGCCATGGTCGGTGTGGGCGCACTCGTGGCCCTCGGACTCCGCGCCACCCAACGCGACCGGGAGGAGGCACCGGTGCCGAGCGGGTGATCGTGTGGGCGGGTGTCCGAGGGTGTCTGGCGCGCCGGGTGTGGGTGCGGACGGGCGGGGCCGACCATCGCATACAGAAGACGACAGACACATACAGAAGGAGTGGAATTTCGTGGACACCATCCCTCAGCGTGTCATCGACACGTGGACCGAGCGCGACTGCATCGGGTTCCGTGATTCTCGGGTTGCGCCAAGGTGGCCTGCCGTACAAGTCGGCCTGCGGGGCGCAGGACGCGGTCGCACAGGATGGGCCGGTGCCTGGTCGCGGGCGGGGAGGGCGCCCCATGAGCAGGGGCCGGGGTGACCTGGCAGGGCGGTGGCAGACGGGCCTGACGTACATGAGGGGGAGGGGCGGGTAGGTTACCGAGCGTGGACCTTGACTTCGTGAGCGCCCATGCCGAGCGCCCCGCGACCGCGCTGACCCGCAGGGACGTGGCCCGCGCGCTGCTGGCCGTCCCTTCGGGGGTGGCACTCGTGGCGCTGCCCGACCTGCGGCGGGAGATGATGGCCGCGGGCAATCCGCTCTCGGTGACGTTCTGGGACACCGCGAGGAGCACGCTCAGCGCGATCGAGTCCGGCACGGCCACGGTGGGCGACGTGCAGCGCTGGCTGGAGGCCAGTGGCACCGAGCCGATCCTGCTCACGCCCAGCTACTTCGTCTGGCCCGAGGAGGATGAGCGGGGCCCGATCGCCGAGGAGATGTACGCGCGTTTCGTCGCCTACCTGGAGCAGCACGTCGAGGGGGGCGAGATCGATCCCGACGAGTTGGCGAGCGGTAATCCTGCGGCCCGAGCCGCCTACGAGGAGTTGCAGGAGCGCTGGCTCAACACGACGCTGCCCGACGGCAGGGTGCCCATGCTGGTGGTGAGCGACGAGCAGGACGAGGAGCTGTTCGCCGCGTGGGACGAGGAGGAGTCCTACGCGCTGGCCGAGCTGCGGCGGATCCTCGCCGAGCTGCCCAAACAGCCGGAGGTGCCGGAACCTGAGCTGCGCCATGCGGCGGCCAGGCTCAGGGAGATGCTCGTCTTCCCCGGGTATCCGGGCAACGTGCTGAGGGCGTGCGCGGGGTTCCCCGGCGGGCTGATTCCCGAGGACGACCGGGAGCTGTGGCTCACGGTGGTCGCGGGCATCGCCGGGCCGATCTCCGATCTGGACGAGGAGGTGGCGGAGGAGCACGAGGAGCTCAGCCACGAGGAGGCGGTGCTGGCCGCGCTGTGCGCGATCCACCACGCCGACTGGCTGGCGGCGGTGGCGGCGCTGGCCAGGCTGGGCCCCGGCGTGCTGGCCTCGCCCGAACGGATCGCTCAGCTCATCGCGGAGTCCGAGGACATCACGGTCGACATGGACGATCCCGATGATCTCGATACCACGGAGACCCTGTTCACGCACGTGACGGGGTTGTGGTCGTATCTGGGGATCGTGGACGAGGACGACGTGCTGACCCCGCTGGGTTGGTGGGGTCTGCCTGCGGCGCTGGAGCGCGCCTGGTCGCCGGAGGACTGAAGGCCGTTCGTGGGCGCGTCTTCAGGAGGCGTGGATTCCCGCGGGCGCGGTGGCCCACGCCCATGGCGCAACCGCCACAGTTTCCTCACCCCCTGGACAAGGGGCGAGGTTCACCGTCACTCGGCCTCGAGCAGATCCTGGTACTCCGGGTGGCGGCTGATCCACTTGGCCACGTACGGGCACAGCGGCCGCACCTTGAGCCCGGTGTCCCTGCTCACGTCGAGAGCCCGTCGCACGAGCCTGCCCGCCAGGCCCTGCCCCTCGAAGGCGGGGTCCACCTCGGTGTGGGTGAAGACGATGGTCGTGGGCAGCAGCTGGTACTCGGCGAACCCGGCGAGCTTGTCGCCCAGGTGGAGCTCGAAGCGGCTCTCGTCCGGGTTGTCGACGACAGTGATCTCTTGGGTCACTTCTTGTCCAGGTCGGCCTCGTGGGGGACCTCGATCTTGGAAATCTGCTTGTTCATCGACTTGATGAGGAAGAACAGCGCGAATCCCATGAGGGCCACGACGGTGAAGCCCAGGATGCCCGGGCTCACGTCACCAATGGCGAAGTACGTCACGACTCCAGCTTACTTGCACGCGCCGGCGGTCTCCTCGGCGTGTATGCCCGCGAACAGGTCGTCCTCGGGAAGCTTGGTGTCGACCAGGGACCGCGCCAGGTGGTAGTCCTCGGTCGGCCAGATCTCCTGCTGGAGCTCCCTCGGGCACACGAACCAGAACCCGTCGGGGTCGACCTGCGTGGCGTGGGCCATCAGCGCCTCGTCGCGGGTCTTGAAGAAGTCGCCGCACGGCACCCGCGTGGTCACCGGCCACTTCTGCGGCCTGTCCTCCCAGCGGGCGATCCAGTCGGCGTACGGCGAGCCGATGCCGCGCTTGGTCATCGCCTCGTGCAGCGCCTCGAACCGCTCCTTGGTGAAGCCCATCTGGTAGTAGAGCTTCAGCGGCTGCCATGGGTCGCCCGTGCCCTGGTAGCGGTCGGGGTCGCCGGCCGCGTCGAACGCCTCCACCGACACCCTGTTGGTCATGATGTGGTCGGGGTGCGGGTAGCCGCCGTCGTCGTCATAGGTGAGGATCACATGCGGCCTGAACTCGCGCACCGCCGCGACCAGCGGCCTGGCGGCCTCTTCCAGCGGCTGGAGGGCGAAGCAGCCCTCGGGCAGCGCCTCCTCCTCGTTCTCGGGCAGGCCGGAGTCGACGAAACCGAGGAAACGCTGGCTCACACCCAGGATCTCGCGCGCGCGATCCATCTCCTTGCGGCGGACCTCGCCGATGTTGGCGACGATCTCCGGGCGGTCCATCTTGGGGTTGAGCACGGAACCGCGCTCACCGCCCGTGAGAGTACAGACGAGGACCTCAACGCCTTCCGCGACGTAACGCGCCATGGTCGCGGCGCCCTTGCTCGACTCGTCATCGGGATGGGCGTGGACCGCCATCAGCCTCAGCGCTGCGCTCACTGGCTCGCTGTCTCCTCACTTCGGACCGGGTCACTCACCGTAAGAGGTTTACTTCTCTTGGGCGGGTCGCGGGGGCGCACCCCCGACAGGCGACAATTGTCTCGGACAACACCAGGGAGTGCAGGGAGATTCCGTCATGGCCACCAGAGATGTCGAGAACGGTCCGGTTCTCGGCACCCCGGACGACTTCAGCGACCGCCCCGAACGGCAGGGCAGGTTCGTCGTCCACGTCGTGATCGCGGTGCTGGTGGCGATCATCGCAGGTGGCTGGGGCTACGTGATGTGGTCGGCCACCGGCAACGTCGGAGTCACCAAGCAGGTCATCGCGTTCGACGCGACCAGGTCCGAGTCCGCTGAGATCACTTTCGAGATCGCGAAGCCCGCCGACAGGGCGGCGGTGTGCCGGCTGCGCGCGACCGACGCGAACCATGTAGAAGTCGGCAGCAAAGAGGTAAAGATTCCCGCCGGTGAGGGGTATACCCGACTGAAGGAGACCCTGGACACGAGTGGCCAGGCATCTTCCGTCCACATCCAGTACTGCAATCTCGTATAGTGAGACATTTGGGGAAGCGTTCGAGCGTGTAAAGTTGTTAGTCTTTCGCGATTCGTGAACCCAAGTGAACTCAGGGCCCCCTAAGGAAGCAAGGAGAACCCGTGGCCTACTCTCGCGATGAGAACGTCACCTGGCTGACGCAGGAGGCGTACGACCGCCTGAAGGAGGAGTACGACTACCTCTCGGGCCCGGGTCGTGTTGACATCGCCAAGAAGATCGAGGCTGCTCGCGAAGAGGGCGACCTGAAAGAGAACGGCGGCTACCACGCGGCCAAGGACGAACAGGGCAAGATCGAGGCCCGTATCTACCATCTCAGGCAGCTCCTCGACAGCGCCAGGGTGGGCGAGGCGCCCAAGACCGAGGGCGTGGTGGGCCCCGGCATGACCGTCACGATCCGCTTCGAGGGCGACGACGACGAGGTGACCTTCCTGCTCGCCTCCCGCGAGGAGACCGGCGCGCCGATAGACGTCTACTCCCCCAAGTCTCCGCTTGGCGCCGCCATCAACGGCAAGAAGATCGGGGAGAAGGCGACCTACGCCATGCCCAACGGCCGTCAGAACACGGTCGAGATCCTCGAGGCCGTGCCGTACATCGGCAACTGAGTCCTGGAGAGATGATCCGCCGGGCCCCTGGCCCGGCGGATCTTCCGCGTGCCGGCGGCGGGATCAAGCAGGACCTCTCCTTCCTGGTGTACGGCGCCCGCCGCCCCACCCCGCCTCCCGGCATGTACGGCCACCGCCCGCGCAGAGCGCCGCGCGGCCACAAGCTCGTGCCCTTCATCGCGGTGACGCTGGCCATGGTGATCGCCGCCGACGTGGCCTTACTCGGTGAGTTCTCCGACCCGGAGCCGACCTCGACCGCCGTGACGGCCAAGAAGCTGGCTCCCCAGGAGAACCTGGTCGCCGAGAGCAAGACGGCGCCCCCCGTGCAGCCGCTCGGCAAGCTCCGCTCGCCCAGCCTGTTCGTGGTGACGCGCAAGCCCCTGCAGCGCGCCACGATGGAGAAGGTCGTCAAGGTCAAGGGCATCCGGGCGGTCGAGCTCGCCGACGCGGCCTCCGTCCAGATCGACGGCAAGCGGGTGCAGACGCTCGGCGTCGACCCGTCCAGTTTCAGGGCGTACACGCCCAAGGTGACCGCCTCGTCCGACGGCCTGTGGGCCAACATCGCCGGCGGCGACGTTGCGGTCTCGTTCGTGCTCGGCAACGACGGCGGGCTCACGCTCGGCCGCAGCGTGCCGGGGCCGGGAGGACAGCTCAGGATCGGCGCCTACGCGACGATGGGCATGGGCGCGGTGGACGCCGTCGTCTCCAGGGACAAGGCCCGCTCGCTCGGTTTCCCGCAGAACAACGCGATCGTGGTCAGCGCCCCGAAGGCCGACACCTCCGCCCTGCGCAGGGCGCTGCTGCGGGTGCTGCCGAAGGGCTCGCAGGTCGCCGCCATCAACCCGGTGCTGGCCGCGCCGAAGCGGGTCACGCAGTGGAGCTCGGGATCGTTCATGTCGGCTTCGCAGCTGACCACGGCGTTGCAGGCGGCGGTGGGCAAGCTGGGCAGGCCGTACGTGTGGGGGGCCGAGGGGCCCGATACCTTCGACTGCTCGGGTCTGGTGCAGTGGGCGTTCGCGCAGGCGGGGGTGCGGATGCCGCGCGTCACCCACCAGCAGTGGGTGACGGGGCCGCAGGTGCGGCTGTCGCAGGCGCAGCCGGGCGACCTCGTCTTCTGGCGGAGCGACCCGACGAACCCCGGCTACATCTCCCATGTGGCGATTTATTGGGGTAACGGCAAGGTGCTGCAGGCGCCGAGGACCGGTGACGTGGTGAAGATCTCGCCACTCAGCACGCGCAACCTGGCGGGCATCGTCCGCGTCAGCCCGATCATCGCCTCCCGCGTTCGCTGACAGCGTTTCATCGACAGGACAGCCAAGGCTGGCTCTTGCCTTGCACGTGTGTAATTCTGATTACATGGATACTGACGAAGCAGCCAGCACGCTGCGCGGGTGGTTCGCGGGACGCCTGCCCGAGACCTGGTTCACCGGTCCCGTCACCGTCGTCCTCGACCGCGAGGAGATCGCCGTGCTCGGCACCCTGTCCGAGCCCACGGCCGAGTCCGACGCCGAGAAGGCCGCCATGATCGACGGCCTCATCAGGCGCTTCCGCGAGGAGACCAGAGAGCGCCGCATCGAGATCGCCGCGGAGGCCGAGCGCAAGTTCCGTCGCAAGGTGTCGTGGGGTGTCGTCTGCGGCGCCGAGACGGTGATGTTCACCACACTGTCGGTGCCCGTCATGACGCGGCTGCGCCAGTCCGAGCGGCAGGTCCTCGACACTCTGGTCTCCGCGGGCGTGGCCCGCAGCCGCAGCGACGCGCTCGCCTGGTGTGTACGGCTGGTCGGCAAGAACACCGACACCTGGCTCACCGAGCTGCGCGACGCGCTGCAGCACGTCGACCGCATCAGGGCAGCTGGTCCATCGGGAATGGACTGAACCAATGCGCTAATTGGTTTAGACCTTTCTTCTTGGTCTGGACCAATTTCCTTTCTTTAAATCGCTTGTCGGTGGGTAGGTTCCCCCTCCATCAAGGCCACTGCCTGCACAAAGGTCTACTCCAATTAGCCTTTGTCGGCATTAGTCGTTAATGATGACGTGGCCCAGAAGAGAGTGGAGGAGCCACCGCCGTGTCCCTTTCCGTGGAAGTGCCCACCCCGACGACCAACCAGAAATTGGTCGACTGGGTGAACGAGATCGCCGCCCTGACCCAGCCCGCCAGAATCGAATGGTGCGACGGGTCCGAGGCCGAATGGACGCGCCTGACGAACCTGCTCGTGGACCAGGGAACCTTCACCCGGCTCGCCAAGCGGCCCAACAGTTTCTACGCCAAGTCCGACCCGAGCGACGTCGCCCGGGTGGAGGACCGCACGTACATCTGCTCCGAGCGCGAGGAGGACGCCGGGCCCACGAACAACTGGATCGCGCCCGCCGAGATGCGCGAGACCTTCGGTCAGCTGTTCAAGGGCTGCATGCGCGGGCGCACGATGTACGTCGTGCCGTTCTGCATGGGGCCGCTGGGCGGGGACATCTCCCAGCTCGGCGTCGAGATCACCGACTCGCCGTACGTCGCGGTGTCCATGCGCATCATGACGCGGATGGGTCAGGAGGCGCTGCGCCTGATCGAGCAGCGCGGTGAGTTCGTCAAGGCGGTCCACTCCGTCGGCGCGCCGCTCGCCGAGGGGCGGCAGGACGTGCCGTGGCCGTGCAGCACCACCAAATACATCAGCCACTTCCCCGAGACCCGCGAGATCTGGTCTTACGGCTCCGGCTACGGCGGCAACGCGCTGCTCGGCAAGAAGTGCTACGCACTGCGCATCGCCAGCGTGATGGCCCGCGACGAGGGCTGGCTGGCCGAGCACATGCTCATCCTCAAGCTGACCCCGCCCTCCGGCGAGACGCGCTACGTCGCCGCCGCCTTCCCGAGCGCCTGCGGCAAGACGAACCTCGCCATGCTCCAGCCGACCATTCCGGGGTGGAAGGTCGAGACGATCGGCGACGACATCGCGTGGATGCGTTACGGCGCGGACGGCAGACTGTATGCCATCAACCCCGAGGCCGGCTTCTTCGGCGTCGCGCCCGGCACCGGCCAGACCACCAACGCCAACGCCGTGAAGACGCTCTGGGGCAACAGCATCTTCACCAACGTCGCGCTCACCGACGACGGCGACGTGTGGTGGGAGGGCCTCACCGACGAGCCGCCCGCGCACCTCACCGACTGGAAGGGCCGCTCGTGGACGCCGGACTCCGATGAGCCCGCCGCCCACCCGAACGCCCGCTTCACCACTCCCGCCTCCCAGGCGCCGACGATCGCGCCCGAGTGGCAGGACCCCAAGGGCGTGCCCATCTCGGCGATCCTGTTCGGCGGCCGCCGCGCCACCGCGGTGCCGCTCGTGACCGAGTCGCTGAGCTGGCAGCACGGCGTCTTCCTCGGAGCCAACGTCGCCTCCGAGAAGACCGCCGCCGCCGAGGGCAAGGTCGGCGAGCTGCGCTACGACCCGTTCGCGATGCTGCCGTTCTGCGGCTACAACATGGGCGACTACTTCGGCCACTGGCTGTCGATCGGCCGCCGCGAGGGCGCGAAGCCGCCGCGCATCTACTACGTGAACTGGTTCCGCAAGGACGAGTCCGGCCGATTCATCTGGCCCGGGTTCGGCGAGAACAGCCGCGTGCTCAAGTGGATCGTCGAGCGGCTGAACGGCCAGGCCGAGGCCGTACCGACGCCGATCGGCCTGCTGCCGAAGGAGCTGGACACCGAGGGTCTCGACCTGCCGGAAGAGGACCTGCGCACGCTGCTCACGGTCGACCATGAGGTGTGGAGGGAAGAGGCGGCGCTGATCCCCGCCCACTTCGAGAAGTTCGGCGATCACCTGCCCAAGGAACTGTGGGCCGAGTACGAAGCGCTCCTCGAGCGTTTGTGATGTCGTTGCCATGCCGGGCGGGACGGCCCGGCATGGCTTGGGACGGTTCTTCCGCGCGCCATACGCCGGCCGTATGTGCTCTTCCTGCACCAGCCCGATCTGAGGGAAACTTTTGAAGGGACGCCGCGCGTCTCATAGGTAGACGGGCGTATTTCTCCTTCCCTTCAGGGAGGTAGTGCATGGAATTTGTTCTGTTCGTCCTCGCGTTGCTCCTGGTCGTCGTGGTCATCAGCGCCGCGTCCTCGCTCCAGAGGGAGCACGCGAGAGTCCGGGAGGTCGCGGCCAACGTCGGCGGCGGCGAACTCGGCCACTACGAGCTCGCCTACCTCGCGGGCGGCCCTCGACGGGTCGTCAACACCGCGATCGCCCTCATGGCCAGGGCCGGCGCGCTGCGGGTCTCCCGGGGCGGCCTGGTCCACCACGTGGCGGGAGCGAGCTCGGACGATCCCGTCGAGCAGGCGGTGCTGGCCGCCGTCGCCTCCAGGCCGGGCGGCGCGAGCGTGGGCGTGCTGCGCCACGACGTCGGCAACGGGCCCGTCATGAGCGATCTGCGGCACCACCTGATGATGGTCGGCCTCATCGTGCCCGACGGCTCGCTCGTACCGGTCCGCACCCATCTGACCCGCCTGTCGGGATGGTCGGGGCTGGCGGCCATGCTCGGGATCTTCACGCTGGTCATGATCCTCTTCGACGTGGTGCAGGCCGAGTCCCTCGCGGTGGTGACGCTGCTGATCTGCGCCGGCCTCTGGCTCGGCGGGCGCGTCGTCGTCCAACGGCAGCGTCGCGCGCTCAACGACATCCTGAGCGCCGCGGGCAGGCTCGAGCTCTCCAGGGCCCAGGAGCGGCACGTGCGCGGCGGCAGCCGCTCCCACGCCCCCGACCTGGCGTTCGCCATCGGCGTGCCGGTCGCCCTTTACGGCCTGAGCGAGCTCGATGACCCTTCACTCAGGGCGGAGCTCGAGGACGACCTCCACGCCAGGACCTCCTCCTCGTCGTCGAGCGGCTGCGCCTCGGGCTCCTGCGGCGGCGGGTCCACCTCCGACATCGGCTCCGGCGGGGGCGACTTCGGCGGGTCCTCGGACGGAGGCGGCGGGTCCAGCTGTGGCGGCGGCTCCAGCTGCGGTGGCGGTGGCGGGTGCGGCGGCGGCTGCGGCGGCGGGTGACAGGGTGCACCCGACCAACCACAGGCTCGGCGTGGGCATCGGCTGGCGGCCCGAGATCGACCTGACCGTGGAACGGCTTCCCGACGTCGACTTCGTCGAGGTCGTCGCCGAGAACATCAGGCCCGTCGCGCTCCCCGAGTCGCTGCGGGTGCTGCGGGACAGAGGCGTCCCCGTGGTCCCGCACGGGGTCGGCCTCGGCCTCGGCGACGCCACCCCTCCCGATCCTGTGCGCCTGGCCCACCTGGCGGCCTGCGCGGAGGCCCTCGGCTCGCCGCTGGTGAGCGAGCACCTGGCGTTCGTACGCGCGGGCGGGATGGAGGCGGGGCATCTGCTGCCCGTCCCGCGCACCCGCGAGACGCTCGCGGTCGTCGCCGAGAACATCCTGTGCGCCCAGGACGCGCTGCCCGTCCCGCTGGCGCTGGAGAACGTGGCGGCCATCTTCGGCTGGCCCGAGGACGAGCTGACCGAGGCCGAGTTCCTCGGCGAGCTGGTCGAGCGCACCGGGGTCGGGCTCCTCGTCGACGTCGCGAACCTCTACACCAACCAGGTCAACCTGGGCCTGTCCGCGGTGGAGGCCCTGGACGTGCTGCCGCTGGCGTCCCTCGCCTACGTGCACGTGGCCGGCGGGCACCTGCACGACGGCGTCTGGCACGACACCCACGCCCATTCGGTCCCCGAACAGGTGCTGGACGTGCTGGAAGAGCTGTGCGCCCGCGTGGCGCCGCCCGGGGTCCTGCTGGAGTGGGACGACCACTATCCGAGCGACGCCGCCCTGGCGGCCGAACTCGGCCGCGTCCGCACGGCGATGGCCGCCGGCGCCCACCGCCTGACGGGCTCCTAGGCGGCCGGGGCGTGGCGGCCGACACGAGGGCCGGGCTCAGGCAGGCGTGGCGGTCGGCACTGAGACGAAGGGGGAGACGGTGGAGGAGATCAGGGCGCGGATGGGGGCCGCGCAGGCGAGCGTGGTCGCGGCGCTGGTGGCAGGGGCCGCGCCACCCGCTGGGTTCGACGAGGTACGGCTGGCCGTCCAGGCGCGGAGCCTGCTGGCCAAGCGGCGCGGCATCGTGGCCAGGCTGCGCCCCGACGCGGCCGCCGCGGCAGGACCCGGCCTGGTCGCGGAGTTCGCCGCCTACGCCGCCGCCCGCGCCGAGCCCCCGCCCAGGTACCGCGCCGACGCCGACGACTTCGCCGACTGGTTGCGATCCAGAGGGATCCTCCACGACCAGGCGCCGGCGCCGGCGAGCCCTCGCAGGCGCTGGCCCTTCTCCCTCCGCGGCCGCTGAAACCAGCAGACCCCTCCCAGCCGGAGGCTCTTGCTCAGGCCCGTCAGAGATCCTATGTTTGCCGCGTGATAGTCGACGCGCACCAGCACTTCTGGAACCTGGAGACCGGCGCCTACTCCTGGCCCACCCCCGACCTGGCGACCCTCTACCGCACCTTCGCCCCCGAGGACCTCGCCCCCGAGCTGGCCGCCGCGGGTGTCGACAGGACGGTCGTGGTCCAGGCGGACGACTCGTTCTGGGAGACCGACGCGATGCTCGCCCACGCCGACGCGCACGACTTCATCGCGGGCGTCGTCGGCTGGGTGCCGCTCGACCGTCCTGAAGAAGCTGCCGAGGCGCTCGACCGCTACACGAGACATCCGAAGTTTGCCGGGGTCCGTCACCTCATCCACACCGAGCCCGACCCCGACTGGCTGGTCCAGGACCCCGTGCTCGAAGGGCTGGGGCTGCTGGCCGAGGCGGGCGTGCCGTTCGACGTGGTCTCGCTGCTGCCCCGCCACCTGGAGCACGTCGTCACGATCGCCGAGCGCCATCCCACGCTGAACGTCGTCATCGACCACCTCTCCAAGCCCAGGATCGCCGCCCGCGAGCTCGAACCGTGGGCCTCCCTGCTGCGCGCCGCCGCCGAGTGCCCCAACGTGTTCGCCAAGGTGTCGGGCCTGGTCACCGAGGCCGACCACGACAGCTGGACGGTGGAGGACCTGCGGCCCTACGTCGAGCACGCGGTGGGGGTCTTCGGCGCTGACCGGCTGATGTTCGGCAGCGACTGGCCCGTCGCGCTGCTGGCGGCCGACTATCAGACGGTTTTCACGGTGTACGCAGCGCTTCTTGGTGGGATCGACCAGGACAAGGTGCTTGGCGGTAATGCCGCCCGTTTCTATGGGTTTAGCGAGATTTCGGGCGGATAACTTCTGGTGCATGGGAGGACTACGCTGCGTCGACGGCTCGTATCTGAGCGTCATACCTGTCGCGTGCACGGACAGCCTCGGCGTGCCGTACGAGATCACCCTGGCGCTCCATCGCGACGGCACGCCGTACGGGATGGTGGGGGAGCGGTGCGGCTGGTTCCTCGCGCGGCTGGCGCGCGTGGTGTGGGACGCCCGCGCGGGGCGCGGGCAGGCGTGGGCGTGGCCGGATCCCGACGACAGGTTCCCCGGAGACGAGCCTGACGGCGAGCTGTTCGCCTTCAGGTACCGGGCGCGGTCGCAGGTGGTGGGCGGCGGTGAGCTGCGCTGCCAGCTGCGGACCCTGGCTGTCTGGGTGCCTGCGGGGGACGGCGGCGGCGAGTGGAGGGTGACCAGGCGGGCCTACGTGGAAGCGTGGGGGCCTGCGGGGGTCGGGATGCGGGCGGTGCTGACCTCCGGTGAACTCGCGGAGTTCGTGGAATCGCTGGTGACGGAGGCGGAAGGGGCATTGGAGCCCCAGGAGCTAGCAAGGAATCCGATTGAGGGGGCCAGCAGTCTCGAAAGGCGGTGATAATTGCCTGTTAGGTCGTGAGTCGACCACAAAGGCACAGCACCGCTGGGGAGGGACTCCGTGGGCCTGCGCGATCTGGTCTACCGGCTGTACGAGCGCCGGTTGGAGGCCAAGCTGTCAGCCGACAGCGACAACTTCCCCCGCCATGTCGGGGTCATCATCGACGGCAACCGCCGTTGGGCGCGCGCGATGGGCATGCGCGATGTCAGCAAGGGACACAGGAAGGGCGCCGACAAGATCTCCGAGCTGCTCACCTGGTGCCGTGAGGCAGGCGTGGAGGTCGTCACCGTCTGGATGCTGTCCAGCGACAACCTCAACAGGCCGAAGGAGGAGCTCGAGCAGCTCCTGAAGATCATCGAGGACGTCACGCAGGAGCTCGTGGCCGAGGGCTGGCGCATCAGCCCCGTCGGCGCGCTCGATCTCCTCCCGGCTAGGACAGCGAATGTCCTGAAAAACGCAAAAGAAGTCACATCACACCGTCCAGGGCTGATTGTGAACGTTGCGGTTGGGTATGGAGGAAGACGTGAGATTGCCGATGCGGTGCGCTCACTCCTTCAGGAGCACGCCCGCAAGGGGGCGAGCATCGAGGACCTGGTCGAGGTTCTCGATGTGGAGCACATCGCGGAGCATCTCTACACTCGCGGCCAGCCCGATCCCGACCTCCTCATCAGGACGTCGGGCGAGCAGCGACTGTCAGGCTTCATGCTCTGGCAGAGCGCCCACTCCGAGTTCTACTTCTGCGAGGCCTACTGGCCTGACTTCCGCAGGGTCGACTTCCTGCGGGCGCTACGCGACTACGCCGCGAGACACCGGCGTTACGGATCCTGAGACAAGTTCACGAACACCACGTGAACACACGCTTGGCCACTTCGGTGGCGGGTATTCAGGACGTAACGTAGGAAGTGGCCGACCACGGGCCGGTCACTCCGGAGAGGGCCCGCCTTTGCGCACAGACCTGCCGAGGGGGCCGGTACTCGGCGCCCCACGCGGGTGCGGGTCCGGTCCGAATTCCCGCCTCGTCTGCAGGGTGCCCATCTCTTGGGGCGCCCGGGGGAGAACGTGTGGCAGTGTCCTCGAGCAACAACCCCACCATCAAGCGCACCTACGTGCTGGACACGTCGGTCCTGCTCGCCGACCCGGCGGCGATGACCCGCTTCGCCGAGCATGAGATCGTCCTCCCGATCGTCGTGATCACGGAGTTGGAGGCCAAGAGGCACCATCCCGAGCTCGGCTACTTCGCACGCAAGGCACTGCGCTACCTCGATGACCTGCGGGTGAAGCACGGCAGGCTCGACGAGCCGATGCCGGCGGGCGAGGGCACGATCAGGGTCGAGCTGAACCACAGCGACCCGTCGATCCTGCCGGTCGGGTTCAGACTGGGCGACAACGACACCCGCATCCTCACTGTGGCACGCACGCTCGCGGCCGAGGGCAAGGACGTCGTGCTGGTGTCCAAAGACCTGCCGCTCAGGGTCAAGGCCGCCTCGATCGGTCTGTCGGCGGAGGAGTACCGCGCCGAACTGGTCGCGGAGTCGGGCTGGACCGGCATGTCGGAGATCCAGGTCACCACCGAGGACGTCGGGGCGCTCTTCGAGCACGGCACCGCAGACCTGGAGGAGGCGCGCGAGCTACCCGCCCACACCGGCCTGAGGCTGCTGTCCAGCAGGGGTTCGGCGCTCGGCAGGGTGCTCCCCGACAAGTCCGTACGGCTGGTCCGCGGCGACAGGGAGGCGTTCGGCCTGCACGGCCGCTCGGCCGAGCAGCGCATCGCCCTCGACCTCCTCATGGACCCCGAAGTGGGCATCGTGTCCCTGGGCGGCAGGGCGGGCACCGGCAAGTCGGCCCTGGCGCTCTGCGCCGGCCTGGAGGCCGTTCTGGAGCGCCGCCAGCACCGCAAGGTCGTGGTGTTCCGCCCGCTCTACGCGGTCGGCGGCCAGGAGCTCGGCTACCTGCCCGGCGGCGAGGGCGAGAAGATGGGCCCGTGGGCGCAGGCCGTCTACGACACGCTGGGCGCGGTGACCACGCCCGAGGTGATCGAGGAGGTCCTCGACAGGGGCATGCTGGAGGTCCTGCCGCTCACCCACATCCGCGGCCGCTCGCTCCACGACGCCTTCGTGATCGTGGACGAGGCGCAGTCGCTGGAGCGCGGGGTGCTGCTGACCGTGCTGAGCAGGATCGGCGCCAACTCCCGGGTCGTGCTCACCCACGACATCGCCCAGCGCGACAACCTCAGGGTCGGCAGGCACGACGGCGTCGTGGCGGTGGTGGAGAAGCTCAAGGGCCACCCGCTGTTCGCGCACATCACGCTGACGAGGTCCGAGCGCTCGCCGATCGCCGCGCTGGTGACGGAGATGCTGGAGGACATCACCCTGTAGTCGGCTCAGGAAGGCGCGCCCGCGGGGGCCAGGTCGTGGAACTCCCCGCAGGTGCGCCTTCCCGTCGTCGCCGACGGTGAGACGCTCCTGGTGATGTTGACCTGGACCTTGGCGATCTCGGGGCGCAGCCGCGCGGTGCACACGATCTGGGCGAGCGCGACGCGGCTCAGCTCCCTCTCGCCCCGCAGGGTGACGTAGAGGACGAGGCTCTTGTTCTCCGGGTCCATGCGCTGGGTCCGCTGGCCCAGGGGCTCGGAGTCGACGTCCTGGTAGCGCATGCCGTACAGGTCGGTGTCCTGGCCGGACTCCACGGGGTGGTTGGCGAGGTCCATGAGCGTGCGCATCAGGTCCTCGGTGGTCTTGCTCGCCACCCTGACCTCCTGCAGCGCGAGCCGCCCCTTCTTGATCAGGTAGATCTTCGCCCAGATCGGCTTCGTGCTGATCACGGGGGCCGCTGTGACCGCGGTGACCGGGCTGGGCGTGATGCCGCACCCGGTGAGCAGCAGCAGGGCGGCCAGGAGGAACGGCAGGCGTCTCATGGGTGGGGCAGCCAGACCGTGAACAGGGTGCCCGGCTTCTGCGACCGCACCGAGATCGTGCCGCCGTGCAGCTGGGCGTTGGCCCGCGCGATGGACAGGCCGAGGCCGCTGCCCTGGCTGCGGACACGGCCTGTGCCCGCCTTGAAGAACCGGTCGAAGACGTGCGGCAGCGCCTCCACGGGGATGCCGTCGCCATGGTCGCGCACCTTCACCTCCAGCCCGTTGGGCGTGCTGCGGGCGGTGACCAGGATGGGCGGGCCGCCGTGCTTGAGCGCGTTGCCGACCAGGTTGGCCACGATGACGTCGAACCTGCGGGGGTCGAGGTTGACGACGACGCCCGTAGGCGCCTGCACCCTGACGTCCTCGCCCCACCCGCGCACCTCCAGGCTGTCGCTGATGGCGTCGGCGACGTCGACGGACTCCAGCGCCAGCGTGGCCGTGCCCGCGTCGAACCTGCTGACCTCGATCAGGTGCTCCACCAGCTCCCTCAGCCGTTCCACCTCCGACAGCACCAGCCTGACCGCCTTCGCGGGCTGCTCGGGCAGGCGGTCGGCCTCCTCGGAGAGCATGTCGGCCACCGCGGTCATCGCGGTGAGCGGGGTGCGCAGCTCGTGGGAGACGTCGGCGACGAACCTGCGCGACATGGCCTCCAGCGCGCGCAGCTCGGAGACGCTCAGTTCCAGCGCGGCGGCGGCGTCGTTGAAACGGGCGGTGAGCTCGGACAGCTCGTCCTTGCCCCGTACGGGCAGCCGCGTGTCCAGCCTGCCGCGGCCGAGCGCCTGGGCGGCGGCGCTGAGCCTGCTTACGGGAAGGAGCACATGCCTGGCCGACACCAGCGCCACGGTCAGCGCGATGAGCAGGGTGATGGCGCCCGCCTGCGCGAAGGCCTCCCTGAGGTTGGACAGCGTCCGCTCCTCCTCGCTCAACGACACGTACTCGAACACCAGCAGTCCCGTCGGCCTGGGGACGTCGTCGGTGCCCGCGCGGTAGACCTGCGTGCCCAGCACGAGCCACAGCTCGCCGTCGATGATCCTGCGCTGGCTGACCAGCTTGCGGAGCGCCTGGCCGCGCAGCTCTCCCGTGACGTCGTCCGGCCCGAACGCGCCTGCCTCGTCGCGGTAGTAGAGGCCCTGGTACTCCAGGAGCGTGTGGCGGTCGGGCCCGGACAGGGAGTTGGCGAGGTTGTTCAGCTCGTCGCCGCTCGGCGGGACCTCGCCGGGGCGCAGCGCGCCGACGGCGAAGTCGATGCGCCGCAGGTCCTTGGCGAGGTTGTCGACGGCGTCCTTGGTGGTCCTGCCGATCAGCGCGCCCTTGGCCAGCTCGAAGCCGATGCCGGCGACCAGGGCGGAGGCCGTCACGGCGACCACGGTGAAGGTGATGACGAGCCGGCCGCGCAGGCCGGTGAGAAACGCGATCACGGTGGGCTGAACCGGTAGCCGAAGCCGCGCACCGTGTGGATGAACGTCGGCTCGGCGGGCCTGGGCTCGATCTTGGCGCGCACGCGCTGGACGCAGGCGTCGACCAGGCGGGAGTCGGCCACGTGGGTGTGGTCCCAGACCACGCGCAGCAGGTAGCGCCGGTTGAGCACCTGACCGGGGTGGCGGACCAGCTCCAGCAGCAGCCGCAGCTCGGTGGGGGTGAGGTGGATCTCCTTGCCTGCCAGGCTCACCTTCAGCGCGCCCCTGTCGATGACCAGGTCGCCGAAGGTGATGCGGTCGGAGGTGGCCGACTCCGCCCTGCGCAGGATCGCCCTGATGCGCGCGTCGAGCACGCGAGGCTCGACCGGCTTGACCACGTAGTCGTCGGCGCCCGCCTCCAGGCCGACGACCACGTCGAGGTCGTCGCCCCTGGCCGTGAGCAGGATGACGGGCAACTGGTCGAGCCTGCGGATGCGCCTGCACACCTCGACGCCGTCGATGCCGGGCAGCATGACATCGAGGATGGCGAGCTCGGGCCTGCGCGATCTGATGTGGTCGAGGGCCTCCTCGCCGGTCGCGTAGGAGGTGACGGAGTGACCTTGACGGGTCAGTGCCAGCTCGAGCGCGGTCCGGACTGAGGGGTCGTCTTCGACGAGGAGGATTCCTGCCACCCGCACATTATTCTTCCCAGCTGGGCACATACGTTCCGTGTCATGAAACTGTGACATGTCAGGCACAAGACCACAAAGAACACCGGGCAGCCTGAGGGGAGTCCTCCCCTCGGTGCGGGGGCGCGAGGGGTGGACCACTCCTCGGCTGTGACCAAAATCACATGATCTGAAAAGCCCAGGTTGGTCAAGGGAAGTCCAACTGAATGCCACGTTTGGGTTGCGCACCACCCCCCAAGTCAGGGCAAGCTCATAGGTCGTGAACCCAGGTCCGCAGTTGAGTGAGCGCTCCGCGCCCGAGGTGCCCCGTGGCCGGCGCCGCCCGGCACGTTCCTCCAGGCAGACAGCCAAGCGGGTTCTGATCATCGGGCTGAGCCTCGTGGCCGTCTTCGGTGGCGGCGGCTTCGTCGCCTACACCGCCTACCAGAACGCCTCGGCCCCGCCCCCGCGGCAGCTCACCCTCGCCGAGATGAACGGCCTGCTCGGCGGCGACCCCTTCGCCCCCGACCCCAGCTCCGACGTGCTGAAGTCCGCCGCGGTCGACGCGATGCGCAAGGCCCAGCTCGCCAACAGCCGCAAGGGCAAGCCCAAGCTCAACCCGATCGAGGTCGCCGAGCAGGGGCCGGGCGGCGACGGCATCCCCGCCGCCAACTTCCCTCCCGGCAGCAACCCCTCGCCCGGCAGCAACAAGGCCGTGGCCAAGGACATGCTCGCGGGCTTCGGCTTCGGTGGCGACCAGTGGGGCTGCCTGGAGAAGCTCTGGCAGAAGGAGAGCGGCTGGAACGAGCGGGCCATGAACCGCTACTCGGGCGCCTACGGCATTCCGCAGTCGCTGCCCGGCAGCAAGATGGCCAGCGCGGGCGGCGACTGGCAGACCAATGCGGCGACCCAGATCAAGTGGGGTCTTGGCTATATCAAGGGCCGCTACGGCACGCCTTGTGGTGCGTGGGGTCATTCCACGGCAACGGGCTGGTACTGACACCCCCAGTGATGGGCAAGTCCGCTCGCCGACGGTGACGTGACGGCTCACGCTGGCCGTGTGAAGGTCAGCGTGATCGTGAATGTTCACAATCCCGGCGACACCGCCGACGCGTGCATCCGCTCCGTGCTGGAGCAGACGCTACCGCCGGACGAGTACGAAGTGATCTTCGTGGACGACGGCTCCACGGACGGGATCGCCGAGCGGCTCGACACCGTCGCGTCCGTCAGGCGCAACGTACGGGTTCTGCACCTGCCGTACACGGGCACGTCCCTACGCGGTCGCAACGTGGGTATCGCCAGCGCCAGAGGCGACTACGTCTACCTGCTCGACCAGGGTGACCGGCTGGAGCGCGGGGCGCTCGCCCTGATGCACCAGCGGGCCGTCGAGACGGAGGCCGACGTGCTGGTCGGCAGGCTCGTACGCGACGCGGGTCCGCCGATGGTCGCCTTCGAGGCCAACAGGGAGCGCGCCGACATCCTGCGCGACCGGCTGCTCACCCTGCTCACGCCGCACAAGCTCTACCGGCGGGCATTCCTCGAGGAGACGCGGCTCAGCTTCGCCGTATCAGGAGGGAAGGTGGCGGAGCAGGCGTTCTCGCTCTGCGCCTACCTGCGGGCCAAGATCATCACGGTGCTCGCCGACGAGGTGTGCTGCCACCTCGGCGAGCAGCCGGAGCGGGTGGACGATCCGGCGGTCGTGGTCACCGAGCTGCGCGCGCTGCTCGACGTCGTCGACGACGGCACGGAGGAGGGGCGTCAACGCGACCGGATCTACGCGTTCTGGTACCGCTCGATGGTGCTGCGCCCGTTCCTGGCCCCCAGGTTCGCGGGATCGTCAGTGGACAGGGGCCTCAACTTCACGATCTTGCGGGAACTGGTGCTCGAGCGGTTCCCCGAGCGCCTGGACCGCTACCTGCCCGTCCACCTGCGCGCGGTCTCATCCATGGTGCGCGCGGGCCGCCTGGACCAGCTCGTCAGCTTCGCCAACGCGTCGCGGCGCGGCGAGCTGAGGGCCGAGCTGCACGACGTGCGCTGGTCGGGAGAGGTGCTGGAGCTGGACCTCGCGGTGGAGATCCACACCTCCGCCGACGAGCCCGCCAGGTTCCGCGAGGAGGAGGACAGGCTGCACTGGCGCCCGCCGGGGTCGGTCGACCAGACACTGCTGCCCGACTCGGTCACCGACGTCACCGACGCCGTCGACAAGGCCCGCATCGAGGTCTACGTCAGGCACGAGGAGACGGGCGACGTCTACTTCGTTCCCGTCACCAGCAACGTGGTGCGCGTTCACGAGCGCGGCAGGGTCAGGGTCCAGGTGCACGGGCAGACGCGGGTCGACGTCACCACCGCCGCGCTCGGCGAGGCGCTGCCGACGGGCCTCTGGGCGGTCCACGTCAGGATGTACGGCGGCGCCCACCGCGCCGCCACCAGGGTCAAGCACTCCGCGGGACCGTTCACCTGCCTGGGCGTGCTGGCCGAGCGGCCGAAGCGGCGCCTGGTGGTGCCGTGCTGGAGCGACGAGGGAGAGCTCGGCCTGTGCATCGAGCCCAGATCGTTCCCCGACTCGATCGCGCTCGTCTCGCGCGGGACCACCGTCACCAGGCAGGGGCGCCACGTCTACGTGGTGGTGCCGGTGCCGTACGTGCCGCCGAGCGGCGGGCCCGCCATCGAGCTCGTGCTGCGCCACACCCGCCACCAGCGGGAGATCAGCGCGCCCGCCCTGGTCGAGCCAGGGCTGCCGGGCAGGGCAGCGGGGCAGCTGGTCGCCAAGGTACCCGTCGCCCGGCTGCTGCCGGGCAGGGACCAGCTCGGACCGGGCTCGTGGGTGTCCTCGCTGCGCACCAATGAGCAGGAGACGGGGTTGCGCTTCGCGCTCGAGATGCGCGGCGGCAGGATCGAGGTCATGCCGATCACGGCGGTCGATCCTGAGCGCGACCCGATGGGCCGCGACACGCTGCTGCGCAGGCTGGCCCGTCGCGTGCCGGCCGCACGGTTCGCCGTACGGCTGGCACGGGCGGGCAGGCACCGCTACCTGCGCGGCTGAAGATGCTCCACCAGCAGCCTGCGGAACTCCTCGGGGCGTTCGAGGTGCGGGCTGTGGCCGCACTCGGCCAGCACGACCTCGCGGTAGTCGCCGTAGCGCTCCAGCGCCGCCCTGGTCTGGGCGACCATGGGCTGCGCGGAGGTGCCGGGCGAGCCTGGCACCACGCCGAGCCTGCCGAGGTGGGCCAGGTCGAACAGCGACGTGTCGGAGACGATGACGTCGTCCGCGCCTCTGATCCACAGGATCGGCGGCTTGGGGTCGATCGTGTGCAGGTCGTCGACGCGGAAGTGGTTCGGCGCCATGGCGTTGAGGACGCCGCGGATGCCGGGTCGCACGCCGGGCCAGGCCTCGGACGTGGCGGCGTCGCCGGGGTAGTTGTCCTCCCCGACCCTGGTGGTCAGCATCGCGGCGACGTAGAAGTCCTCGTCGTCGACGGGCTTGGCGACGTAGGAGGAGCGGAAGACGCTGCGAGGGGACGTGGGCGACTCCTCCGACATGTCGCCCTTGGCGAGCCTGTCGAGGAAGTCGGGGTTCACCGCGCCCGCGCCCGACCCTGTGCCGTCGGCGTGGCTGAGGGCGCCGTCGGCGCTCTCCGTGCCGCCGAAGCCGTACGGGGAGACGGGGTTGACGAGGGTGAGCGAGCGGACCAAGGCGGGCCGGTCGCGCAGGAGCTGCGTGATGACGCCGCCGCCCATGCTCCAGCCGACCAGGTGGACCTGGCCCAGCTGCATGGCCTCGACCAGCTCGATCAGGTCGTCGGAGAAGTCGCGCAGGCCGCGCGTGGCGTCCACAGGGGCGGGGTCGCTGTCGCCGAAGCCGCGCAGGTCCACCGCGAGCGGCCGGTACGGCTCGGGCAGCGCGGCCAGGCTGTCGCGCCAGAACGCGGCCGACGAGACGTTGCCGTGGACGAACAGCACGGGCTCGCCCTCGTCGCGAGGTCCGCTCAGGACGTTGTGGGTAAGCCTGCCGGTGGTGACCTTCATCGGTGACTCCCCAGGAGACCGCGGGCTTCAGCCTTGGGGAGGAATCGGGAGCTGGGGAGGGCCGTCAAGGCCCGAGCGGTGCAGTGACCTTGCCTGATCCGCATCGCAGCGACCTCTCTCTTGGTATGGTTCAGGTGTTCGGACGGGCTGGCGATAACCAAGTCGGCAGGTCCGGGCCTACCGCCGGGCTGGCGGGATGTGAAGCCTGTGGAGGCCACGTAAGACCGGTCGCCCACCTTCGGGTGTGCGTGGGCAGTCGCCTGTGAAGCGGGAAGGTCCGACCCGTGAGGGCTGGAATCCCCCGGATTCATCCGTGGGGAGGATGTCAAGCGCTGACCTTCCCTTCCGCGAGATCGCTGCCCTGCGTCTCGCGGGCAGCGTAGACCGCGATGAGCGTGAGCGCCGCCGCCACGGCCAGGTAGATGGAGATCGGCACCCAGGTGCCGAAGTCCTGCAGGAGCTTGACCGCGATGATCGGAGCCAGCGCGCCCGCCACGATGGCCGACAGCTGGGCGCCGATCGACACGCCCGTGTAGCGCATCCTGGTGCCGAACAGCTCGGAGAAGAAGGCGGCCTGCGGGCCGTACATCATGCCGTGGAAGAGCAGGCCCACGGTCACGGCCAGCGTGATGGGCAGGAAGCCGCCGGTGTTGATGAGCGGGAAGAAGGCGAAGATCCACACGCCGATCCCTGCCGCGCCCGCCAGGTAGATCGGGCGGCGGCCCACGCGGTCGGACAGCGCGCCCCACACGGGGATGGTGATGAAGTGGATCGCCGAGGCGATGAGCACGGCGTTCAGGATGGTCTGCTTGTCCAGCTTCACGACGGTCGTGCCGTAGGTGATGACGAAGACGGTGAGCAGGTAGAAGGAGATGTTCTCGGCCATGCGGGCGCCGATGGCGATCAGCACGTCGCGCCAGTGGTGCCGGAGCACGCCCGCGATCGGCGTCTTGTCCTCCAGCGGAGGCGCCTGCTGGAAGACCGGCGACTCGCTGATGGACAGCCGGATCCACAGCCCGATCAGGACCAGCACACCCGACAGCAGGAACGGCACCCGCCAGCCCCACGACAGGAACGCCTCGTCGGACTGGAAGGCGGCCAGCAGCGCGAGGACGCCCGTGGCGAGCAGGTTGCCGCCCGGGGCCCCGGCCTGCGGCCACGAGGCCCAGAAGCCACGCCTGCCCGCCTCGCCGTGCTCGGAGACGATGAGGACGGCGCCGCCCCACTCCCCGCCGAGCGCGAAGCCCTGCACCAGTCGCAGAGCGGTCAGCAGCAGCGGCGCGCCCGCGCCGATCGCGGCGTGGGTGGGCAGGCAGCCGATGAGGAAGGTCGCGATGCCCATCATGAGCAGGCTGATGACGAGCAGCGTCTTGCGGCCGAGCCGGTCGCCGAAGTGGCCGAAGATGAGGCCGCCGAGCGGGCGGGCGATGAAGCCGACGGCGTAGGTGAGGAAGGCCAGCAGGGTGCCGGTCAGCGGGTCGGCCTCGGGGAAGAACAGCTTGTTGAACACGAGTGCCGCGGCCGAGCCGTACAGGAAGAAGTCGTACCACTCGATGGTTGTGCCGATCAGGCTCGCGGCCACGATCCTTTTGATGCTCATGAGCTTCGCCTGTCTGAGGGAGTGGGGGGTTTCGCCCACGTTAAGGAGTGACCGGCGTCACTGATATGGGCGCGCACCCCACACTCTCAGGCGGGGATATGTGGGTCAGCCGCTGAGCCTGTGCAGCCGGAGCGCCAGCTGGATCTCCAGGGCTCGCTCAGGGTCCTGCCAGCCGTCGCCGAGCAACTGGGCGACCCGGTCGAGCCGTTGGGTGACGGTGTTGACGTGGATGTGCATGGTCTCGGCGGTGCGCGACGGCGAGCCGCCCGAGCCGAAGTAGGCGGCGAGCGTCTTGAGCAGCGCGGTGCCCCTGCGTTCGTCGTAGTCGATGACGGGGCCGAGCGTGCCGGTGACGAAGGCGCCCACGTCGCGGCCCTCGCCGATCAGCAGCCCGACGAAACCGAGCTCGGCCGCGCTCGCGCCGTCGCCCGCGCGGCCCAGGGCCAGCAGCGACTCGGCGCAGTGCAGCGCCTCCCTGTGGGCTCGCGGGACGTGCGTGGGGTCGGTGATCGGGCCCGTCGCCCCCGCCGTGGCGGGGGAGCCGAGCGAGATGGTCAGCTCGGTGGCGACGCGCTGGGCGGCCGCGCCGGGGTCGGTGCCGGGCAGCAGCAGCACCGCCTCCTGGCCGCGGGCGGCGGCCAGGCCGCCGGAGAGCGTGGCCTGTGAGGAGGCCCAGAAGGCGGCCCGCTCGCGCTGGCCCTCGTGCCTGGCCACTACGACCACGTGCGGGGCCGTCAGGTCGACGCCGAGCCTGCGGGCGCGGTCGGTGAGGCCCTGCGGGTCCTCGGCCGCGCGGGAGATGAGGTCGTCGAGCAGCTCGCCGCGCACCCTGCCCTCGGCCTCCGCCACGCTCCTGCGGAACAGCAGCAGCAGCGCGCAGACCAGCGCCGCCCGTTCCAGGATGCGCTCGTCGGCGGCGTCCCTTCTGTGCGGATCGCTCTTCAGCACCAGCGTGCACAGCGGCGCGCTCGCGGTGATCATGAGGTCGCCCCTGCGGACGGTCCTGCCCGGCACCGCCGCGTCGAGGACGCCCTGCTCCACCTCGCCGACCAGCGGCCTTCCCGTCTCGTCGAGGACGGCCAGCGTGCCGCCGAGCACCTCCGTCACCACGGCGGCCACGTCCTCGATGCCGCCGCCGCGCAGCACCAGCGAGGTCATCCTGTCGTGGGCGAGCGCCGCGCGCTCCACGGCGTCGCTGTGCTCCCTGGCGATCCTGTGCGCGTGGGAGAGCTCCTCCAGGGCGTTGCGCGTCTCCTGCAGCAGCCTGGCGTTGTCGATCGCGACCGCCGCGTGCGCCGCCAGGCTCGCCAGCAGCGCCACCTCCTCCTGGGCGAACGGCCGCGCGCTGCGGTTGGCCGCCATCAGCACGCCGATCACCCGCTGCCCCAGGCGCAGCGGCACGCCGAGGATGGCGACCAGGCCCTCCTCCTTGACCGCCTCGTCGATGTCGGTGGTGTGGCGGAAGCGCGCGTCGGCGAAGTAGTCGGCGGTGGAGTACGGCGTCGCCGTCTGCGCCACCAGGCCGCCGAGCCCCGCGCCCATCGCCAGCCTGAGCGCACGGAAGGCGGCCGAGATCGAGCCGTCGGTGACCCGCATGTAGGTGTCGCCGCGCTCGGGGTCGTGCAGGGTCATGTAGGCGGTGTCGGTGCCGAGCAGCTGCCTCGCCCTGTGCACGATCGCCTCGAGCACCGCGTCGAGGTCGCGCAGTCCCGCCAGGTCGCCCGCGGTGTCGTAGAGGGCGCTCAGCTCGGCCTCGCGCCGCGCCCTCCGCCTGAGCAGCGCGCGGACCTTGAGCGCGGCCAGCTTGGCCTCTTCGAGCTCCTCGATCGTCCGCGCGCTCGCGCCCTCGGCCCTGGCCTTGAGCGTCGGGCCCTCGAACTCGACCGCCGACGCCTCGCGCGCCAGCAGGTCGAGGAACGCTAGCGAGCCGTCCATCCACCGTCCACGGGAAGGGAGACGCCGGTGATGAACGAGCCCGCGGGCCCGCACAGGTAGGCGACCAGCTCGGCGACCTCCTCGGGCTCGATCAGCCGCTTGATCGCGGCGGGGGCGAGCATGATCTGCTCCACCACCTCGGACTCGGGGATGCCGTGGGAGGCGGCCTGCGCGGTGATCTGCCTCTCGACCAGTTCGGTGCGCACGTAGCCTGGGTTGACGCAGGTGGACGTCACGCCCTTGCCCGCGCCTTCGAGCGCGATCACCTTCGACAGCCCTTCGAGCCCGTGCTTGGCCGACACGTACGCCGCCTTGTACGGCGAGGCCCTGAGCCCGTGGACGGAGGAGATGTTGACGATCCTGCCCCAGCCCTTGGCGTACATGCCCGGCAACACCCGCCTGGCCAGCAGGAACGGCGCTTCCAGCATGACCTTGACGATCTTGGCGAAGACCTCGGGAGGGAACTCCTCGATCGGCGCGACGTGCTGGAAGCCCGCGTTGTTCACCAGGATGTCGACGGGCTCGTCGGGCAGCTCGTCCAGGAAACGGGGCTCGGACAGGTCGGCGACGACGGGGACGCCGCCGACCTCCTTCGCCACCCGCTCCGCGGACGCGGCCGACATGTCCACGACCAGCACCCTGGCGCCGGCGGCGGCCAGCCTGACGGCGCAGGCCCTGCCGATCCCGCTACCCGCCCCCGTCACCAGGGCCGTTCGCCCGGTCAACTCGTCGGTCATGCCTCGGACCCTAGACCCTTCCCCTCCCGAGGCACATGGAGCCCGGCCACATACCTCTCTGGATCATTATGTGGACATCTTGATGAGCCCGCCCGCGAACGCCTTCTGGCTCAACGCGCCCAGCTTCACCACCGAGCTCGGGTAGACACTGCCGCAGCTGGTGTCCTTGGCCACCAGGTCGGGCCTGATCACGGCGGAGTCGATGACGCCCTGGCCGTAGCCCATGAGGAAGGAGCGCAGCTCGACGGGGGTGGGATCCACGCCCTCCTCCTCCAGCGACCTGTCGATCTCGGCGACCTCCCTGGCTATGGCGTCGGACAGCGTGCGGTCCTGTGCGGCCTGGGCGAGGATGTCGCGTCCGAAGCGGGCGTAGATGTGCTCCAGCGGAGTGGCGGACAGGTGCCTGGTCAGGTCCTTGGTCCTGGCGTTGCGCATGGCCTGCATGAGGCGGAGAAACAGGATCTTCATCTGGTCGGTGACGCCGGCATCGGCGCCACCCCTCCTCTCGCTCCTTCAGGGGACGTTGTCGAGAACCCGCAACCTCGTGGAGCGACGGTGGACCGCGCTGCGCCGACCTGTGCTGTCCTGGGATGCCCACACCGCCTCCCTCGGCTCCCCGCGGGCGCGGGGCGGCCACACCCGGATCGATACCCCGGACGCCTGGGCCGCCGACCATCGAGCGCAAAACGCAATCCGGTTGTTGCACGGGGCCGTCCTGCCTTTCGCCAGAGGGTTGACGACTTCCTCTGACGACGTGATGGGGCTATCGGATGGCGGCGTTGGCGAATCGTTATCGCAGGCCGGGCAGAACGTCGGCATATGCCGGGAATACCTTTACCGGCCCCGCCGTGGCGAGGCCGGTTCCCGGGCCCCCTCGACCGTAGGGAGGCTCAGGGCGAGGGCTTCGTCATGGACAGCACGTCCAGGATCGCGTCCAGCTCCGCCTCCGTGATGGTGCCGTTGGCGACGTGCCCGCGCTCGATGACCACCTCCCTGATGGTCTTGCGCTCGGCCAGCGCCTGCTTGGCGATCTTCGCGGCCTCCTCGTAGCCGACGTGCCGGTTCAGCGGCGTGACGATCGAGGGCGAGGACTCGGCGTACTCGCGCAGCCGCTCGGTGTTGGCGGTGATGCCGGCGACGCAGCGGTCGGCCAGCAGGCGGGAGACGTTGGCGAGCAGGCTGATCGACTCCAGGATGTTCCTGGCGATGACGGGGAGCATGACGTTCAGCTCGAAGTTGCCGGAGGCGCCCGCGAAGGTGATGGTGGCGTCGTTGCCGATGACCTGGGCGGCGACCATGGCCGTGGCCTCGGGGATCACCGGGTTGACCTTCCCCGGCATGATCGAGGAGCCCGGCTGGAGGTCGGGGAGGTTGATCTCGCCGAGCCCCGCGCGGGGGCCGGAGCCCATCCACCGCAGGTCGTTGGCGATCTTGTTAAGGGAGACGGCGACGACCTTCAGCTGGCCGGACAGCTCGACGAGCGCGTCCTGGCTGCTCTGGGCCTCGAAGTGGTCCTCGGCCTCGACGAACCTGATGCCGGTCGCCTCGCTGAGCTTCTCGATCGCCTTCGCCGCGAAACCCGGCGGGGTGTTGATGCCGGTGCCGACGGCCGTACCGCCGAGGGGGAGCTCGACCACGTGGGCCAGGGCCGACTTGACGCGGTTGACGCCGTGCTCGATCTGGGAGGCGTAGCCGCCGAACTCCTGGCCGAGCGTCACCGGAGTGGCGTCCATGAGGTGGGTCCTGCCGGACTTCACGGTCTGGGCGAACTCCGCCTCCTTCACGCGCAGCGCGATGGCCAGGTGCTGCAGCGAGGGGACAAGGTGGAAGACGACCTCGGTGGCGGCGGCGACGCGGATCGAGGTGGGGAACACGTCGTTGGACGACTGCGAGGCGTTGACGTGGTCGTTCGGGTGCACGGGCCGGCCGAGGCGTTCCTGGGCCAGCGTGGCGACGACCTCGTTGGCGTTCATGTTCGAGGAGGTGCCGGAGCCGGTCTGGAACACGTCGATGGGGAAGTGCGCGTCGTACTCGTTCTCCGCCACGTCGGCGGCGGCCTGGGCGACGGCCTCGGCCACGTCCTTGTCGAGGACTCCCAGCTCGGCGTTCACCTCGGCGGCCACCGCCTTGATCAGGCCGAGCGCGGCGATGTGAGAGGGCTCCAGGCGGCGTCCCGAGATGGGGAAGTTCTCCACGGCCCGCTGAGTCTGGGCGCGCCAGCGGGCGTCGGCGGGGACGCGGACCTCACCCATGGAGTCGTGCTCGATCCGGAATTCACTCATGTGTCCAAGTCTGTGCGATCCGGATCGAGCACGGCGTGCCGGGGTCAGGAGATGGCGGCGATGACGAGGATCGCGATCACGGCGAGCGCGACGATGGCGACGCCGATGAGGATGAGGACGCCCGCCCTGTTGCCTTCCTTCTCGGGCGTCCCCGCGCCCGCGATCGCGAACAGGTCGGTGCCCAGTCCCGGCTGCCGGTCGGGGTGGTCGCTCCCGTATCCGCCGGGCTGAGCCGGTACGGCGGGGCCGCCCTGTCCGGGCGGCATGCCGTTGTACTGGTTGGGGGGCGGCGGGCCGCCGTACCCGGGGAACCCCTGGCCGCCGGGCCCCGGCTGCGCGCCCGGTCCCGGTCGCGGTCGCGTGGCGGGACCCGCGGGCGCGCCTGGAGGCGGCCCTGGCGGGCCCCCGAACGCGCCTCTGCCGTCCTGACCCATGGGGCCTGAGAAAGCGCCGGGCCCCTGCCCTGCGGCGGGTCCTGAGAACGCTCCAGGGCCGCCTGGCTCTGCGTACGGGCCAGGGCCCCGGGGGGCGCCGGGCGGCGGGAAGACCGGCTTGTCGGCACGAGTGTTGGGGAGGGTCAGCCGCGAGGTCGTGATGGCGCCCTCGTCCACCGGCTCGACCGGCTTGGGCGGCGCGGGCTTGGGTCGCTGCACGGCCATCGTCCTGTCGGGGTCGAATTCCTCCATCACCTTCGGGATGTCGCTGGTCGGCGTGTCGGCCACCATCCGCAGCAGGGTCTCCGCCTTGGCCGCGGTCAGCCGCTGGCGGTGGTCCTTGTGCAGCATCCCTTCGAGCACGGGGCGCAGCGCCCCCGCCTGCGTGGGCGGGTCGGCGCTCTCCGTCATGAGCGCGGCCAGCGTCTCGGCCACCGTCGCGCGCTCGTAGGCGGGCCTGCCCTCCACGGCGAAGTAGAGGGTCGCGCCGAGCGACCAGATGTCGGACTCCGCGCCGGTGTACTCGCCGCGGGCCCGTTCGGGCGCGGTGTAGCCGGGGGATCCGATCACCATGCCGGTCTTGGTCAGGCGGGTGTCACCCTCGGCCTTGGCGATGCCGAAGTCGGTGAGGACGATCCTGCCGTTCTCGGTGATGAGCACGTTGCCCGGTTTGACGTCGCGGTGCGTGATGCCCTGGGCGTGGGCGGCGCGCAGCGCGCCCAGCAGGTCGACACCGATCTCGGCCACCAGCCGGGGCGGCAGCGGGCCCTCCTCCTCGATGACCTGCTCCATCGAGCGGGCCTCGACGAGCTCCATGATGATCCACGGGCTGTTGTCCTGGATGAGCACGTCGTGGATCGAGGCCACGGACGGATGACTGATCCGCGCGGCGGTACGGCCCTCGCGGACCATGCGCTCGCGCAGTTCGACGCGCTGCTCCTCGGTGAGCCCCGGATCCTGGCGGATCTCCTTGATCGCCACCTCGCGGCCGAGGGCACGGTCGTGGGCCCGCCACACGGTTCCCATCGTCCCTCTGCCGATCGGTGTGATCAGCTCATAGCGTTCCGCGAGCAGGCGCTTCTGCTGTTCCGGCATGAGAAGAAGATATCTATTCTCGCTTGGGGAACGCTTTACCCTCGCTTGCGAAGTTCGCGGGGCCAAAAGCGTCGTGGAAGGAACAACTTTATCACTTTCGCCATAAATCGGGCATAGGCGGAGGGGTTCGGGCGCTGCTCGACGACCTTCCTGTGCACGCCCTCGCCCGGCCTGCGGTGCGTCCTGGGAAGCGGGACGACGGGCGTCGGCGCGGTCGTCTCCGCCCTGTGCAGACCCCGATGCGTGGGCCTGCGCGCGGGGCCGGGACGCGGAATCCTGCCGCCCCTGACGGCCAGCGGGTCCTCCGCCTCTCCTCCGGCCGCGACGCGGGCCAGCATGAGCGAGGCGCGCACCGAGTCGAGCCTGGTGGCCGGGTCGATCCTGAGCAGGGCGTCGAGCACGGGGGCCAGCGGCCCCGCCTTGACCATGGGGATGGGCTCGCCGCTGGTGAGCGCGGCCAGCGCCGCGGCGGCCGTACGCCTGCCGTGCAGGCCCCTGCCCTCGACGGCGGTGTAGAGGGTCGCGCCGAGCGACCACAGGTCGGCCGCGGGACTCGCCTTCGAGCCGAGCACCCGCTCGGGCGCGATGTAGCCGGCCGAACCGAGCACGATGCCCGCCTGCGTGATCGAGGCGTCACCCTCCATCGCGGCCAGGCCGAAGTCGGTGAGCACCGCCCTGTCGTCGGTGACCAGCACGTTGCTGGGCTTGACGTCGCGGTGGAGGATGCCCTTGGCGTGAACGGCCCGCAGCGCGCCGAGCACCTGCCTGCCGATCTCGGCGGCCCTGCGCGGCGGCAGCGGCCCCTCCTCCATGATGAGCTGCTCCAGGGACCTGGCCTGGAGCAGCTCCATCACGATCCACGGCCGCTCGTCCTCGGTGACGACGTCGAAGACGGTGATCACCGAGGGGTGCGCGACCATCGCCGTGGCCCTGCCCTCGCGCTCGGTGCGCGCGCAGAGCTCGGCCCTCAGCTCCTCGTCGAGAACCGTGGGCAGGCGCACTTCCTTGACCGCTACGTGACGGTCCAGCAACTCATCGTGCGCTCGCCAAACCGTGCCCATACCGCCGCGGCCGACCGGCTCCATAAGCCGATAGCGCGCGGCAAGGAGGTAACCGGACGGCGCACGCATGGCAGGCAGCTTACCTATTTGCGGAAACCGACCAGTAGAGGCCGGGCCGATAAAAAGTTGCGAACTTCTGTCAACCCGCCTGACTCGTCACGTCAGCAAACCTCTTGGCGACATCATTCCAGTTCACCAGGCCCCAGAGCTTCTCCACGTAGTCGGGGCGCACGTTGCGGTACTGCAGGTAGTAGGCGTGCTCCCAGGCGTCGAACACCAGCAGCGGCGTGGTGTTCATGCCGACGTTGCCGTGGTGGTCGTAGACCTGCTCCACCACCAGGCGCTTGCCGAGCGGCTCGTAGGCCAGCACGCCCCAGCCCGAGCCCTGCACGCCGCTGGTGGCGGCGGTCAGCTGCTTCTGGAAGGCCTCGAAGGTGCCGAAGTGCTCGTCGATCGCGTCGCGCAGCGCGCCGTCGGGGCGGTCGCCGCCGTCGGGGGAGAGGTTCTCCCAGAAGATCGAGTGGAGCACGTGGCCGGACAGATGGAAGGCGAAGGTCTTCTCCAGGCCGACCAGGCCGCCGAACTGTCCCTTGTCGCGGGCCTCGGCCAGCTGCTCGAGGGTGTCGTTCGCGCCCTTGACGTAGGCGGCGTGGTGCTTGGCGTGGTGCAGCTCGAGGATCTCGCCCGTGATCGCCGGCTCGAGCGCCGCGTAGTCGTAGGGCATGTCAGGAAGGGTGTAGCCACCCATGGTCCACCTCCAAGTGATCAATGCCCTTCGACACTATTGCAAGGAGTTCGCATCTGCATCAGACCATGGGCTTAGGACTCCACCTTGTTGCAATCAGCTCGCAACTGCATGATGATGGCAGAGTCAGTTTGGTCCTGTGTGCGGCGGGCGGGTCTTCCCGCCCGCCCACGCGCACGGGCTTGACGCCTCCGGGCCTTCACCGCGTCAGTGGATTGCAAGCTGGCTGTCAGCGCCCCGACGCATTCTGAATCCATGAACCTATCTGCCACAAAATGCATCGAAACTGTCGGTGCGGATCGTCATCATGAAGGTAGAGAGGTTCGCAGGAACCAGAAAGGCACCCGGCTGCGTTGGGGTGGGAAAGGAACCGTTTCCAGCGCGCAGGGGGCCCGCCAGGGCGACGACGCCCACCAAGTGAACAACCCAGGAGAGTCATCTGAGAGGTGCATGATGTGCTGTCACCGACCCGCTTGTCCCGCGGCCAACGCTGCCGACCGTGAGGCTTCGCACGTGATCGCGGCCCACCCCGACCAGGGCTGGAGCCTGCTGTGCAACGGTGTGGTCCTGTTCGAGGACACCGGTCTGCTGCTGCCCGACGGCTCCGTCGTCGCCCCCCACCGCGGCCTGGTCGCCGCCTGACTCACCGACAGAGGTGCGGTCGTCCGAGACCGACCACACCTCGGTGAGCCGGCGCGTCACCCGTAGAAGGTGCGCGCCCCCGACACCGACCACACCTCGGTGATCAATCCCTCCGACACGGCCAGGACGTCGACCCCGCTCTTGGACACCTCGCCGAACGTCGCCTTGTAGGGACGGGCGACCAGCCCGGTCACCGCCCCCTCGACCATCCTGAGGTCCACGACCGCTTCACCTTCGGCGAAGAAGCGCAGACCCGGATGGGACTCGTGCCACCCCGCCACGATCGTGGCCAGGCCGTCGGCGTGCCGTACGTCATCGAAGGCCTCCGTGCCCGCCTGCGCGTAACGCAGCACGAACTCCGGCGCCATGATCTCCTTGGGGTGCAGCTCCAGGTTCCACATTGCGGTCCACCTGTCGAACAGTTGGACGCCGAACTCTCGAACGTTCATGCGAACACCGTAGAGAACCGCACCGACAATTCAGCGCCGTCCGATGGACGGCACGAGGCGACGCGCCGACCTCACAGTCGCGCACATGTTGTAACGGCTGGGTTGCCTCGACGGCGGCGTCTGGGTTGGTCCTCAGTGCTGTGGCCCCACCGTCCACGGCCGGAGCTTGTCGGGGTTGCGTACTGCCCAGATGCGCGTGATCCGGTCGCTTACGACGTCGAACGCCATCACCGTGACGATGACGCCGTTTTGCTGAGCCACCAGACCGGGCTGGCCGTTGACCGTACGCTCCAGGATCGTCATGTCGGGTACCATGCCGGCGATCTCGATGGCGTAGCGTGCGATCCGCTCGCTGCCTTCGACCGGGCGGAGCACGGCGTTGACCAGGCCGCCGCCGTCGGTGATCGCCGTGGCGCCGGGGTCGAGGAGGCCGATGAGGGCGTGGATGTCCTTGGCTTCCCACGCCTGCTTGAAGTCCCTGACGATTCCGGCCTGCCGGGCTGTCGGAGTCGCGGGAGCCTGCGACGCGCGGATGCGACGGCGGGCCGAGGTGGCCAGCTGGCGACATGCCGCCGGGGTACGGCCGACGATCTCGGCCACTTCGGCGAAGGGGTAGCGGAAGACATCGTGAAGGATGAACGCGACGCGCTCGGCCGGGGTCATCGATTCGAGCACGACGAGGAAGGCCATGTTGATCGACTCATCCAGGGTGACACGGTCGGCCGGGTCGGCCGTGGTGCCGCCCGACCGCCCGTTGACCCACTCCACGCGATCGGGCAGCGGCTCCGGGATCCATTCGCCCACGTAGCGCTCCCGCCTGGCCCGTGCCGAGCCGAGCAGGTCGAGGCAGACGCGGCTGGCGACCTTCGTCAGCCAGGCGCCGGGCGATTCGATGGCCTCCTGCTGTTGCCGGGACATGGCGTACCAGCGGGCGTAGGTCTCTTGGACGACATCCTCGGCCTCGGCCAGGGAGCCGAGGAGCCGGTACGCGAGATTGATCAGCTGACGCCGCTCGCTCATGATCGCGCTCAGGCTCGGGTCGGTCCGTGCGTGTCCTGGCTCGGATGGGGTGGTCACGGTGTCGTCGGCTCCTTGGTCGCAGCTGCCCTCACCCGTTCGACGAGACAGCGCGCCGAACTGTGAGGTCGGCGCGTCACCTCACATTCCCAGCGCTTGTGTCGTCGGACTGCTGAGACACCATCCAGCACGTCCTCGCCCGTCCCGCAGCCGTCAAGGAGTCACCCATGTTCTTGCGTGTCGCGATCACCCTGCAAACCTTGGCCCTCTTCGCCGCGCCGATCACCGCCGGACTGTTGTTGTCCTCGCCCGCCGGACGAACATTGCACAGTGTTTCGGCGTACGGGGTGTTCGCCGCGGCGGTGTTGCACCTGGTCACCGCGATCTTGGTGTGGCGTCCGGGCGGCGGCTCGCCCAGGCCCATCCTGTACGCGGCCGGGTTCTTGGCGCTCACGCTGGCGCAGATAGCGCTGGGCATCGCGCAGGTGAAGACCCTGCACGTCCCATTGGGTGTGCTGTTGTTCGGCATGAGCGTCCTTCACCTCAGCCGGGTCTCGGTCGGCCGCCGCGCTCAGGGACTTTGAACTCGAGTCCCTTGACCCGCGGTCACATGCGCAACCAAGCGTCGTGGCACAGGGGCAAGCCCCCGGCCAACAGCCGGAGGCTTGACCTCAGTGGTGCTGTCTAGCTGCGATTTCGGGTAGGGATGCCCATGAAGGTTCCCCCGCCGTCCATCTGTCGTTGATCAAAGAAGTCGCTGCCCTTGTCGTCGACGACGATGAAGGCGGGGAAGTCCTCCACCTCGATCTTCCAGACCGCCTCCATGCCCAGCTCCGGGTACTCCAGGACCTCGACCTTCTTGATGCAGTCCTGGGCCAGGCGCGCGGCGGGCCCGCCGATGGAGCCGAGGTAGAAGCCGCCGTACTTCTGGCACGCCTCGGTGACCTGCTTGGACCTGTTGCCCTTGGCCAGCATCACCATGGATCCGCCCTCGGCCTGGAAGCGCTCGACGTAGGAGTCCATGCGGCCGGCGGTCGTGGGCCCGAAGGAGCCCGATGCGTAGCCCGTGGGGGTCTTGGCGGGGCCCGCGTAGTAGACGGCGTGGTCCTTCAGGTAGGCGGGCATCTCGCCGCCGCCGTCGAGCAGCTCGGCGATCTTGGCGTGGGCGATGTCGCGGGCCACCACCAGCGGCCCGCTGAGCGACAGGCGCGTCTTGACCGGGTACTTGGTCAGCTCGGCGAGGATGTCGCGCATCGGGCGGTTGAGGTCGACCTTCACCACGTCGTCGGACAGGTGCTCGTCGGTCGTCTCCGGCAGGAAGCGGGCGGGGTCGGTCTCCAGCTTCTCCAGGAAGACGCCCTCGGGCGTGATCTTGGCGAGCGCCTGCCTGTCGGCCGAGCAGGAGACGGCGATGGCCACGGGGCAGGAGGCGCCGTGCCTCGGCAGGCGGATCACGCGGACGTCGTGGCAGAAGTACTTGCCGCCGAACTGGGCGCCGATGCCGAGCTTCTGCGTCAGCTCGAAGACCTTCTGCTCCATCTCCACGTCACGGAAGCCGTGGCCGGAGGCCGAGCCCTCGGTCGGGATCGAGTCGAGGTAGCGGGCGCTGGCGTACTTGGCGGTCTTCAGCGCGTACTCGGCGCTGGTGCCGCCGATGACCACCGCCAGGTGGTACGGCGGGCACGCCGCGGTGCCGAGCGAGCGGATCTTCTCCTCGAGGAAGGCCAGCATGCGCTTCTCGTTCAGGACGGCCTTGGTCTCCTGGTAGAGGAACGACTTGTTGGCCGAGCCGCCGCCCTTGGCCATGAACAGCAGCTTGTACTCGTCGGGGTGCCCGTGGGGGTCCTCGGCGTACAGCTCGATCTGGGCGGGCAGGTTGTTGCCCGTGTTCTTCTCCTCCCACATGGTGAGCGGAGCCATCTGCGAGTAGCGCAGGTTGAGCTTGGTATAGGCGTCGTAGACCCCGCGCGAGATCGCCTCGGCGTCGGCGCCGTCGGTCAGCACGTGGCGGCCCCGCTTGCCCATGACGATCGCCGTGCCGGTGTCCTGGCACATGGGCAGCACGCCACCGGCGGAGATGGAGGCGTTCTTGAGCAGGTCGAGCGCGACGAACCTGTCGTTGCCGCTCGACTCGGGGTCGTCGACGATCTTCCGCAGCTGGGCCAGGTGGCCGGCGCGCAGGAAGTGGGAGATGTCGTGCACGGCGGTCTCCGTGAGCAGCCGCAACGCCTCCGGGTCGACCTCCAGGAAGCTGCGTCCAGCAGCCTCGACCTTCCCCACCCCCTCGCTGGTGATCAGCCGGTATTCGGTGTCGTCGGCGCCAAGCGGGAGCAGGTCGGTGTAGTCGAACTCGGGCATGTCCCTCGATCCTTTCGGTCCTCCTAGAGGGTACGGCTTGACGAACGCGAGGAAGAACCGCCGGTCGAACCGGGCGATTTTTCCGATTCATGGGGTTATGGAGGTGTCCCTGTGGGGGCGTTCGGTCGAAGTCTTAGGAGAGGAGGAAGCCATGGACCTACCCATCTATTTCGTGCTCGGATTCGCGCTCCTCGTCGTCGGACTTCTCGGGCTGGCCGTCGTCGCCATCGTGCTGACGGGCATCAAGAACGGCCAGTGGCCGGTGCAGGAACACCACCCACATCGGCATATCTGGGACCGCTGAGCCCGACGACGATACCGGCGATGACCAACGCCGCCCCCAGCAGGTCGGGCGCGCTCGGCACCGCGACGCCGAGCGCGAGCCCCGTGACGATCGCGCCTACCGGGATCAGTCCCGCGAACAGGCCCGCCGTACCGGGGCCCAGCTTGGGCAGCGAGGAGTACCACAGGAAGAAGGCGATCGTCGTCACGACCACCGCGAGGTAGGCGAAGCCGAGCCCCTCGGCCAGGGTGGGGACGCGCAGCATGGCCGAGCCCTCCACCGACAGCCCGATCACGGCCAACAGAGGCACCGCGAGCGCCGTCGAATAGGCCGAGACCCGCATCGCGCCGAGCTTCGGCAGAAGGGGGATGGCCAGCATGGAGAAGCTGACCTCCCCCACGAGCGCGCCCAGAGACCACAGCAGGCTCGGCAGGTCGCCGCTGCCGAGACCTGCGACCAGGGTGGCGCCCGCCACGACGACCCCCGCCCCGACCAGCAGTCTCGGCGCGGGCCGCCCGTCGATCAGGGCCAGCACGAGCGGTACGGTGCCCAGCACCGTGCCTGGGAGGGCGGGACCCGCGTGCCTGGTGGCCTCGATGACGCACACGTTGAAGATGACCAGGCCCAGCACCGAGAGCCCGATGAGCAGCAGCGTCTCCCGCGCGGTCAGCCGGACGAAGCGCTGGCCCGCCATTCGCGTGGCGAGGAGCAGGATAATCGCGGCGGCCAGGTAGCGGACGGCCTGCCCGCCGTACACGGGATAGTTCTGGATCACTCCTGACACTCCCGCGAGGGTGCCGACGAGGAACATGGCGGAGGCCGCCCCAAGGACGCCGTTTCTCATGTACGGCATGCTAGGAATCAAATGGTTCGCCCAGACAGTCCAATGATGTGGCGAAAGAGGAGACCAATTGGCCGACCTCCATATCCCGATAAATCGTGATCTCGGGGCGATCGCGGGGCAGATCGCGGGGCACCTGCGCGAGTCGATCAGGCAGGGCAGGCTCGAGCCGGGCACCAGGTTGCCCGCCAGTAGGGACCTCGCAGGCGATCTCGGCCTCTCCAGAGGCGTGGTGGTCGAGGCCTACGAGCAGCTCGTCGCCGAGGGCTTCCTGCTGGCCAGGGTCGGCGCGGGCACCGTGGTCGCGCCGATGGCCCGCAGGGAGTCCGAGCCGGTCGCCGCCCGCGAGTGCGCTCCCTACTACGGGCACCGCCCCACCTCGCCCGACCTGAGCGGCTTCCCCCGCGAACGCTGGCTGGCCGCGCTCAAGCACGTGCTGACCACGGTGCCGAGCGACGCCTTCGACTACTGCGACCCCGGCGGCGTCATCGAGCTGCGCGAGGAGCTGGCGAGCTATCTCAAGCGGGTCCGCGCCGCCGACGTCAGCCCCGACAACCTGGTGATCGTCGGCGGCGTCGCCCAGGGACTGAGCCTGATCCTGCACGTGCTGAACGGCCCCAGGCTCGGCGTCGAGGACCCGACGAGCCACCGCCAGGTCCCGCTGCTCAGGAGGACGGGCGCGGAGCTGGTGCCGATCCCCGTCGACGAGGAGGGTCTCGACGTCGCCGCGCTGGACGGGGTCGAGGCCGTGCTCGTCACCCCCGCGCACCAGTACCCGACCGGCGTCGTGCTGTCGCCCGCGCGCAGGGCCGCGCTCATGGAGTGGGGCGGCCTGGTGCTGGAGGACGACTACGACGCCGAGATCAGGTTCGACCGCGACCCCGTCGGCTGCCTGCAAGGACTCGCGCCCGACCGGGTGGTCCTGTCGGGCAGCGTCAGCAAGTCGCTGGCTCCGGGGCTCAGGCTGGGCTGGCTCGCGGCCCCTCCCGACCTGGCCGAGGCCGTACGGCGGGCCAGGGGCGAGTTCGACCTCGGCTCTCCCGTCATCGAGCAGTACGCCCTGGCCCACTTCCTGCGCTCGGGCGGCTACGACCGCAACCTGCGCAGGATGCGCAGGGAGTACAGGAAGCGCCGCGACGCCATGGTCAGGGCGCTGGCCGAGCACCTGCCCGAGGTGAGCGTCCGCGGCATCGAGGCCGGCCTGCACGCCTACGTCGACCTGCCCGAGTCGTGGGACGAGCGGGAGGTGGCCGCGGCGGCCGAGGCCGAGGGGCTGTCCGCCGAGCCCGTCGGGCCGATGCGCTTCGCCGAGGGGCCGCCCGCGATCGTCATCGGGTTCGCCCGCCTGCCCGCCCACCACGCCCCCGACGTGGTCAGACGACTAAAGGTAAGAATGTCTGGACAAAGAATGGGATAGAAGGTTAGAAAGGGATCCCCGACTCCTTGGAGGCGTCATGCGTGTCGGTCTGCTGGGTTTAGGCAGGATTGGAGCTTTTCATGCCGAAACCCTGACCGCGCATCCGCTGGTGGACGACCTGATCGTGTGGGATCCGGTGCGCAGCTCCCCCTACGGGAGGGAGGGCGACCCGTTCGAGGCCGACGCGCTGGTCATCGCCACGCCCACCAGCACCCACGCCGACCTGTTGATCAAGGCGTGCCGCCTCGGGATCCCGGTCTTCTGCGAGAAACCGGTGGCTCCCACGGTCGAGGAGACGCTGAAGGTGCTGGAGGCGAGCGCGGGCAACAGGGTGCAGATCGGCTTCCAGCGCCGCTTCGACCCCGGCTACGTCGCAGCGGCGAAAGCGCTGCGCGCGGGAGAGCTCGGCGACCTGCACAGGGTCCACATGCTGACCGCCGACCCCGCGCCCCCGCCCGCTGAATACATTCCGATGTCAGGGGGCATCTACAGGGACTGCCACATCCACGACTTCGACATCCTGCGCTGGGTGACGGGCCGGGAGGTGGCAACCGTCTACGCCACGGGCGCCAACAGGGGCGCCGACTTCTTCAAGGAGGCGGGAGACGTGGACACGAGCGCGGCCCTGCTCACGCTCGACGACGGCACCCTGGTCACCGTCCAGGGTTCCAGGTACAACGGCGCGGGCTACGACGTACGCATGGAGCTGGCCGGCACCCGCCGTACCCAGGTCGTCGGCCTGGACCCGCGGGCCCCGCTGACCAGCGCCGAGGGCTTGCAGCCGCCTGGCGAGCCATGGCCCGACTTCGTCACCCGGTTCCGCGCGGCCTACGTGGCGGAGATCGACGGCTTCCTCACCGGCGACACGAGCCCGTGCACCATCGAGGACGCGCTCGCCGCTCTCTACATCGCGGAAGCCGCGGAGAAGTCGCGCGGGGAGGGCCGCGTCGTCGCCGTCGAGGAGGTCAGCCGATGAGGATCGCCGGAGCGCCGATCTCGTGGGGCGTGTGCGAGGTGCCGGACTGGGGCCACCAGCTGGAGCGTGAGCGGGTGCTCGCCGAGATGCGCTCGCTCGGGCTCACCGCCACCGAGCTCGGCCCCGATGGCTTCCTTCCGCCCTCACCCACGCACAGGAAGGCGCTGCTGGAGGAGTACGGCCTGCATGCCGTCGGCGGGTTCCTGCCGTGCGTGCTGCACGACCCAGGACACGACCCGCTGCCGGGGATGCGGGCGCGCATGCGTGACTTCGCCGAGGGCGACGTCGAGGTCATGGTGCTGGCGGCCGACAGCGGAGGCGAGGGCTACGACCAGCGACCCGACCTCAACGCCACCGGGTGGAAGACGCTGCTGGAGAACCTGGACAGGATCAGCGCCGAGGCGCGCGGCTTCGGCCGTAGGGTCGCCCTCCACCCGCACGTCGGGACCATGGTCGAGACGAGGGAGGAGGTCGAGAGGGTGGTGCAGGGCTCGGCCGTACCGCTGTGCCTGGACACCGGGCACCTGCTGATCGGCGGCACCGACCCGCTGGAGCTGACCAGGAGGGATCCGGGCAGGATCGCGCACGTCCACCTCAAGGACGTCGACAGAACGCTGGCCGAGCAGGTCAGGGACGGAAGCCTTACCTACACCCAGGCGGTGAAGGCCGGGGTCTACCGGCCTCTCGGGCAGGGTGACGTCGACATCGCCGGGATCGTGGCGGCGCTGGACAAGAGCGGCTACGAAGGCTGGTACGTCATGGAGCAGGACGTGGTGCTGTTCGACGACGGCGACGACCCGCTGGACGGCGTCCGGCAGAGCATCGCCTATCTGGAAGGCCTCGCATGATCGACGTCCTGACGATGGGACGGGTAGGGGTCGATGTCTACCCCCTTCAGGTCGGGGTGTCGCTGCGCGAGGTCGAGACGTTCGGCAAGTACCTGGGCGGCTCGCCCACGAACGTCGCGGTGGCCGCCTCGAGGCTCGGCGAGCGCGCGGCGGTGATCACCAGGACGGGCGCCGATCCGTTCGGCGCCTTCATCCACGACGCGCTGCGCTCCTACGGGGTGGACGACTCGTTCGTGACGGAGGTGGAAGGTCTGCCGACACCCGTGACGTTCTGCGAGATCCGGCCGCCCGAGGACTTCCCGCTGTACTTCTACCGCTATCCCAAGGCTCCTGACCTGGTGATACGCCCAGAGGAGCTGCCGCTCGACGCGCTCGCGACCGCCAGGTTGTTCTGGTCGACGGTCACGGGGCTGTCGGAGGAGCCTTCACGGTCCGCCCACTTCGCCGCGTGGCAGGCGCGAGGGCGGAAGACCCACACCGTGCTCGACCTGGACTACCGGCCGATGTTCTGGGACTCGGCCCAGGACGCGACGCACCAGGTGCGCAGGGCGCTCGGGCACGTCACCGTGGCCGTCGGCAACGTGGACGAGGTCGAGGTGGCCACGGGGACGCGGGAGCCGTACAAGGCGGGCAGGATCCTGCTCGAGGCGGGTGTCGAGCTCGCGGTGATCAAGCGGGGGAGCGCCGGCGTGGTCGGCATGACCGCCACGGAGAGCGTCGAGGTCCCGCCCGTCGAAGTCGAGGTCGTCAACGGGCTCGGCGCGGGCGACGCCTTCGGCGGCGCCCTCTGCCACGGCCTGCTGGCGGACTGGCCGCTGGAGCGGACGCTTCGCTTCGCCAACACCGCGGGCGCGATCGTGGCGGGACGGCTGGCCTGCGCCCCCGCGATGCCCACCGTCGAGGAGGTGCTCGCGCATGGGTGACTACCGGCAGATCCAGGAGATCAGGGCCCGCCATCCCGAGCGGATCGCGCAGGCCGCGGCGGTCCGCAGGCGCAGACCGCTGCTCGGCGAGCGCGACCAGCTGATGATCATCGCCGCCGACCATCCCGCGCGCGGCGCGCTCGGCGTCGGCGGCAGGCCGCTGGCCATGGGCAGCCGCGTCGAGCTGCTCGACCGGCTGCGCACCGCGCTGGCCAGGCCGGGCGTGGACGGCCTGCTCGCCACCCCCGACATCGTCGAGGACCTGCTCCTGCTCGGAGAGCTCGACGACAAGGTGGTCATCGGCTCGATGAACCGCGGCGGCATCCAGGGCGCGGTCTTCGAGTTCGACGACAGATTCACCGCCTATGACACGGCCTCGATCGTGCGCATGCGGCTCGACGGCGGCAAGATGCTGTGCAGGATCGCCATCGACGAGGCGGACACCGCGGCCACGCTGTCCGCCTGCTCCCAGGCGGTCAGCGAGCTGGCAGGGGAGGGACTCGTCGCCATGGTCGAGCCGTTCTGGTCGCGGCGCTCGGGTCACGACCTGACTCCCGAGGGCGTCATCAGGGCGATCAACATCGGCCAGGCGCTCGGCACCACCTCGGCCCGCACCTGGCTGAAGATCCCCGTCGTCGAGGACATGGAGCGCGTCATGCGGGCGACCACGCTGCCGACGCTGCTGCTCGGCGGCGACCCGGGCGACACGCCCGACCTGGCGTACGCCGCCTGGCGCAAGGCCCTCCGCCTGCCGGGTGTGCGTGGACTCGTGGTCGGTCGCGCGCTGCTCTACCCGCCCGACGACGACGTGGCCGCCGCCGTCGACACCGCCGTCGCGATGCTGGAGGTCCCATGACGTTCATCCCGGCAGGCAGCACCGCTCGCTCGCCGTGGGCGCTGGAGATCACCCCGGACGGCGCCGGGTGGACCTACGCGGGGCTGCGCACGCTGAACCTGTCGGGGGAGACGGTCTCCTTCGCGACGGGTTCGGAGGAGATGCTGGTCCTGCCGCTGTCCGGTTCGTGCATGGTGGAGGCCGACGGCGTACGGCTGGCGCTCGAGGGACGCCGCTCCGTCTTCGCCGCCGTCACCGACTTCGCCTACCTGCCCATCAACGCCGAGGTCAGGATCATCGGCGAAGGCAGGTTCGCGCTGCCGTCCGCGGTCGCCACCCGGCGCTTCCCCGTCCGGTACGGCCCGGCCGAGAAGGTGCCCGTCGAGATCCGCGGCGCGGGACAGGCCTCCCGCCAGGTCAACAACTTCTGCGCGCCCGACGCCTTCGAGTGCGACAAGCTCGTCTCCGTCGAGGTGCTCACGCCCGAGGGCAACTGGTCGTCCTATCCGCCGCACAAGCACGACACCGCCTCGGAGCACGAGGCGGTGCTGGAGGAGATCTACTACTTCGAGGGCGGCCCCGGCTACCAGCGCGTCTACGGGGGCCACGAGGTGATGGCCGAGGTGGCCTCGGGCGACGTGGTGCTGGTGCCGCGCGGCTACCACGGCCCCTCGATGGCGCCGCCCGGCTACGACCTCTACTACCTCAACGTGCTGGCGGGCCCCGCGCAGGAGCGGTCGATGGCCTTCTGCGACGATCCCCGTCACACGTGGATCCGCGGCACGTGGGAGCAGCAGCAGGTCGACCCCAGGCTCCCGTTCGGGAGGAACCGATGAGACTCACGGTCGCACAGGCGCTGGTGCGCTTCCTCGCCCAGCAGTACTCCGAGCGCGACGGCGTCGAACACCGGCTCATCGAGGGCTGCTTCGGGATCTTCGGTCATGGCAACGTGGCGGGGATCGGCCAGGCGCTGGCAACACAGGACGTCGCGCTGCCGTACTACCTGGCCCGCAACGAGCAGGCGATGGTCCACACGGCCGTCGGGTTCGCCAGGATGCGGGATCGGATGTCCACCTTCGCCTGCACCTCCTCCATCGGCCCCGGCGCGACGAACATGGTCACGGGGGCGGCGCTGGCGACCATCAACAGGATCCCCGTGCTGCTGTTGCCCGGCGACATCTTCGCCACCAGGGTCGCCAACCCGGTGCTCCAGGAGCTGGAGGACCCGCGCTCCCTCGACGTCAGCGTGAACGACGCGTTCAAGCCGGTCTCGCGCTATTTCGACCGGATCAACCGGCCCGAACAGCTTCCCTCCGCGCTCATGCAGGCCATGCGGGTGCTCACCGACCCCGCCGAGACCGGCGCGGTCACCCTCGCGCTGCCCCAGGACGTGCAGGCCGAGGCCTACGACTGGCCCGCCGCGCTCTTCGAGCGGCGGGTCTGGCACGTGGCTCGCCCCGCGCCCGAACCGGCGGCGCTGGCCCGCGCGGTCGCGCTCCTGCGCTCCTCCTCGCGGCCGCTTGTCGTCGCCGGCGGTGGCGTGATCTACAGCGGCGCGACCGACGCGCTGCGCGCCTTCTCCGCCGACCACGCCGTTCCCGTGGCCGAGACCCAGGCGGGCAAGGGCGCGATGCCGTGGGACTCGCCGCTGGCCGTCGGAGCCATCGGTCACACCGGTACGGCCGCCGCCAACGAGCTGGCCCGCACGGCCGACCTCGTCATCGGCGTCGGGACCAGGTACACCGACTTCACCACGGCCTCACGGACGCTGTTCGGCGGGGCGCGCTTCCTCAACGTCAACGTGACGGCGTTCGACGCGGCCAAGAACGGCGCGGTCATGCTCGTCGCCGACGCCCGCTCCGCCCTCGAGTCGCTGAGCGTGCCCGGGTGGCGGGCCGACCCCGAGTGGACCACTCTGGCGGGCTCGCTGGCCGAGTCCTGGTGGTCCTCGATCAGCGCGGACGCCTCGCTCACCCAGGAGGCGGTGCTGGAGGAGCTGTGGGAGGCCATGCACCCGACCGACGTCGTGGTGAACGCGGCGGGCTCGATGCCAGGCGACCTCCACAGGCTGTGGAGGCCGCGCGACGTGAAGGGCTACCACGTCGAGTACGGCTACTCCTGCATGGGTTACGAGATCGCGGGCGGGCTCGGCGTGAAGCTCGCGGCGCCTTCGCGTGAGGTGTTCGTCCTGGTCGGTGACGGGTCGTACCTGATGATGGCGCAGGAGATCGCCACGGCGGTCCAGGAGGAGGTGAAGCTGGTCGTCGTCCTGGTGGACAACCACGGCTTCGCCTCCATCGGCAACCTGTCGGAGTCCGTCGGGGCGCGGCGGCTCGGCACCGCCTACCGGATGCGGGGGCCTTCGGGGCAGCTCGACGGGGCCTACCTGCCGGTGGACCTGGCGGCCAACGCGGCCAGCCTGGGCGCGGACGTGCTCAGGGCCGACGACCGGGAGTCGCTGCGGGCGGCGCTGGTGAAGGCCAGGGAGGCGGCCCGGACGACGGTCGTGTACGTGGAGACGCTACCCGGAGGGTCGGCGCCCTCGTCGGGGGCGTGGTGGGACGTGCCGGTCGCCGAGGAGCCCGGCGAGATCCACGACCGCTACCGGGAGGCCAAACGTCACCAACACCCCTACCTATGACCCCCGAAGGGACCTCGCACCCACCGCCCGGCGCGCCGGTCCCTTCCCCATTTCCCACGCTCTCGCTCTCGCGTCCTGTCCGGCCCGCGGTTCCCCGGTCTCCTGAGCCGGGGTTCTCCCAAGGACCCCAGCCGTCGACGGACCCGCGGGGTTCAGGCCGTGGGCTGGGGTTGGGGGCGCGGCTCGAACCCGCGAGCCAGCACCACGATCACCGCCGCCAGCACCAGCGGCGCCCCGAACGCCATCCGCATGTCCGAGAAGTCGGCGATCCCGCCCACCAGCGCCGCCCCCACGATGAACCCGACGTAGTTGAACAGGTTGACCCGCGCGATCGCCACCCCCGTCCCCACGGGATCCAGGCGCCCCGCCGCGGAGAACGACTGCGGCGCGACCACCGCGAGGCCCATCCCCGTCAGCCCGAACGCCACGATCGCCAGCGGCTGGGAAGGCGCGAACACCACTCCGGCGAATCCGACCGTCGCGATCGCGCCACCGATGCGCACGATCGCCGCCGGGCCGTACCGCCGCACGGTGAGGTCGCCGCCGAGCCGTACGAGAAGCGTCGCCGCCTGGTAGGCCCCGTACGCCAGCGGCACCACGCTCGCGCTCGCGGACAGCATGTTCTCCATGAAGACGCCGTGGAAGTTGGAGACGGCGGCGTCCCCGACGTACAGGAAGCCCATGGCGAGGCAGAGCGGGATGATCGGTCCCCACGGGACGCGGCCTGACGCGGCGGCGACCGCGTCCTCGACCTTCTCCTCCGCGATCGTGCACAGGTGGGGCGCGGCCAGAAGCGATCCCGCGACGGCGAGCGCCATCGGGATGGCCATCATCACGGGCATCGTGAGGCCGAGCCCGTTGGCCAGCGACACCCAGAGCGCGCCGGCCAGGCTCGTCGCGCTCCACGCCGCGTGGAAGCCGTTGAGTACCGCTCTGCCGTACAGGCGCTCGACGGCCACGCCCTGCATGTTCATGCCCGCGTCGACCGCGCCGACCGCCAGCCCGAACAGGACCAGCGCGGCCACCAGCTGCGGGACGTCGGCGGCGAGGCCCGCGGCGACCACGGACACGGCGACCGCGGGCTGCGACAGCCGCAGCAGCCACTTGCTGCCCTTGCGCGCGGCGAGGGTGCCCGCCGTGACGCTGCCCGCCCCTGCCAGCACGGGCACCACGAGCAGGAGTAGGGTGAGATCGCCTTCGCTGAGGCCGTGCTTGTTCTGCAGGGCGGCGACCTGGGTCAGGAGCGTCGCGAAGCTGAGACCCTGCACGGCGAAGACCGCGAACGTGGCCATTCTGGCCTGGCGGTAACGCACGGATACCTCCCTGCTCGGGGGGAAACATGAGGCTGCGTCAGGTTATTCCTCGCTCCGTCCTTTCCGCTAGATCCCTGCGATCCGAGCAGTTGTTAGGGTGACCGGGTGCGTCGACGGGGATATGCGTCAGGCGAGGCCAGGCGCGAGCGGATCCTCGCGCTGGCTCTCCAGGAGTTCGCGGAGTACGGCTATCGCGGGGCCTCGCTCGCCAGGATCGCCGAGCGGGCCGAGCTCACACAGGCGGGGCTGCTCCACCACTTCAGGAGCAAGGAGCTGCTGCTCGTCGCCGTCCTGGAGTACCGCGACGAGATCGACGCGCGCAGGTTCGACCTGGAGCAGGCGGGCGGGGTGGCGGCGCTGCGGGCGCTGGCCGACGTGGTCGACTACAACTCCAGGGTCCCCGGGCTGGTCCAGCTCTTCTCGGTGATCAGCGGGGAGGCCGTCACGGCCGACCATCCGGGGCACGCCTGGGCACGGGCCCGCTATCGGCGGCTACGGCAGGCGCTCGCCGACGCGTTGCGGCGAGCGGCCGGCAGCGGGGAGCTTCGCGCGGACCTCGACGCGGAGGCGCACGCGGACCGGGTGATCGCCATGATGGACGGCCTGCAGACGCAGTGGCTGATCGACCCCGAACGGGTGGACATGGCGGCGCTCTTCAGGGGTTACGTCGACGACCTGATCGAGAGCCTGAAACCGTCCTGACCCCTACCGGCCGGCCTCGGTCGCGGGCCTCGTGCCGTCGACAGGTCGCAGGGGCGCGGGGCCGTTCGTCACCGCTCTGGAGGCCGCCCACACGCCCAGCGCGATCAGCGCGCCCACCTCGGTGACCGCCAGCCCCCGCTCGACCAGCCCGAGCGGCATGACTCGCCACCACGCCATGCCGTTGCTGTTCCCGATCGCGATCATCGTCGCGATGCCGGCCACCCACAACAGCGACGCGCCGCCCAGGACGAAGGCCGCCAGCGCCGCCCGAGGATGCTTCCGCCACGTCCGCGCGATCAGCATCGCCGCCACGGGCAGGCACAGGAACGCGACGAAGCTGCCCACGCGATGGATGCTGCCGCTCACGCTGGGCCCTACCGACCAGTCGTGCTTGGGGAACCACGCCACCACCAGCAGGCCGAGGCTCCAGCCCAGGAGCGCGACCAGTCCCAGCGCTCCCGCCAGCCGTCTGCGCAGCAGCGACACCCCGATCGCCAGGGATCCCATGGCCAGCAGCGCCACCCCGAGCCCGAAGACCCAGGCCTCGTCGCCGAGCCCGTGCTCGCTGATCGTCCGTCGGAGCGGGTTGATCTCGCCGAGGTAGGCGATGTCCAGCCCGGCGATGACGACAGCGCCCGCCGCCACGGCGGCCAGTCCTGCTCGTGCGGGTCCGTGCACGACCGCTCCTTTCGCCGTTCGTGCCGGTTCCAACGGCAGGGAATCGTGATCGATTCCCTCTTCTTGAACTCTCAAGAAAGTCTGCTACGTTTCCATGAGAGTTCAAGTAATTGGGGAGAGACCATGAACATCGGTGGCGACCTTGACGTGACCCGCGTCGGCTTCGGCGCGATGCGTCTGGCGGACTCCGCCATCTGGCAAGGACCGGCTGACCGTCAGGGCGCCTTGTCGGTGCTGAGGCGTGCGGTGGAGCTGGGGGTGAACTTCTTCGACACCTCCGACGCCTACCCCCTGGGCGCCAACGAAGAGCTGATCGCCGAGGCCCTGCACCCCTATGCCGACGACCTGGTGATCGCCACGAAGGCCGGTGTGACCAGGCCGACCCCTGAGGCCTGGGTGCCGCTCGGCAGGCCCGAGTACCTCAAGCAGCAGGCCGAGCTGAGCCTGCGCCGGTTGCGCCTCGACCGGATCGATCTGAAGGCGATGCCGACCAGCATGGGCGCGCAGCCGTACACGCCGGCCTTGGCGGCCAGCCACGACGCCGCGCGCCGCGGATCGGGAGCGCTGTGTGTCGGCGTCTGGGGGCGGGCGCGGTTATCGTCGGTAGTGTGAACGAGCGTTGGCTTCCCCGCCTGCAGGAGGTCGGTGAGCGGCTGGCCGAGGAAATCGTCTCGGCGCGGCGGCCGAAAACGACCGAAGGACCGCAACCACACGAGCTCCGCGCATCCGACGCCGATCGCGACAGAGTGGCGCAGGTGCTGAACGAGGCGGCCGCCGACGGGCGGCTCGGCATGGACGAGTTCGACGAACGGCTGACCGCGCTCTACAACGCGCGCACGCTGGGCGAGCTGGCGGGGCTGACCGCCGACCTGCTGCCCGCCGACGAGCAGCCCTTCAGGCTGGACGGGCGGCCCGTGTCGGCGATCTTCAAGCAGGAGCAGCGCGAGGGGCGGTGGGTGGTGCCCGCCGAGCTGCCCGTGACGGCGATGTTCGGGACGACCAAGCTCGACCTGCGGGACGCGATCATGCAGAACCGGCGGGTGGTGATCAACGCGACGCTGATGTTCGGCGGGCTGGAGATCCACGTGCCGGAAGGGGTCGAGGTCATCCGGGTGTCGAAGGACAAGACGGTGCGGCTGACGCGGGAGCAGGCCGATCCCGACTGCCCGGTGATCGAGGTGCGGACGTCGAACTTCCTCGGAGAGGTCAAGGTCAAGGAGCCTCCCAAGCGCAAGCGCCGCCGCTGACCCGCGGGACGCCGGCCCCCTGGAACGGAGGCCGGCGGCGCGCGCGGAGAACGTACGGCTCAGCCGGCCGTGTCGAAGTTGATCGCGCTGTAGGCGCGCAGCTTCCACAGCTGGTGCTCGCTCTCCACCTTGCGGATCGTTCCAGACCGCCCCCGCATGACCAGCGAGCTCGTCACCGCCGCCCCGCCGCGGAACCGGACCCCGTGCATCAGCTCGCCCTGCGTGATCCCGGTCGCCGCGAAGAACACGTCGTCCGAGGTGACCAGGTCGTTCGTGGTCAGCACCCTGTTCAGGTCGTGCCCGGCGTCGAGGGCCCGCTGCCGCTCGGCCTCGTCCTGCGGCCAGAGCTTGCCCTGGATGACCCCGCCCAGGCACTTGATCGCGCAGGCGGCGATGACGCCCTCCGGCGTACCGCCGATGCCGAGCATGAGGTCGACGCCGGTGCCCGCGCGGGCGGCCATGATCGCGCCCGCCACGTCCCCGTCGGTGATGAACTTGATCCGCGCCCCGGTCTCCCTGATCTCCTTGACGATCTGCTCGTGGCGGGGCCGGTCGAGGATGACGACCGTGACGTCGGCGGCGGAGCACCCCTTCGCCCTGGCCACGGCCCTGACGTTGTTGGCGACGGGCGCGTTGATGTCCACCGCGTCGGCCGCCTCCGGCCCGGTGACCAGCTTCTCCATGTAGAAAACGGCGGACGGGTCGTACATCGAGCCGCGCGAGCTCACCGCGATCACCGAGATCGCGTCGGGCATGCCGAGCGCCGTCAGCCTGGTCCCGTCGATCGGGTCGACGGCCACGTCGCACTCGGCGCCGCTGCCGTCGCCGACCTGCTCGCCGTTGAACAACATCGGCGCGTGGTCCTTCTCGCCCTCGCCGATCACGACGACACCGTTCATCGACACCGTGCTGATCAGCTGGCGCATCGCGTTGACAGCGGCTCCGTCGGCGCCGTTCTTGTCGCCACGGCCGACCCACCGGGCCGCGGCCATCGCCGCCGCCTCGGTGACCCTGACCAGTTCCAGCGCCAAGTTACGATCGGGTGCGTGCTCGCCCGTGGCAAGGGCTGGAGGAACGGACGTCTCGGACATGGTGATGAGCCTCCTCGTGGGACAACTGACTCGATCGTAGTTGCCCCTCCATGCCCGGTCAGCGGAGGATAATGTGCCTGCCATGAGCAGCGATGTGGAACGCCTGGCGACAGGACGCGGTGCCGCCACCCGCGCGGCCCTTCTCGACGCGGCTCGCGAGGTGTTCGTCGAGAAGGGGTTCGCCGAGGCGGGCGTCACCGACGTGGTCGCCAAGGCGAAGGCCAGCGTCGGCAGCCTCTACCACCACTTCTCCGGCAAGGCCGACCTCTACCTGACGCTGTTCGAGGAGTTCCAGACCCGGCAGACCCAGCGCACCAAGCAGGCGGCGCGCGAGGTGCGCGCGGCGGGCGAGGCCGACCCGATGCGGGTGTTCCTCGCCGCCGCCCACGCCTACCTCGCGGGCTCGCTGGAGGAGCGCGAACTGGCGGCGCTGTTCCTGCGCGGTGACGGGCCTCCCGGGTTCGAGGTCATCATGCGCGACAGGCTGCGCACCTGGGCAAAGCGCAACGCGGTGCTGTTCGAGGACGACGAAGGCGCCCTGGTCGTGGTCGTGACGGGGGCCCTGGCCGCGGCCGTGTCCGAGGTCGTGCTGTCGGAGGACGAGTCCGCGGCGCGCCGCCTGGCCGACGACGTGCTGGCCATCATCGGGCAGATCAGGCCGGTCACTTCGGCGGGCGGCGCCTCCACCGGGTAACCTCGCCATTCGTGCGACGGTTCACTCAAGGTTTCTACGGCTACGCGTTCGCCCTGCTCGTCTGCCTGGCGCTCGCCGTGATCATTGTGGTGTCCGCGCCCACGGGCAGGCAGGGGCAGCACGTCCCCCGCCTCGACTACGCGATCACGGTGGCCAACTACAACAGGTCGGTGCCGTACGAGGTGTGGGCGCCCGCCAAGGACCCCACCGACTGGATCCCCAACAGCAACAGGATCACCAAGGGCGCCGACGGCTCGTCCGTGCTGTCGATCGGCTACGCCACGGCACCCGACGCCGAGGACGAACGCCACCACGCGATGATCGTCCAGGGCGCGGAGAAGCCCGCCGCCGCGTTCGCCAGCCGTATCGCCAACTCCGACAAGTCCATCGGAACCGTGCAGATCGCGGGCGGCAACTGGGAGAAGCGGTTCCGTGAGGACAAGAACCAGCGCACGCTGGTCCGCTTCCTGCCCGACGCCACACTGATGGTCACGGGCACCGCCGACTGGCCCGAGCTCACCACGCTCGCCTCCACGCTCAAGTCCCAACCCAAACCCACCAACTGACGCCCCCGGCCTCCGCCTTCTCTCACCCGAGGTCGCGACATCCGCTTCCTCTCGCTGAGGGTGCGGGCGGCCGCTTTCGACCCGTTTCCGCCCGCCTCTACCTCGCCACGGACGACATCCGCGCCGACGTTGAGCGGTTGAGGGAGCGGGGCGTGGAGATCGTCGACGAGCCGCAGCTGATCTACACCGACGACGGCACCTTCGGCTCGGCGGGGTCGGAGGTGTGGCTGGCGGGGTTCAAGGACTCCGAGGGAAATGTGCTCTGCTTGATCACATGAGGATCACCAAATACACCCATGCGTGCGTCCGGCTCGAACAGGACGGCCGGGTGCTGGTCATCGACCCCGGCGTCTGGAGCGAGCCGTCGGCGTTGGACGGGGCCGACGCCGTCCTGGTCACGCACGAGCACGGCGACCACATCGACGTGTTGCGGCTGCTCGGGGCGGGCGTGCCGGTGTTCGGGCCAGGGTCGCTGCGCGGCCTGCCGTACACGCCGGTGGGGGTGGACGAGGAGTTCACCGCGGCGGGCTTCAGGGTGCGGGCCGTCGGCGGGCGGCACGCGCCCATCTACGGCGGCCAACCGGACTGCCCCAACCTCGGTTACGTCGTCGACGACGCCGTCTACCATCCTGGCGACTCCGTCCACGTGCCCGAGGAGCCGGTGGAGACGCTGCTGGTGCCGCTGCAGGCCTCGTGGCTCAAGGCGGTGGAGGCGATCGACTTCGTCAAGGCGGTAGGGCCCGAGCGGGCGTTCGGCATCCACGACGGGCAGGTCAACGAGCGCGGGCTCGGCAGCCTGAACGCGTGGCTGGAGGGCGAGACCGGCTGCTATCGCTGGCTCGCTCCCCGCGAGACCGCCTGACCCCGCCGCCCGAGCCGCTGTCCGACTGAGCGCCTGCCTGCGGCATCACGGCCGTGCCGGCGCCCGCCCAAGCGCCTGACCCTCTGCCCTGGCGGCCCTTCGGTTGAGCGTCTGCCTGTGGCAGCACGGGCGGCCCTCGTCAGAGCGCTTGGGCCCGCTGCCATCGGCGAGCCGGTTCGGTTGAGGGCGCGGGAGCGTCACAGTAGGCGCAGCAGGTCGTCCATGCCGGTCTTGATCGCCTCGGCCGTCATCCCGCGCTCGGACTGCTGGTGGCTGATCAGGGAGGCGTTGATCGGGGCGAGCAGCGCGTCGGCGAGGAACCGGGCGTCCGCTCCGGGCCGGGCCTGGGCGAGCAGCGTGGCCAGGTGCGTGTGGTGGACCCTGTAGGGGCCGCCGAACCTGGCGCTGGGCGGCCCCGACTCCAGCTGCAGGAACAGCTCGCGCTGCGACACCTTCCTGTCGACCAGCGCGTGCAGGAACGCGCGGACCCGCTCGGCGGGCGGCGCGCCGGGGCCGACGGGCGGCGGGCCCGTCATGAACGCGGCCTGGAACTCCCGCTCCTGCGCGTCGATGAGCGCGTAGATCAGCCCCGTGCGGTCGCCGAAGCGGCGGTAGACGGTCCCGACTCCGACGTTCGCCTCGCGGGCCACCTCGTCGAGGGAGAGGTTGTCCGCGCCGTGTGTTGCGATCATCCGGGCCGCCACCTCGATGATCTTCTGTCGATTGCGCGCGGCGTCCGCCCGTTCGGCCGGGGGCTGCCCTGCGATCGGCAGTTCACGGGTCATCGCCGCATCATAGTCCCTTGTAAGTGGAGAGTTCTCCGGTTAGTCTACGAGACCGGAGAGATTTCCGCTTATGGGGAGGCTTCGCATGTCGTCCGAGTTCAACCAGAAGATCATCGAGGAGTTCCGTGCGAACGGTGGCCAGGTCGGCGGCCACTTCCAAGGGTCCTCGCTGGTGCTGCTGTCCACCACCGGTGCGAAGAGCGGCAAGCGCGTCACGACGCCGGTGATGTACGTGCGCGACGGCGACAGGATCGTGATCATCGCTTCCAACGCGGGTGGGGACAACCACCCAGCCTGGTACCACAACCTGCTCGCCAACCCGGACGTGACGGTGGAGCTCGGGGCCGAGACCTTCGAGGCCAAGTCCGAGCTGATCGAGGGCGACGAGCGGGACCGCCTCTACGCGGAGATGGTCGCCATCGCGCCCACCTTCGCCGACTACGAGGCCAAGACCAGCCGCCGGATCCCCGTTGTGGCCCTCAACCGCGCCGCCTAGGAGAGGCGCCCGGATCCCCGTGGTGGCGGACAACCGCGCCGCCTGGAGGACGCGCCGGATCCCCGTGGTGGTCCCTAGCCTGTAGTCGGCCCCTTGACCGCCCCCTAGAAGGGGCGGTCGTCGTCCTGCTGGCTGGGCTCGGCCCTGCGCGCCATGGCGGCGGCCAGCTTCACCCTCGCGCCCTGAAGCCATTCCTCACAGATCGCGGCCAGCTTCTCGCCGCGCTCCCACAGCTCGATCGACTGCTCCAGGGTGAGGCCGCCTGTCTCGAGGCGGCGCACCACCTCGGTCAGCTCCTCGCGTGCCTGTTCGTACGACGGCGTCTCGTTCTTAGCCACCGCACCACCCTAGGGCGCGTACCCGACAGAATCGCCCCACGACCGCACGCCGCGTCGAAGGACGGCGAGGACGCAGTCTGCTTGCTCCGCCGCGTGGAGGGGCGACACCGACCTCGCGTGCCGCCTCAGATCGGTCGGCCGGGCCGGGTCGGGTCGGTGGCGGCGGCCCGGCCCGGTCGATGTCGCCTTCGGTGCGTGAACGCGTCAGGTCTCGTCGTCAGGGTGGGCCGGGTCGGGGAGAGACGCGGGGGCGGCCGAGTCGGTGGCGGAGGTCGGGTCGGCTGGGTCGGCGGTTACCGCGATCCTGCCGTCCGTGAGGCGGATCGTCAGCTGGTCGCCCGGCGAAACGTCCCGCGCCAGCCGTACGACGTCTCCCGACGGATGTTGCACGATCGCGTAGCCGCGCTCCAACGTCGCCGCGGGGGACAGCGCCACGAGCCTGGCGCGCAGGTGGGTGAGGTCGTCGGCGGCACGATCGAGGGAGCCGCCCATCACGCGCCTGGCTCGTTCGCGCAGCGCGTCGACCTGCTCGGCGCGCCGTTCGAGCTCCCTGACGGGGTCGGCGAGGGACGGACGGGAGCGCACCGACGTGAGCCACGCCATCTCCCTGTCGAGCCACCCGCCCATCACGCGCCGCCCACGGTCGCGCAACTGCCTGATGAGCGTGAGCTGCTCGCCGACATCGGGCACGACCTTCTTCGCCGCATCAGTGGGCGTGGACGCGCGCACGTCGGAGACCAGGTCCAGCAGCGGGCTGTCCTGCTCGTGGCCGATGGCGCTGACCACGGGGGTACGGCAGGCCGACACCGCGCGCACCAGCGACTCGTCGGAGAACGGCAGCAGGTCCTCGAGCGACCCCCCGCCACGGGCGATGACGATGACGTCGACCTCGGAGTCGGCGTCGAGCTTGCGCAACGACTCGGTGACCTCGCCGACCGCGTACGGCCCCTGCACCGCCACCTGCTCCACCTTGAACCGCACGGCGGGCCACCGGCGGCGGGAGTTCTCCAGCACGTCGCGCTCGGCGGCCGAGTCGCGACCGCAGATCAGGCCGATCGTCCCGGGCAGGAACGGCAGGCGGCGCTTGCGGTCGGCGCTGAACAGCCCCTCGGCGGCCAGTACCTGGCGCAGCCGTTCGAGCCTGGCCAGCAGCTCGCCCACGCCGACCGGGCGGATCTCCAGGGCGGTGAAGGCGAACGAGCCGCGGTTGACCCAGAAATCGGGCTTGACGTTGACCACGACCCGAGCCCCGTCGGCTGGACGGGGCATCGTGGCCTCGTAGACCCCGCGGGGGCAGGTCACCCTGGCGGAGACGTTGGCGACGGGGTCGCGCAGCGTCATGAACACCGTGCCGCCCCTCGCGGTCAGCTCGGTGATCTGGCCCTCCACCCACACCGTGCCCAGCTTGCCGATCCATCCCGCGACCATCTGCAGGACCGTGCGGACCGGCAGCGGTTGCTCCGGTGTGGTTTTCGCGCTCATGACAACGAAGGGTATGGGGCGCGACCGACTATTCGGCGGCTCCCAGCTTGGCGAGGCGGTTCTCGTACATGCGGATGACGTCCGCGCGGGCCGTGGTGGCCTTCTCGTAGGCGAGCAGCTCCTCCATCTGGGCGACGGACTTGCCGCGCATCCTGGCCCGCAGGGAGGCGACGCTGAGGTCGGCGTACCCGGCGAGCGGCTCGACCAGCTCGACCGTCTCCGCGGCGGCGGAGGTGGTGGCCTGTACGGCCTTCGCCAGCTCGCCGTCCTCGGCCTCCGCCTTGGCGGCCTCGACCACAGACTCGACCGCCGGCTCGGCGACGGCCTGGGGCGCGGCGGCCTTCCGGGCCTTCGCGGGCTTGGCCGCGGTCTTCGGCTTGGCGGGCTTCGCGGCGGCCTCAACCTCGGGCTCGACGACGCTCTCAGCCTTGGGCTTGGCGACGGACTCAGCCTTGGGCTTGGTGGCAGTCTCAGCCTTGGGCTTGGCGGCGGGCTCCGCCTTGACGGGCTCGGTCACGACGACCTTCGAGGCGGTCTCGGGCTCGGTCTCGGGCTCGGCGACCTTCGCCGCGGGCTTGGCGGGCTCGGTTTTCTGCTCGGCGAGGTTCGCGGCGGGGGCGGCCGTGGCCTCGGCGGCCTTGGGGGTCGGCTCGGCGACAGGTTCGGCGGTCTTGGCGGCGGAGCCGTTCGCCGACCCCTCCTTCGACGGCGTGAAGATGACCGGCTCGGGGCGCTCGGCCTCGGTCTTCTCCTTGCGCGGCGCGAAGATGACCGGCTCCCTGCGCGCCGGCTTCTCCTCCTCCGCCGTGTCCGTCGCGGACACCTGCTGTGCCGCCACCGAAGGACGCTCGCTCTCGTCGTCCTCCCTGCTTCCCAGCCCCTTGACGGCGTTCTTCATGCGGTCGGCGAACAGCATCGCCTGGCCAGCGGCGCTCAGCGTGGTCTGGATGACGAAGAGCGGGAGGTCCTTCGCCTTCTCCTTGAGCTCTTCACGGTTGGTGACAGTTTTAGCGATGTTGCGGACAACGTCACTGAGAGACATGCCGGCTCCCTGGGAGGTCTATTGTGGGCGGCCAGTCTGGCAAACTTCCGCGCATGCGTGCACGGGCGGGCCGGGTGGCCTCTTCCACGTAGCATAGGAACATGGAGCCAAAGACCCCCGCCCGACGTGTACTCGTAGCCAAACCGCGCGGTTACTGTGCTGGAGTGGACCGTGCAGTCGAGGCGGTCGAAAAGGCCCTCGAACAGTACGGAGCGCCCGTTTACGTGCGCAAACAGATCGTGCACAACACCCACGTCGTCAAAACGCTCGAAGAACGCGGCGCGATCTTCGTCGAGGAGACGGCGGAGGTCCCCGAGGGCGAGATCGTGGTCTTCTCCGCGCACGGCGTCTCCCCGATGGTCCACGCCGAGGCCGAGCAGCGGCAGCTGCGCACGATCGACGCGACCTGCCCGCTCGTCACCAAGGTCCACAACGAGGCCAAGCGGTTCGCGAGCCAGGACTACGACATCCTGCTCATCGGGCACGAAGGCCACGAAGAGGTCGAGGGCACCGCGGGTGAGGCGCCCGACCACATCCAGCTCGTCGACGGCCTCGACTCCGTCGACCGGATCGAGGTGAAGGACCCGAGCAAGCTGGTGTGGCTGTCCCAGACGACGCTCTCGGTCGACGAGACCATCGAGACGGTCACCAAGCTCAAGGAGCGCTTCCCCACGCTGATCGACCCGCCGAGCGACGACATCTGCTACGCCACCCAGAACCGCCAGGTCGCGGTGAAGGAGATCGCGGCGCAGGCCCAGCTCGTCATCGTGGTCGGCTCGGACAACTCGTCCAACTCCAAGCGCCTGGTCGAGGTCGCTAAGGGGTTCGGCGCGGCGTCCTACCTGGTGGACAACGCCTCCCTCATCCAGGACGAGTGGCTGGACGGAGTCACCACGGTCGGCGTGACCAGCGGTGCGTCGGTGCCCGAGGAACTGGTCGACGAGGTGCTGTCGTACCTGGCCGGGCACGGGTTCGGCGACGTCGAGGAGGTCGAGTCGGTGAAGGAGAGCATGCGTTTCGCCTTGCCGCACGAGCTCCGCAAGGACCTCAGGGTCGGCTGACGTCCTCTCGCGTGCGGGGTAGCGCTCCACGGGGAGCGCCTCCCCGCGTGGACGGCGCGGGTCTTCGGACCCGCCATGCTTCCCACTAGCACAAGCCCTCCGGGCCTGCCGACTTTCCAAGCGCGAGCCCTCCAGCCTGCCGACTGCCCGTGCACAAGCCGCGATCGGCGTTGTGCGACGGTGGCGTCTTCCCACGGGCCGGTGGGTGCCGCACATCGGGGCTGTGGGCGTTCCCGCGGGGCGGTGGGTGCCGGAGCGTGGGGGCTGTGGCGGGTCCGGTCCTGCGCGTACGGCGGGCCGTACCGGATCGGGTGGCTATTCGTCGAGGGTGCGGGGCGAGCCGTACACCTTGGGCTCGAAGTATCCCTCGGGCTCCGGCGCGAAGGTCTGGTCCTTGGGCGCTCGGGGGCGGGGGACGTCCACGCCGGCCCGCAGCTCGTCGCGCAGCTCCCTGACGTTGCCCGTCAGCCCGCGCTTCCACGCGACGGCCAGCACCAGCGCCGACCCAGCGAACAGCCACGGCGCCCCGGCCGACAGGGACGTGAACAGCCCCAGCGCGAGCGCCTGCGCCACCGAGCCCTTGCCGAGCGCCCGCCCCAGCTCGACGATCAGCGTGGCGCCGAAGAACACCAGCGGTGGCGTGACGACCAGCGACAGCAGTTCGCGCGGGTTGACGAGGGTGACGCCGACCAGGCACGAGCCGATGAACGAGAGGCCGACCAGGATCGGCATGTCGAGCAGCGTGGCGAGGACGTATCCGGCCAACGTGCCGATGAGGACGAGCGCGATGGCGCCGCGGGCGGTCAGCCTGACAGCCGAACGCCTGCCTTTGTCACCCATGAGCGCGCCCCCCTTCCCGACAACCTGCCCTCATCGTGCGTCAGGACAGGTCGCCAGCCAACTTACCGTTCACGTGAGTTATCAGAGGCGAGGTTTCGAGCAGTTCGGGAGAGGCCAGCGGCCTCGGAAGGCCTTCGAGCATCTCGGGCGAGTCGAGGTCGCCGTCCACGACGCCCAGATCGTGCAGTTTGCGGGCGGTCACCAGCACCCGCGTCTCCAGCGAGCCGACCGTCTTGTTGTAGCCCTCGACGGCCCTGCTGAGGGCCTTGCCGAGCGATTCGACGTTGCGGCCGAGCGATGACAGCCGCTCGTACAGCTCCTTGCCGAGTTCGAAGACCGCGCGGGCGTTCTCGCTGAGCGCCGCCTGCTGCCACGCGTAGTGGGCGGTGCGGAGCATGGTGATCAGGGTGGTGGGGGTCGCGATGTGGACGCGCTTGGTCATTGCGTACTCGAGCAGCCCCGGGTCGCGTTCCAGCGCGGGGGCGAGGAACGCCTCGCCGGGGATGAACAGCACCACGAACTCGGGGGAGGGGTTGAACGACTGCCAGTAGGCCTTGGCGGCGAGGCGGTCGATGTGCTCGCGGACGTGCCTGGCGTGGGCGTCGAGGCGGACCGTGGCCAGGGACTCGTCGCCCGCCTCGGCGGCCTCCAGGTAGGCGGCCAGGGAGACTTTGGAGTCGACGATGATGTTCTTGCCGCCGGCCAGCCGTACGATCATGTCGGGGCGGTGGGGACCTTCGACGACCTGCTCGTCGAAGTCGCAGAAGCGCTGCATCCCCGCGATCTCGGCGACCCTGCGCAGCTGCAGCTCGCCCCAACGGCCTCTGGCCTCGGGTCGCTGCAGCGCCCTGACCAGGGCGGTCGTCTGGGAGCGGAGCTGCTCGTGGCTCTGCCGTACGAACTCCATCTGCTGCGTGAGCTCGGCCCTGGCGGCGCGCTGGCCCGACTCGGTGTCGCGCAGCTGGGCCTCCACCCGGGCCAGCAGGTCCTTCAGCGGGTCGACCAGGTGCTCGACCGCCTGCCTCCGCTGGTCGAGGTCGCCCGTCGCCTCGGCGCGGCTCGCGGCCATGCGCGTCTCGGCCAGCTCCAGGAAGCGGATGTTGTTGACGTCGAGCGCCCGCGTCGACAGGGCCTGGAAGCGCTCGGTCAGCTGCCCCTCGACGTAGACGAGCTTGTCGGCGGCGGCCTTGGCGCGGGCGTCGGCCTCCGCCACGCGTACGGCGGCGCGGGTCCTCGCCAGCAAGAAGCCGATCGCCAGTCCGATTGCGAGTCCGATGAGCAGCGAGACGACATCCATTGTTCGCATCTTTCCAGGGGGCGGCTGCGGGGGCCGTATCGACACGCCTGCCGCATTCCGCTTGTGCCGACCGCCCGCGTCACTCACAGTACCCATATGGTTACGGGTTCGAGGTTGATGGTCGCACTCGCCGCCACGGCCGTCGTCGCGGCGCTCGTGGTCGCGGCGGCCGGGGCGGTCATCGCCGCCCGCGGCCGCGACGAGGCGCGGACCGCGACGCCGACGAGCCCGTCCGCGCGGAGCGCGCTGCTCTGGACGCCCGGGGCGTGCGTCAGCAAGGCGGGGGCCAGGTTCGACCTCATCGCCTGCAACGGCGGCCACGCCGAGGTGCTGGCCATGGAGAGCGAGCCGCGCGGCTGCCCCGCCGACACCGACGAGATCGCCCGCGTCGGCCAGGCCAGGATCGCCTGCCTGCAGTACTTCGTCGAACCCCATCCCGGCGCGCGCGGCGCGGGAGGCGGCCTGCTCCGCGCGGGTGACTGCCTCGACCGCGAGGGTCGCGAGCTGCCGTGCTCCACCTCCGGCTGGTACGGCAAGGCGGTGGCCGTGGTCCCGCGCATGGGCGACTGCCCGCGCGGAACGGTCGACGCCCTCGCGATGGAAGGCCAGGCGGCGTGCCTGGGCTCCGGCGGCGGGGTGCTGGCGAAGGGAGCGTGCGTCGACGAGAAGGTGCACAGGGTCGCCTGCGGGTCGCGCCTCGCGTGGGCGCGCGTGACCGCCTTCGGCAGGTCGGGCGGCGACTGTCCTTCGGGCTCGGATCATTACGTCACGGCGCGGGGGGCGTATCGGCCCGTGACCTGCTTGCACCTCGTGGCCAGGTAAACTCGGGCCACGTGAGCCTCAGTATCGGCATCGTCGGCCTGCCAAACGTCGGCAAGTCCACCCTCTTCAACGCGCTGACCAAGAGCGCCAACGCTCTCGCGGCCAACTATCCGTTCGCCACGATCGAGCCGAACGTGGGCATCGTGGGCGTGCCCGACGACCGCCTGGCCAAGCTGGCCGAGATCTTCAGCTCCGCCAAGATCCTTCCCGCCAAGGTCGAGTTCGTCGACATCGCGGGCCTGGTGCGCGGCGCGTCCGAGGGGCAGGGCAGGGGCAACCAGTTCCTCGCCAACATCCGCGACACCGACGCGATCTGCCAGGTCATCCGCGTCTTCAACGACCCCGACGTCACGCACGTCGACGGTGAGATCTCGCCCAGGCGCGACATCGAGACGATCAACACCGAGCTGATCATGGCCGACCTGCAGACGGTCGAGAAGGCCATCCCGCGCCTGCAGAAGGAGGCGCGGGTCAACAAGGACAAGAAGGCCGCGCTCGACGCCGCCGAGGCGGCGCTGAAGGCGCTGGAGACCGGCAAGACGATCTTCGAGAGCGGGCTCGACCGTGGCGAGCTGCGCGATCTCCACCTGCTGACGGCCAAGCCGTTCCTGTACGTCTTCAACCTCGACGCCGACGAGCTCGTCGACTCCGCGCTCAGGGAGCAGCTGTCGGAGCTGGTGGCGCCCGCCGAGGCGGTGTTCCTCGACGCCAAGATCGAGTCGGAGCTGGTGGAGCTCTCCGACGAGGAGGCGCTGGAGCTGCTGCAGTCGGTGGGGCAGGAGGAGTCGGGGCTGTCGCAGCTGGCTCGGGTCGGGTTCGAGACGCTGGGGCTGCAGACGTACCTCACCGCCGGGCCCAAGGAGACGCGGGCCTGGACGATCCGCAAGGGGGCCACGGCGCCCGAGGCCGCGGGGGTCATCCACACGGACTTCCAGCGCGGGTTCATCAAGGCGGAGGTCGTGTCCTTCGACGACCTGGTCGGGGCGGGGTCCATCGCCAACGCCCGGTCGGCGGGCAAGGCCCGTATCGAGGGCAAGGACTACGTGATGCGGGACGGCGACGTGGTGGAGTTCCGCTTCAACGTGTGACGAGGCTTCCCCCGGGGTTCTCGGGCGCCGCCCGCTCATCGGAAGGCGCCCAGGCCCCGTCGAGGGTCCTGGGCCCGGGGGTTCTGGCCGGAGGGCGAAGGCAACGGGCCTCGACCCGCGAGAAAAGCCCCAGGAGAGACGACAATCCACGGGTCCGGCGAAACCGGGACAGCATGGGGCGTCAACCCCTTCCAACCCTGGCGCGTCGAATCGTCACGGCGATGACGCTGACTCGGGAGGACAGATCATGATCCGTCGCATGCTCCGGAACCGACGGCCCACCACACCCACGCTGGCGAGCATCAGCCTGGAGGAGGAGCTCGCCCTGCTCAGGGTCGAGCTCATGTACGGCCTTCGCGTCAACAGGGAGGCCTACCTGCGCAGGAAGATGGAGGAGCGGGAAGAGGTCAGGCGCCGGATGCACCACCGTGACGCGCAGGCCATGCTCGCCGACCTGCGCGGCCGCCTCGACAGGGTCAAGCCGCAGAACGACGCGCCGAGAGTGATCGATCTGCGAACTCGCCGTCACCTGCGCACCGTGGACGGGCCCGAGACCGCCTGAGCACCCCCGCTGACCAGGCCCCATGCCCCCGCGAGCCCGCCGCATATCCCAAATGTGTGGTTCGAGACAGTGCCTATGCCCTTTGGACAGCAATCTCTGGCTGTCGGGTAATGCGCCCTGCCTGTCTGGCCTGGTCAAATACCAAATTCACAGGAAAGGGACAGGAACCGGCACTCCAGCCTGTCATGCTCACTCGGTTTGCCCACACGCGGCGATGCCTGCAGCATGGGCGTGGCTTTCCTGGAACAATTGGCGGGACTCGATAGGGTGACTGCTTCGCCACGGATGATGCGACATCGCGCCAACCGGGGGGATCGGCGCGAGCGGAGGCGTGATGGCTCGTAGGTCAACCGTCCAGCACGGTCCTCGGATCGCTGGCGACCCCGAGCTTTCGGCGTACCCCGAGTTCGACCAGGCCCCTCCCAGTGGCAGGCGCACGGCCAAGCGCGGCGGTTGGTCGGGCGGCGGCGGACGTTGGCTCGTCTGGACCGGCCGCGCCATTCTCTGGGCGCTTATCGTAGTTATCGTGGTCAATGGGGTTCGTGCACCATTTGAGCGATTCACCCAGTCGAGTGCTCCTCCGGCGAATGTCCCCTCGCCGACAGGTCAGGCATTTCCCTCCGAGCGCGCCTCCGCGTTCGCGACCCAGTTCGCCAGCATCTACCTGAACATGAAGTCCGAGGAGCTCGACCAGCGCAGCAGGCAGCTCGCGCCGTACCTGCCCAGCACCGAGGACCCGCAGTGGGGCTGGGACGGCTACGGCCGCATGTTCGCCGCCAACCTGCAGCCCTTCGGGGTGGAGGCCGTCGACGCCCACAACGCGATCGTCACGCTGGCCTTCCAGTCGGGCGCCCGCAGGTTCCTGCTGTCGGTGCCCGTCTTCTACTCGGGAGGCCGGTTCGTGGTCTCGGGCCATCCCGCGCTGCTGCCCGCCCCCGCGGCCGCCGAGCTGCCCCAGGTGGCCCAGCCCGAGGGCGACGAGGCGGCGGAGGCCGAGCTGCGACCGCAGCTCCAGGGCTTCTTCAAGTCGTACGCCGACGGCAGCTCCGACCTGTCGCGCTACCTGGTCGCAGGCAAGAGTCTGCCGAGCTTCGGAGGGGCCTTCACCTTCATCGAGCTCAAGAGTGTCGTGGTGCCTGTGGGGGGTGCCAGCAGAGAGATCCAGGCAGTCGTGGTGTGGGGCGTGCCGACCGGCGCGACTCCCTCGGCCACGCCCGGCGCCACCGACTCCGGTGCGGTCGGCGGCCGCCTCGAGCAGGCCTATCGCCTCACTGTCGAGAAGCAGGGCGACAAATGGTACGTCGAAGACATCCGCGGTGCCGGTCGGGCCGTTGGATAGACGCACGACCACGCTGCTGATCGATACCCCCCCGGGAGGACCAAGATGAAGACCCTCATCCTTAACTTGATAGAACTGGCGACGCCATCGCCCGCCCCGACCGGTCTCGACACCGGCGGGCTCGCCAACTTCCTGCGCGGGTTCTTCGCCCCGCTCTTCCTCGTCGTCGTCTCGGTCGTCGCGCTGTTCTTCCTCTTCACACGCGAGATCACGAGATTCGTACAGTTCCTGATTCTCGCTGTGGCGATCGGCGTGATCTTCTACGTTCCCAACATCATCGAAGTGACTGCTCGGGCGATCGCGGGGGCTCTCGGCATCAAGTGAGCACCGCTCCCTGTCGGTATCGGGAGGGTTGAGACCGCTCTGGCGCGGTCATTGAACGAAGGGCAGCGGCGGCTGCGAGCGAGGGCGGAGAGGAGGACCGTATGGACCTGCCTACTTATACGAACATCTGGCGCATCGAGAAGCGGCTCTACAAGCTGTACGACCTACGGCTGCCCATGCCGCTCCCCATCGTCTGGATCGGCGTGTTCGTCGGCGTGCTCGCTCCATGGTCCCTGCTGCTCTGGCTGGTCGGCATCGGCTTCGAGGCGCCGTGGCACGTGCTCTACCTCGTACCGCCCGGCATCGTGACGTGGCTGTCCACCCGCCCCGTCATCGAGAACAAGCGGCTGACCGAGCTCATGCAGTCGCAGCTGCGCTACATGGGCGAGCCCCGATCGTGGTGCCGCCTCACCCCCGCGGGCGAGCCCGAGACCGTCACCTTCTCCGGCAGGGTCTGGCGTGCGGCCCCCGCCCCCGCTCGGGCGAAGGCCCGCGTGGGCGCCCGCAAGCGCCACGCCGTCCCCGCCGTCGGCAAGGCCCGGGAGGTGCGTCCCGCCGTCGCCGCGGCCGCCGCGGCCGCCACGCACGCGCCCGTCGCCGAGCCCGCTCCCGCGCGTCCCGCCTGGGGCGGCGCCACGGGCCGCCGCCACGGCGTCGCCCCCGCCCTGCTCCAGGTCGAGCTCGAAACGTCGCTCTCCCCTGTACGGCAAGCGGACCCGGCCGCACCCTCCCACCTGTGGGTGGAGGTCACCCCCGATGCCGCCCCTGACGACAGCCTGATCGTCGAGGCCGCGGCGACCGCCTTCCCGATCGACGCCGAGGCCCCTGAGCACGTGGCCGAGTCCGAAACAACCGCGGACGGCGATACCGGCGAGCCCGAGTCCTCGACCCCCTCGGCCGCGGACGAGACGGCTCGCGAGGATGTGAGCGGGGCAGACGCGCCGCCCGCTCGCTGGGGCTCCAGGACCGAGCCTCAGCCCACGAGGACGCCCACCCCGGCCGCACCGACACCCACACCCGCCGCAGCGGCGTCGACGCCTCCTGTGCCGGCGTCCGTGCCTGCCAAGCCCATCGGCACCGAGGCCCTCCGCAGGCTGCGCAGGCTGGCCGCCACGGCCGACGCCCCCGAGGAAGCGCCCACAGAGACCTCCGTAGCCGCTCCAGGCACGGCCCAGGCCGGGCAATCCATGGCCCCGGCCGACCAGCCCACGGCCCAGGCCGAGCAGCCGACGCCGCCGGCCATCCGAAAGCCCGAAGATAAGGACCGCGCAGGGGCCACGCTGCCCGAGCTTCCTTCGACCCCCGAGCCCGTCCCCGCCAAGACCGACGCGTCGGAGCGCGACCCGAGGCTCGCCGACGATGCCAGGAAGGTCGAGGACCAGGCCAGGGACCAGCACCGCAAGGGGCAGCCCCCGCTGACCCCCGCGATCGTGTTCCAGGGCCAGGGCAAGCCGGCCATCCCGTCGATCGTCCCAGGAAAGCGCCCACTCCAGTCCCCGCCCGAGCGCTCGGCGCAGCCGCCGCCCATGGCGCCCGACGAGCGCGACCCCGCTCCGCAACCGGCGGCGCCGCCCGCGCAGAGCGCCCCGCCGCTCAACATCAGGGCCGTCCAGGCCCCGACCACCCCGGGAGCGGCCGTCTCCGGGCCGCGCAACGAACCGCGCGTGCGCAGGGTCGAGTCCGTCGTCGGGCGTGACTCCTCCGGCGGCTGGCGCAGGCTCGCCCAGGTGGTCGTGGGCGGTGGCGGGAGCCGTACGGACGGATCGGAGATCGACGAGGCGCGGACGCGAGCGGTGTTCGGCGGCAGCAGGCGGGTCGTGGTGCTCGGCTGCACCGGCGGCGCGGGCCAGAGCACGACCGCGCTGATGCTCGGCCACACCTTCGCCCACTACCGCGACGACCGGGTGCTCGCCGTCGACGCCAGCACCGGCGGCAGCACGCTGACCAGCCGCATCAAGGCCGATTCTCCAGAGACGCTGACCAGCCTGCTGTCCGGGATCGACCAGATCAGCGGCTACCTCAGCATGCGCGCGTTCACGACCCGCACGAGCAGCGGCCTGGAGGTCGTGGCGGCCGACACCGACATCGGCGCCGAGCAGCGGCTCGCCGACCGCACGCTCTACTCCGACCACCGGCTCGGCCAGGCGATGCGCCTGCTCGACCGCCACTACAAGCTGGCCGTCGTCGACCCCGCGCCCGCGCTGGCCGCGCGCGTCCTGCCGTACGCGGACCAGCTGGTGCTGGTGGTCCCCGCGAGCGAGGACGCGGCGGAGGCGGTGGCGATGACGTACGAGTGGCTGGACGGTCACGGCTGCGCCGACCTGCGGAGGCGCGCGGTCATGGTGGTCAACGGCGTGAGCCGCCGCAGCATGACCGACGTGGAGCAGGCCGAGGCGGTGGCCCGCGGCAGGTGCAGGGCGATCGTCAGGGTGCCGTGGGAGGACGACCTGGCGCAGGGCGGCACCGAGCCCGTGGAGCCAGGACAGCTGCGACCGGCGGGGCGGCGGGCCTATCTCGCCCTGGCCGGGGTCGTGATCGCGGGTTTCGCATCAGCACAGAGCACACGTCCCAGCGAGGAGGAAGTGGCGCAGTGACCCCCCGGGCACCCAGTCGCACCGAGCAACCGGCACGACGGAGGTATGGCGGTCCGATGAGCACGCTTCTCGCCGGCCGGCGAGGCTCATGCGCCGAGGGGGCGGCATGAGCAGGTCGACGCGGGCGCATCAACGTCTGGCGGTCCGCTACTTCGACGACCGCATCCTGCTCACCGACGGCTCCGCGTGGGCCTACTTCAGGCTGCCGACGGTCAGCTACGAGTTCGTCACGCCGGAGGAGCGCGAGGCGCTCGCCACCAACATCACGATCGCGCTGGCGGCGATCCGCATGCCGGACGCCGAGGTGCACCTCAGGGTCGCGCACCGCACCTATCCCGCGGCCGAGTGGGCGATGGCGCTGAACGCCACCTCCGACGAGGGGCCCGGCTGGCGCGACTACCTGGAGGAGATGTACCGGCACGTCTGGGCGAAGGACTTCTGGTCCAAGGAGGTCTACCTCGGCGTACGGCTGGGCCCGCGCGGCCGCCAGCTCGGCGCCGGCGTGCTGTCGCAGATGTTCGGGTTCTACCAGCGCAGCGAGAAAGCGCTCGGGCTCGACGACGACCACGTGCCCGAAGGGGAGATCGCCAGGTGGACCGAGCACGCCGAACGGCTCGGCAGGGCGCTGGCCTCCAGCGCGCTCTACGCCCGTCACGCCACGTCCGGCGAGGTGGCGTGGCTGTTCAGGCACGCGGCGACGGCCTCGCTCGGTGACCCGCCGGCTAGCGCCAGCCCGAAGCGGCGCTGGGGCAGGGGCGAGATCGAGTCGCTGGTCGAGGGGCAGATCCACAACGGCAGGTCGTTCCTGCGCATCGTGCAGCCGCAGGGCGACTCCTACGTGGCGCACCTGTCGTTCGCCCGCTTCCCCGACCTGATGCCCTTCCCCGACGGCGAGCCGTGGATGCACTTCGCCGACCAGCTGCCCTTCCCCGTGGAGATCTCCAGCAGGATGCGGCTGATCCCGCCGGTCAAGGCGTCCAAGGACGTCGCCCGCAAGCTCGCCCACGCCCGCGACATGGACATCCACATCCGCGAGGCCGGCGCGGAGGCGCCGCTGGCGCTGGCCGAGCAGATCGACGCGGCCCGCATGCTGGAGCACGGCATCACGAAGGAACGGCTTCCCTTCGTGTACGGCTGGCACCGCCTGATCGTGAGCGCCCCGACCGAGGAGATCTGCCTGCAGCGGGTCGAGGCGGTCGTCGAGCACTACCGCGACATGGGCATCGACATCGTCAACTCGACCGGCGACCAGTTCTCGCTGTTCTGCGAGGCGCTGCCGGGCGAGAAGGTGACGGTCAACGCCTACGCCCAGCGCCAGCCGCTGCGCACGATCGCGGGCGGCATGGCGACGGCGACGGTGGATCTCGGCGACAGGATCGAGACCGACGCGGGCTGGCACGGTCCCTACATCGGTGAGACCGTGGGCCGCGCCCGCAGCATCGTGCACTTCGACCCGCTGGTGGCGGCCGCCCGCAACAGGCCGACGGCCATCGCGGTCACGGGCGAGCCGGGCGGCGGCAAGACGACGCTGGCGCTGCTGATGATCTACCAGATGGCGCTGCGCGGGGTCACGGTCGCGGTGATCGACCCCAAGGGCGACGCCGAGTCGCTGGTACGGCTGTTGCAGAAGCGTGAGCGCAAGGCGCGGATCATCCCGCTGGGGTCGGCCGCGCCCGGGTTGCTCGACCCGTTCTCCTTCGGCGACGACATCGCGGCCAAGAAGACCATGGCCACCGAGACGCTGCGGCTGCTGCTGCCGCGCATGTCGGAGGAGCGTGAGTCGGCGATGATCCAGGCGGTGGCCGCCGTGTCCAACGCGCCCGATCCGTCGCTCGGGAAGGTCGTCGACTTCCTTGAGCAGGCAGAGGACGCCGCGTCGAAGAACCTCGGCGCGGTGCTGCGCTCGATGTCGGAGATGCATCTGGCCAGGCTGTGCTTCGACGCCTCGGGCGGGGACCAGATCGACTCCGAGGGCTGGACGACCGTCTTCACGCTCGGCGGCCTCACCCTGCCCGACGCCACGACGACGCGTGACGACTACTCCTACGAGCAGCGGCTGTCGGTCGCGCTGCTCTACCTCGTCTCGCAGTTCGCCCGCAGGCTGATGAACGGCCTCGACAGGCGCGCGCCCAAGGCCATCTTCCTCGACGAGGCGTGGGCGATCACCTCCACGCCCGAGGGCGCCAAGCTGGTGCCTGAGGTCAGCCGGATGGGCCGCTCCCGTAACACCGCGCTCGTCCTGGTCTCGCAGAACGCGGGCGACCTCCTCAACGAGCAGGTGACCAACTGTCTCTCCTCGGTCTTCGCCTTCCGCTCCACCGAACGGGTGGAGGTCGACCACGTCATGGCTCTGCTCGGCGTGGAGGCCTCGGAGGAGCACAAGGCCGTTCTGCGATCACTGGGCAACGGCGAATGCATTTTCCGTGACCTCGATGGCAGAGCGGGCCGCATAGGCGTAGATCTGATCTCCGAAGAGCTGCTGCGGTGGCTCGACACGAACCCGACGCACGACAAACCCGGGGAGAACGGGCATGATCATATTCGCGGGGGAGTGACAGGAGCGCAGGAGGTACGTTCATGAAGGGCCGACTACGTCGGCGGCTGACGTTGGCGCTGGTGCTGCTGCTCGGCATCCTCGCGCTGCCGCTCGCCCTGCCCTCGGGCACGGCGGCCGCCGCCGCCCCGTTCTGTGACCTTTCACCCGACCTCGCCCCGCAGCTCGTCGGCAGCGGTGTCGACGGCCTGCTGCAAGCCCCGCCACCAGAGGCGGGTACGGCGGCGCCGCAGGCGACCACCAACTACGCCCGCTACGGCATGGCCGGCCAGTTCTGGCACACCGACGATCTCGGGTGCAGCGACGTGGCCGCCATGCTCGGCAACTCGTGGGCGAACATGATCTTCGACTGGGCCAAGGCCGTCGACCGGTTGACGATCACCACCTACCAGGCCGCCGCCACCGAGGGGCCGCTGCAGTCCATCAAGGACGTCGTCGACGACATCGTCGAGAACCTCGCGAACGCCATGTACTGGCCGTTCCTCCAGCCGATCATCATCCTGGCCGCCATCTGGCTGGCCTGGTATGGCCTGTTCAGGCGCAGGGCGTCGGTCACCACGGAGGCCGTGGTCTGGATGGTCCTCGCGGTCACCGTCGCCGTGTGGTTCTTCAGCCGCCCCGGCGACTTCACCGGGCTCGGCAAGATCGTCACGGACAAGACCACGGAGGTCGTCAACCAGGCGTTCTCCGGGCTGCCGGGCGCGGGCGGCGCCTCCTGCCTTCCCCCCAAGGGGTCGACGGGCGAGAAGCCGGCCGAGGGCGGCTACGCCACGACCGGTGTGCCAGGCGTCGACCAGAACGCCGACCTGCTGTGGTCCACGCTGGTCTGCAAGCCCTGGCTGGTCGGCCAGTTCGGCACCGCGGACCCCAACGCGCCCGTCATCCGCGACTTCGGCGCCAAGCTCCTCGACGACCAGGCGATCGACAAGGAGGAACAGGCGGCCCAGACGCCCAACAGCAACTCCCACCAGGCCGCCTACGCCGAGATCGCCGAGAAGCTGCGCACGACGCCCATCTACTTCCTGTTCCAGGGCAAGGACTGGAGCGGCAGGCTCGGCATCGCCATCGGCGCGTTGCTGGCCGCGCTCATCGCCGGGCTGCTGATCTTCCTGGTCGCGGTCTCGCTGCTGGTGCTCAAGGTCGGCTTCCTGCTGTTGCTGATCATGGGGCCGGTCTTCCTGCTCATCGGCGTCCATCCGGGCAGCGGCCGGATCATCGCGATGCGGTGGGTGGAGATGCTGGTCGGCATGCTGCTCAGGCAGGCCGTGCTCGCTCTGGTGCTCGGCGTCCTCGTGTACGGCTATGCCCTGATCATCTCCACCGCGCTGCCATGGGGCATGCAGATCCTGTTCATGGCGCTGCTGACGATCGCCGTGTTCTTCTACCGGCGACCGTTCCAGCATCTGTTCGCCTCGATGAACGGCCACACGCTCACCACCAGGATGCTCGGCGAGGCCGCGTCCTCGCCCATCCTGGAGCGCGCGGCCAACACACTGCCGCCCGTCGCCGTCACCAAGGCGGGGCGCTGGGGCCTGCGCAAGGCCGAGCCCATGATCCAGGCGGCCGCCGCCGGCGGCACCGCGGGGGCCGCGGCCGCCGCGGGCACAGCCGTCGCGCAGGGCAGGGTCAGGGGCGAGGAGGGCGCCGCGGCGAACACGTCGTCCGGCACCAGGGTGCCCGCGCCGCTCGCCACCGACGCCGAAGGCAAGCCGGGCGCCAGGCCCGCTCCCGCGCAGCGCACCGGCGCCGCGCCTCCGCTCAACCTCAGCACGGGCGGACGTCCTACGCCGCCGACGCGCTCCGGCACGGGCGTCGGCTCGTCGGGCGCCGCCACCGGCGCAGATCCTGGCGTGTCCGGCTCGGGCGGGTCGAGGATCGGCGGCTCGGGCTCGGGCTCGGGCGGCTCGGGCTCCGGCGGGTCCCGCGGCTCCGGCTGGTTCGGCGGCAGGTCGGGCGGCGGCTGGGCCTCCAGGGGCGGCGGCGGATCCAGTGGTACGGCAGGCGGCTCGCGTTCGGGTCGCGGCACCCGCTCGTCGGGTGGCCTGTTCGGCGGATCGGGCTCGTCCTCCTCGCGTGGCTCTTCGGGCTCGGGCGGCTCACGCGGGTCCTCTGGCTCGTCGGGTTCGCGTGGTTCGGGCGGCTCGTCCGGTGGCGGGCGTCCGGCCGACGTGCCGCAGGCGCGTTCGGCGGAGCCGCCGCCGCTGTGGCTGCCCAGCCGTAAGAGCGAGGGCAGGAGTGACGAGCCGCCGGTGCCGTTCTGGTTGCGGCCCAGTAGCACCGACAAGGACTGACCATGGCACAGCCGGGTGACAAGAGAGGGCTGGCCTTCGCCGCGATCGTGCTGGTGCTGGCGGCGGTCGGGATCTTCGTGACGATGTGGCCGGAATCGGGTGCTCCCGCGCCCGCCGCCGGTCAGGAGGCGGCGGGCCGTACGACATCAGGGTCGTCGGCCGCGCCCGCCGTCGTCACCCCGCTGGCCACGGCGAGCAACGCGCCCTTCGACATCTACGCCTACCTGCCGATGACCAAGCAGGAACTGGCCGCGGCGGCGGACCTGGCGATGCGCTTCGCCGCCGCCTACGGCACCTTCCGCTACGACGAGGAGCCCGCCGCCTACGCCGACAGGCTGAAGGTGTTCACCACGGCCGACCTGGCCGAGGTGCTGACGCGCACCGTCACCTCGCCCGGCACGGTCGAGGCGAACAGGACTGACCAGGTGATCTCGCAGGCGACCGCGAAGGTCAAGGAGATCAGGCAGGTCGACAGGACCTCGATCGTCTTCGTCGTCACCGGCACCAGGGAGGTGTCCGCCAAGAGCGGGCCGACCAGACGTGACGAGGACTACGCGGTCACCGTGCAGCAGATGGGCTCCGACTGGCGTGTCTTCGACCTGCAGCCCGCCGACCAGGGGCAGGACGGAGACAGCTCCGGGTGAAGCTCTCCTCCCGCGCGAAGATCGTCGGGGCGCTCGGCCTCGCCGGGCTCGTACTGGTGACGCTGATCATGTCCCCGATGCTGATGACCGGCTTCCCCTCCTTCCTCAGCGGCGGCGACCTGCCCGACTGCGAGGAGGTCACCCAGAAGGCCGAACAGGCCTCGGAGGGGGCGACCGCCGACATTCCCGCGGAGTACCTGGCGCTCTACCAGAAGTTCGGCAAGAAGATCGGCGTCCAGTGGACCATCCTGGCCGCCGTGGGCAAGCGCGAGACGGACCACGGACGCTCGACGCTGCCAGGCGTGCAGAGCGGGACGAACTACGCGGGCGCGGCGGGGCCGATGCAGTTCCTGGTGAGCACGTGGGGCGGGGCCAAGCGCATCCCGATCCCGTCGAAGTTCGACGGGTACGCCTCGGACGGCGACGACGACGGATGGGCCGACATCTACAACCCGGCCGACGCCATCCTGGGCGCGGCGAAGATGCTCAAGCGCAACGGGGCGCCGGAGAACGTACGGCGGTCGCTGTTCGTCTACAACAGGGCGTGGTGGTACGTCGACCAGGTCGAGGAGATCGCGCGCAAGTACGCGGCCGACGGCCAGGTCAGGGTGCCGCCGCAGGCGGACGCCTCGTGCGACGACCCGGTCATCGAGGCGGCGCCGAGCGACGTGGTGGGGCGGATCCTCGCCTACGCGCTCGACCAGCGGGGTAAGCCGTACCTGTGGGGCGGGACCGGGCCTGACGCGTTCGACTGCTCGGGCATTATCTACATGGCCTACCGGAGCGTGGGGCTGACGATTCCGCGCACGACGTTCGGGCAGTGGCCGTTCGGGGTGGAGGTGCCCGACGGGCAGGAGCAGCCCGGCGACCTGGTCTTCTTCAACGCTGGGCCCGGCACTGGGCCCGACAATCCCGGACATGTCGGGATGGTGGTGTCGAAGGGGAAGATGGTCGAGGCGCGCTGCCGGTTGTGCGGTCCGATCAAGGTGACCAGCTATCGGGGCAGGGACACCATCGTCGGATTCACCCGGCCGCTGGAGAACGCCACGGTCAAGGACCAACTGGCCAAGCTCAAGTCGGCACTGTAGGCCTGGGGTCTCCCCGGATTCCGAGGCCCTGGATGCGAAGATCGCGGGCTCCCGGACCTTCCCGTGCCGAGGTGGTTTTCTCCGGGGTGTGGTGGATCCTTCCCGAACCGTTGGTTCGCCGTCTCCTGGGACGCCGGGCGGATGGATGCGTAAGGTTGTGAGGCTCGAAGGCGAGGAGATGCCATGGCGGTTCTGGTGGTGGGGGCGGCGATCATCGCCGACGGCAGGTTGCTGGCGGCGCAGCGGGCCGAACCCCCCGAGCTGGCGGGCGGGTGGGAGTTCCCCGGAGGCAAGGTCGACGAAGGGGAGAGCGACATCGACGCGCTGGTCAGGGAGTGCCACGAGGAGCTCGGCGTGATCGTCGAGGTCGGCGAGCGCGTAGGGGGCGACTGGCCGCTCGGTGACGGCTACGTGATGCGGGTGTGGCTGGCCTCGCTGGTCTCCGGGACGCCCGAGACCAAGGAGCATCTGGCGCTGCGCTGGCTGGCGTTGGAGGAGTTCTACGACGTGCCTTGGCTAACAGCGGATCTTCCTGTGGTCAAGGCAGTGGAGAATCTGCTGCGAGAGGATTAATCCTCACCACTGAGTGACATAACCACTACGCAGTGTGTTGTTGGCGCATCCCGTATCGGGGGAGCGGAGAAGCGCAGTGGGTTGGTGGCATCGCGCCCAGATCGCGGCTGTCGGATCAGGGGTGCTGATCTTGGCAACCACGGCCACGATGGCAGCGGTTGAGGCCTCGGAATCCGAGGTCCCTCCTGTGGGGGTATCTCGCGGGTTGACGATCGCGCTCAGCGTGGAACGAGTCGGCGATCCCGACTTCGGCCAGTGGTTGCGAACAGGGGACGTCCTGCGGTTCAGGGTGGCCTTGGAGGGGAGTGCGCGCGACGCCAGCCTGGCGGTCGCGGCCAGTCCTTCGCATGCGCTGTCGGAGGTGGAGTGCACCGGACAGGCCCCTGCCGAGGGCGGCGCCGTACCGGCGGCGGGTTCTGGCGTGGGCGTTGACGCACCGGCCGCGGAAGTCAGCGGGACCGACAGAGCACCGGCCGCGGTCGTTGGCGGGACCCACAGCACGGCAACCGCAGGTCCTGCCGGGGCCGATGGAGCACCGGTTGCGGGTGCTGCCGGGGGTGCCGCTCCCGTGGACGGCGCTGGGTCTGGCGCGAAGGTGTGCGCGCTCGGCGACATCCAGGGAGAGCGGGCGGTCGACGTCAGGCTCACCGTGCCGGACGGGACGAAGGAAGTCGTGCTGGCGGCGGTGGCTCGGGCGCGGGCAGGCGAGAGCGACGACCCGGTGTTGTTCAGCCAGACGGCCAGGACGCCGGTCGGCATCCATCCTTCGCCCTGGTTCGCTCAGCCGCGCCCGGTGAACCTTCCTCTGAACGGGTTCGCTGACCCACGCCCAATGAACCTTCCTCTGGCCAAATCCGTTGAGCCGCGCCCGATGTCGCAGCCCTCGTCTGCACCATCCGGTGGTGCGGGTCAAGGGAGCACACCCGCCGCGCCCGCTCGGGTGGCGTCGCCGAGCGGGGCTGATGCTCAAGGGATCGCGGAGAGCAACGCCAAGGGGGCGGCTCAGCCGGCGCCTGCGGTGTCCAACGGGCAGCCTGCCGCGACCACGGGGCAGCCCGCCGCACCTGGTGTGCGGCCTCCTGCCACCGGGCTCCAAGCGCCTGCCACGGCTGCCCAGCCAGGCGCGCAACGTCCGGCGACGGGCGCGCAGGCTCCCGCGACCCGCGCCCAAGTTCCGGCGACGAAAACCGGTACCCGTGCGAAGGCTCGCGCGACCCGTGCGAGGGCTCGCGCGACCCGTGCGAAGGCTCCGGCGACCGGGAGAGCGGCTCAGGCCCCGGCGGCCGGGACCGGGACCGGGGTTCAGGTTCCCATGACCGGGGTTCAGGTTCCCATGACCGGGGTTCAGGCTCCCGCTACTGGGGGTCAGGCTCCTGCCTCGAGTTCTCGGGGTGCGCAGTCGGTGCCGATGACCGATGCTGCGTTGACCGGGGCGGGGCAGGCCCAGGGGGCGTGGGTTGATCCGAAGCCGCAGCTGCCGCAGGTCGCGCCCGAACGTCCTGACACGAGTACCTACCCGCTCGTTCTCAGCGCCCCGCTGCCGCGCGAGCTCGCGGTCTCTCCCGAGAAAGTGCAGGCCGCGAGCAGGACAGACCTCACACAGGGCCTGAACGGCCTGCCATGCGTGGGCGGCGGCCTGCTCATTCTGCTCGCCGGGCTGTGGGGCGTGACGAAAGCTCAGCGATTCCGCAACGCCCGGAAATCACAACTGATGTCGTAATCGGACTTTGCACTTACATTTACAGCCCTAGTATTCTCGTTGACCAAGGTTTCGGGAATACGCGGAGGGCAGCGTTGGCACCCAGGCGACTGACGGCCGTGTCCGCTCTTCTGCTCTCCCTAGGCATCAGCGGCGGCGTGGTCCTGACGGCGGTCCCGTTCATCGGCCAGGTGGCCAGCGCGTCCGTCATGGCGAGAGATCCCGGCGACGTGATCCCGCCGTGCGACGCGGGTGAGAGCTGTGAGCCGACCGAGGTCGTCACCACGGTCACGATTACGACGACGCTCCCCACACCGACGCCGACGCCGACCGACCCCGTCACGACGGTGACGACCACGGTGACGCCGAAGTCCACGAAGACCACCAAGGCGCCCGAGCCGGACCCGACGACGAGCAAGCCGACGACGCAGGCGCCGGTGCAGCCGCCGCCTGCGGTCCCGTCGGCCAACGTCAGCGTGCCGCAGACCACGGCGGAGCCTTCTGAGTCCGCGCCGACATTCTCCTTCCCCGCTGTGCAGGAGACGCCGTCGCAGGTGTCCACCGAGCCCTCGACCGAGCCCTCCACCGCCGTCTCCGACTCGGAGGAGCTGGTGGTGCGCAACGCCGCTCCGGAGTACGACCAGGCCCAGCTCAGCCGCAAGCTCGGCATCCCCGCGCTGGTGCTGGTGCTCCTCGCCCTGTTCGCGGTGCTCATCTTCGAGGGACGGCTGCGCAGGCTGGCCCACGCCGCCGCCGTTCGCAGGGCGGGGCCGCAGGGCCCAGGACGTCACCGCGGCGAGCCCTCTCCCGAGCCGTACGGTTACCCGGCAGGGCCTGGCTTCGCGGGCCCCGTCCCGGCCTACGCGCCGATCATCAGCTTCGTGCCGGTGCAGACCTACCCTGGGGGCCCCGCGCAGTACGCACCGGTCTACCAGCAGCCCTTCCCCCAGGACCCCTCGATGTACGGCCAGCCCGGCGCCCCGGCCGACTACCCCGCCTACGCGCAGCCCGGCTACCCGCAGCCCGAGCACACGTACCCGGAGTACGCCCAGCCGGACTACGTTCAGCCCGAGTATGTCCAGCCCGAGTACGTGGAGACCCAGGACCAGCCGCCCGGCGAGTTCAACGCCTTCCAGCCGCGCGAGTTCCAGGTGGCGGGCGACGACCCGCTGCCCCCCGACCTGCTGTCGGGGCAGGGCCCGCTGCCCTCTGACGGGATGTCGGGGCAGGACCCGCTGTCCCCTGGCGAGGTGTCGGGGCAGGCGCAGTACCGTGACCTGTTCGAGCCGCTGGTCCCGCCGGACCAGCCGCCGCTCGGCGACATCCCGCCGGGTGGCGACGCCCCCTACGACGACCCGCACCAGACCGGTCACGGTGTTGGTAGCGCGCCGTCGGCACCGGAGGCGGGCGACGCCGAGCCGTGGAAGTTCGACGACGCGGCCCCGGCGGAGGACGGCACGATGATCCTCCCGCTGAGGGAGGACCGCGACCACCGCGAGTTCTGATCGCGGGGGAGGATCGAGGCGACCGCGAGTTCTGATCGTGGGGAAGGACCGCAGACCACCGCGAGCTGATCCCTGGGGGAGAACCGGGGCGACCGCCTCGGGGGCCGCGCTCAGCGGGGGTGCCCCGAACCCGCTGGGCGTCTGACGGGTCGCCGTGGCGGCGGGGAGCGAAGTCCTGCTGGAGAAGCGCACGACGGGCGCGGGTCGGGAGGGGGCTCGCCGGGCCGCCCTGGTGATGGCGAGCGGCCCGGCGGAGGGTCAGCTCTGGCGCTTGAAGATCTTGTTGCCGAGCCAGACCAGCGGGTCGTACTTGCGGTCGACGACGCGCTCCTTCATCGGGATCAGCGCGTTGTCGGTGATCTTGATGTGCTCCGGGCAGACCTCGGTGCAGCACTTGGTGATGTTGCAGTAGCCGAGCCCGTGCTCCTTCTGCGCGGACTCCTTGCGGTCGGCCACGTCATACGGGTGCATGTCCAGCTCGGCGATCCGCATGAGGAACCTCGGCCCCGAGAAGGCCGGCTTGTTCTCCTCGTGGTCGCGGATCACGTGGCAGACGTTGTTGCACATGAAGCACTCGATGCACTTGCGGAACTCCTGCGAGCGCTCGACGTCGACCTGCTTCATCCGGTACTCGCCGGGGCGCACGTCGGCCGGCGGGGTGAAGGACTGCACCTCCCTGGCCTTCTGGTAGTTGAACGACACGTCGCACACCAGGTCCTTGATGACGGGGAAGGTGCGCATCGGCGTGACCGTGATCGTCTCGTCCTCCGCGAAGGTGGACATGCGGGTCATGCAGCCGAGCTTCGGCTTGCCGTTGATCTCCATGGAGCAGGAGCCGCACTTGCCGGCCTTGCAGTTCCACCGCACGGCCAGGTCGGGCGCCTGCGTCGCCTGGAGGCGGTGGATGATGTCGAGGACGACCTCGCCCTCGTTGACCTCGACGGTGAAGTCCTCGAGCTTGCCCTCGCCGCCCTCACCGCGCCAAACGCGAAACTTCGCCTTGTAACTCATTCGATCCCGTCCAACTCTTCGTCGGTGAGGTACTTCTTCAGCTCGGCCGCCTCGAACAGGGCCAGCAGGTCGTCACGCATCGGGAGCTGTTGCTTCTCCTCGACGGTGACGGCCGAGCCGTCGGGAGCGGCGGAGCAGACCAGCAGCTTGCGTCGCCACTCGGGGTTCATGCCCGGGAAGTCGTCGCGGGTGTGGCCGCCCCTGCTCTCCTGGCGTAGCAGCGCGGCCTTGGCCACGCACTCGGAGACCAGCAGCATGTTGCGCAGGTCGAGCGCGAGGTGCCAGCCGGGGTTGTAGATCCGGCCGCCTGCCGCGCCGACGAGGTGCACGCGCTCCTTCAGCTTCTCCACGACCTCCAGCGCCTCGGAGACCTCGCTGGCCTTGCGGATGATGCCGACCAGGTCGTTCATGGTCCGCTGGAGCTCGTGGTGCACTTCGTAGGGGTTCTCGCCCGAGCGCTCGAGCGGGGCGAGCGCCTCGGCCCGCGCGCTGTCGACGCTGTCCTGCGACACGGCGGGCCGCGCGGGGAGGGAGTCGACGTAGGCGGACGCTCCCGCGCCGGCGCGCCTGCCGAACACCAGCAGGTCCGACAGGGAGTTGCCGCCGAGCCTGTTGGAGCCGTGCATGCCGCCCGATACCTCGCCCGCGGCGAACAGCCCCGGTACGGCCGCGGCGCCGGTGTCCGCGTCGACCTCGACGCCGCCCATGATGTAGTGGCAGGTCGGGCCCACCTGCATCGGCTCGGCGGTGATGTCGACGTCGGCCAGTTCCTTGAACTGGTGGTGCATCGACGGCAGCCGCTTGATGATCTCGGCGGCGGGCAGTCGGGTGGAGACGTCGAGGAACACGCCGCCCTGGGGCGATCCGCGTCCGGCCTTCACCTCGGAGTTGATCGCGCGGGCCACCTCGTCACGCGGCAGCAGCTCGGGTGGGCGGCGGTTGTTGGCCTGGTCGGTGTACCAGCGGTCGCCCTCCTCCTCGGTGGTGGCGTACTTGTCCTTGAACACCTCGGGGATGTAGTTGAACATGAACCGCTCGCCGAGCGAGTTGCGCAGCACGCCGCCGTCGCCGCGGACCGACTCGGTGACCAGGATGCCGCGCACGGACGGCGGCCACACCATGCCGGTCGGGTGGAACTGGATGAACTCCATGTTGATGAGCTTCGCGCCGGCCAGCAGGGCCAGGGCGTGGCCGTCGCCGGTGTACTCCCAGGAGTTGGAGGTCACCACGTACGACTTGCCGATGCCGCCGGTGGCCAGCACGACCGCGGGGGCGTCGAAGAGCACGAAGTTGCCGGTCTCGCGCCAGTACCCGAACGCGCCCGCGATGGAGTCGCCGTCCTTCAGCAGGCGGGTGACCGTGCACTCGGCGAACACCTTGATGTAGGCCTCGTAGTCGCCGTGGTTCTCGTAGTCCTCCTGCTGCAGGGCGACGACGCGCTGCTGCAGGGTGCGGATCAGCTCCAGCCCGGTACGGTCGCCCACGTGCGCGAGACGCGGGTACTCGTGGCCGCCGAAGTTGCGCTGGCTGATCTTCCCGTCCTTCGTACGGTCGAACAGCGCGCCCCACGCCTCCAGCTCCCACACCCGGTCGGGGGCCTCCTTGGCGTGCAGCTCGGCCATGCGCCAGTTGTTCAGGAACTTGCCGCCGCGCATGGTGTCGCGGAAGTGCACCATCCAGTTGTCGTCAGGGTTGACGTTGCCCATGGCCGCCGCCGCGCCGCCCTCGGCCATGACCGTGTGGGCCTTGCCGAACAGCGACTTGCACACGATCGCGGTGCGCTTGCCCTGCTGACGGGCCTCGATGGCGGCCCGAAGTCCCGCGCCTCCGGCGCCGATGACGACGACGTCGTATTCGTGACGCTCGATTTCCACTTGAGATCCCACGTGATTCCGGGTCCTTATGCGTACGGGAAGTTGATGATGCCCTTGGCCACGAGGCGGACGTAGAGGTCCGCGCCCATCACCGAGAACATCGATGCCCACGCCAGCGGCTGGTGCTTGGCGTTGAGCTTGGAGACGAACGTCCAGGCCTTGTAGCGCAGCGGGTGGCGCGAGAAGTGGTTGAGCCGTCCCGCGGTTATGTGCCTGCAGGAGTGGCACGACAGCGTGTACAGGTTGATCAGGACCGCGTTGGCGATCAGGATCCAGGTGCCGATGCCGAGCGGCTTGTGGATCAGCGCGAGCACCGCGTCGTAGGCGAGGATGAGGCCGATCACGATCGCCGCGTAGAAGAAGTAGCGGTGGACGTTCTGCAGGATCAGCGGGAAGCGCGCCTCGCCCGTGTACTTACCGTGCGGCTCCTGGACGGCGCAGGCGGGCGGCGAGAGCCAGAACGAGCGGTAGTAGGACTTGCGGTAGTAGTAGCAGGTGAACCTGAAACCACCGGGCAGGCCGAGGATCAGCAGGCCTGGTGGCAGGGTGTACCAGTCACCGAACGGCGCGAGCCCGAGGAATCGGGCTCCCTCGGGACACGAGGTCGCCAGGCACGGGGACGAGAACGGTGCGATGTAGGGGTCGACGAAATAGCTGCCGTCGATGATCGCCCACACACCGTAGACAAGAAAGGACATCAGCCCCAAAAAGGTCAATAGTGGGGCGATCCACCATCGATCACTGCGCAACGTGCGCACCGTGATCCTGGCGCGCTCTCTTCTGACCTGGGGTTCAGAGGTCGTCTGGGTCATCGCGGATCTCTCCACCTCCCGCGGAATGGGTGCTACGAGGGTGGTGGAATCACTCGCCTCTCGCGCATTGGTGGGGGATACGTTACGACGATGGCATCACGTTGTGTGAGAAGCATCACTCACTTTTTGGATGCCTGGCTGTGATTCCCGTCACCCTTGCCCGCTGCGGGGAAGTTTAACCACGCTGACGAAGAATTCGTCGATCTGCCTGACGACCCTGATGAACTGGTGAAGATCCACCGGTTTGGTCACGTAGGCGTTGGCATGGAGGCGGTAGCTGCGCAGGATGTCCTCCTCCGCCTCGGAGGTGGTGAGGACCACGATGGGGATACTGCGCAGGTCGGGGTCGCCCTTGACGTCGGAGAGCACCTCTCTGCCGTCCTTGCGGGGCAGGTTGAGGTCGAGCAGCATCATGTCGGGCCTGGGCATGGCGGTGTATTCGCCCTGCCTACGCAGGAAGGCCATGGCCTGCTCGCCGTCATTGACCACGTAGAGGCTGTTGCGCACCTGGTTGAGCTCGAACGCCTCCCTGGTCAGAAGGACGTCGCCAGGGTCGTCCTCGACCAGCAGCACGTTCATTCATCACTCCTGCCTTGAAGAGTCCACCGCACGGTCGTGCCGTGATCCTCCCCTTCGGGGTTGTCCAGCCAGATCCGGCCCCCGTGATACTCCACGATCTTCTTGCACAGCGCCAGCCCGATGCCGGTCCCCGGGTAGCGGTCGCGGGTGTGGAGTCTCTGGAAGATCAGGAAGATCCGGTCGGCGTACTTCTCCTCGATGCCGATCCCGTTGTCGGAGCAGGAGAACTCCCACATGCCCTCGGCGTCCCTGCGGGCCTCGACGCGGACGACGGGCGGCTCGTCGCCCCTGAACTTGATCGCGTTGCCGATGAGGTTCTGGAAGAGCTGGGCGAGCTGGCTCCTGTTGCCCGTCACCTCGGGCAGCGCGCCGTAGGCCACCTCGGCGCCCGTCTCCTCGATCTGGGTGGCGAGGTTGGCGACGGCGTCCTCCAGCGGAAGGCTCGCGTCGAGCGGCACCTTCTCGCCGCCGATCCTGCCGACTCTGGAGAAGTCCAGCAGGTCGTTGATGAGCAGCTGCATGCGTTTGGCGCCGTCGACGGCGAAGGCGATGTACTGCTTGGCCCTGTCGTCGAGCTGGTCGCCGTACCGCTGCTCCAGCATCTGGGTGAAGCTGGCCACCTTGCGCAGCGGCTCCTGCAGGTCGTGGCTGGCGACGTAGGCGAACTGCTCCAGCTCGCCGTTGGAGCGCCTGAGCTCCTCGGCCTGCTCGTCCGACTGCCGCCACTGGGCCAGGATCCTGCGGCGCATCGCGTCGATGTGGCCCGACAGCTCCGACAGCTCGGCGGGCCTGTCGACGCGGAGCCGGTGGTCGAAGTCGCCGTGGGCGACCGCGCGTACCTGCGCGGTGAGCTCGGCCACGGGGCGCAGCACCACGTGCCTGACGATGAAGCCGATCAGCACGAGCAGGGCGACGAGGACTGTGGCCAGCACGCCGAACGCGAAGGTCGAGCTCCTCGCCCTGTCGTTCAGCCGCGCGGTGCTGGTGGCGTGGAGCGTCTCCAGGTAGGTGCGCTGGGCGCTGATCGCGGCGCGCACCTCGCCGAACCTGGCGCTGTTGATCTTGGCGTCCTCCTTGGTGTACGGCGTGCCCTTGATGAGGGGCTCGCCGTACTGCGTGCGCCACGCGGTGGCCGCCTTCGTGATGGCGTCCAGTCTGGGCCCCTGCACGAGGCGGCCGATACGGCGGACGGCACGGTCCTCGTCGGCGCGGGACTGCTGGTAGACGGCGATGTACTGGGGGTCGGCGGTCAGGGCGAAGCTTCTGGCCGCCCCCTCCTGAGCCGACAGGGCGACCGAGAGGTCGAGCGTGGCCAGCGTGGCGGGGTCGACGACCTCGGTCACGTGGCGGCGCGCGTCCGACAGCTGGCCCAGCGCGCTCATCGTCACCGTCGCGCCCGCCAGGAGGACGAGCAGGCCGACCACTCCCGCGAACAGGAACCAGCGTCCTATCGGCAGCTTGCCGTACCCCGTGGGCGGGTTGGGGGCGGGCAGCGGGCGGAGGACGGACACGCGGCTCATCCCTTCCTCGTGACCAGCACGGCGGCGAGATCGTCGCCGAGCGCCTCACTGTTGAGCTCCGTGACGCGCTCGATGAGCCGGTCGAGGTCGATGCCGCCCTGCTCGTCGATGATCGACAGCAGCCCTTCGGTGCCGAGCAGGTCGGGCCCGCCGCCGACCGTGGCCTCGATCAGCCCGTCGGTGTAGAGGAGCAGCGACCACTCGTCGCCGAGCGGCACGTCGATGGCCTTCCACTCCATCTCGGGGAAGATGCCGAGCGGCGGCCCCGAGGGACCGCCCCTGACGACGTCGAGCTCACCCCCTCTGATGAGGACGGGCGGCGGATGGCCGACGAGGTGCATCCTCGCGTGGCGCAGGCCCGGCTCGATGGTGGCGGTGCAGAGCGTGGTGAAGATCTCGGGTGACTTGCGCTCGTGCCTGAGCACGGTGTCGAGCGTCTGGAGCGCTTCGTCGCCGTGCCGTCCCGCGAGAGTCAGCGTGCGCCAGGCGATGCGGAGCGCGACGCCGAGCGCGGCCTCGTCGGGGCCGTGCCCGCACACGTCTCCGACCACGATGTGGATCGCGCCGTCGGGGCCCTGCACGGTGTCGTAGAAGTCGCCGGCGAGCAGCGAGCGCTGCCGTCCGGGCAGGTAGCGGGTCTGATGCTCCACCAGGCCTGGCGTGAGCAGCGCCACCGGCAGCAGGCCGTGTTCCAGGCGGGTGTTCTCCCTGTGGATCAGCTCCGACTGGATGAGCCGCTGGTGGGCCAGGTCGGCGCGCTTGCGCTCGAGGGCGTAGCGGATGGCCCTGGCCAGCAGGCGGGCGTCGACGTCCTGTTTGACCAGGTAGTCCTCGGCGCCCTCGGCCACGGCCGCGATGCCGACGTGCGCGTCGTTGAGCCCGGTCAGCACGAGCACGGCCACGTCGGGAGCCATGGCCAGCACGTGGCGCAGCGCCTCCATGCCACTGGCGTCGGGCAGCGAGAGGTCGACGAGAACGCACTGGATCTCGCTGCTGAAGCGCTCCCTCGCCTCGGCGATGCTGCGCGCCCAGGTGATCGCCGGTGGCTTCTCCACCTCCTGGAGCAGCTCCTCGACCAGGAAAGCGTCCCCTGCGTCATCCTCGATGAGCAGCAGGGGCGGCATCTCAGGCAGGCCGTGTGCTGTCACGTACACCTCTGATGAGCTCGACGCCTTGGGGGAGGTCGCCCCCATGTTCCGCTTCCGCGAGGAAGAAGAGCAAGGTGGCGCGGAAGGCCTGTGCGGCCCTGGTCTGTTCCACATCCTTGCGGTGCGCCAGGGCGATCGTACGGCGCAGCCCGGGCGGCGCGAGCGGGATCCCCGTCAGGCCTGGCCTGCCGTCCAGCACCATCGACGGAACCACCGCCACCCCGAGGCCCGCCTCCACGAAGCGCAGCACCGCGTCCATCTCGCCGCCCTCGACCGCGAACCTGGGCTCGAACCCCGCCTGCCTACAGGCGGTCAGCGTCGCCTCCCGCAGGTCGTAGCCGCGCCTGAACATCACCATGGGCCGCCCACGCAGGTCCTCTATCCGCAGGTACGGCCTGCGCACGCGCTCGTGCGAAGGGGAGGCGACCACGAGGTTCTCGCGCAGGATCTCCTCGGTCACCAGGGCGGGGTCGTCGCTCTGCAGCGGCATGATGATCACTGAGAGGTCGAGCTGCCCCCTGGCGAGCGCCCTGACCAGGTCCCGCGAGCCGCCCTCTTCCACGAGCAGCTCGATGCCCGGATATTCGCGATGGAAACGGGCGAGCGCGTCGGCCAGCAGCCCGGCGCAGAGGGACGGGGTGGCGCCGAGCCGTACCCGCCCTCTCCTGAGGCCCACCAGCTCGGCGACCTCCTGGCGGGCGGTGTCGGCGTCGGCCAGCATCCTGCGCGCCAGCGGCAGCAGCGCCTCGCCCGCGGGGGTCAGCGTGACGTTGCCTCTCGCGCGGGAGAGCAGCGGAGCGCCCAGCTCCGACTCCAGCGCCTTGATCTGCTTGCTCAGCGAAGGCTGCGCCACGCGCATGCGCTCGGCGGCCTGGGTGAAGTGCCTGGTCTCCGCTACCGCGACGAAGTAGGCGAGCTGCTGGAGCTGCACTTTCCACAGCGTAGGGGGTGTGAGATTTGTCGCATGGCAGCGGGTGCCAAGCCGCGCTCTGCCGGAGATATAGCCATTGGCTATCGAAACCAGACCTGTGATGACTTGGACGGATAATGCCAGCGTAATTAGCGTCGGAAGACGTGACAGCCACGATTGAGCGCGGATCCGCCACCGCGCCGGTTACCTCTCCAGCGAAGGCGCCCAAGCCCTCCGCCAAGCCTTCAACGCCCAAGAAGTCCGGCGGGTTCCTGGGCTCCTCGAACGGCAAGAAGGCCGTGATGGCCGTCACCGGCGCCATCCTCGTGCTGTTCCTGCTGCTTCACATGACGGGCAACCTCAAGATCTTCCTGAGCAAGGCCTCGTTCGACGAGTACGCGCACTTCCTGCGGGTCATGGGCGAGCCGCTCGTGCCGTACCGCACGGTGCTGACGCTCACCGAGGTCGTCCTGTTCGCCAGCGTCGTCCTGCACATGTGGGCGGCCATCTCGCTGGCCAGGCGCGCGGCCAAGGCCCGCCCGGTGAAGTACGCGGTCAAGAAGTCGCAGGCCAAGGGCTACACCACGCACATCATGCGGTTCGGCGGCATCACGATCGCGCTGTTCGTCATCTGGCACCTGCTCGACCTGACCTTCGGCGTCGTCAACCCCGCGGGCTTCGACTCCAATCCCTCCCAGCGGCTGATCGACGGCTTCCAGCCCGGACGCTGGTGGGTGACCGTCTTCTATGTCGTGGCCGTCGTGATGGTGGGTCTCCACCTGCGCCACGGCCTGTGGAGCATGTTCCAGACGCTCGGCTGGTCGAACGGCAGCCGCTACAGGACGCTGAACGCCGTGGCCACCCTGATCTCGGCCGTGCTGGTCATCGGGTTCCTCGCGGTGCCGTTCGCCGTCATGACTGGAGTGGTGAAGTGAATTACACCGAGGGTCCCGAGATCAGGGACACCAAGGCTCCCTCCGGGCCGATCGAGGAGCGGTGGGAGAAGCGGAAGTTCAGCGCCAAGCTGGTCAACCCGGCCAACAAGCGCAAGCTGAACGTCATCGTGGTCGGCACCGGACTGGCGGGCGGCTCGGCCGCGGCGACGCTCGGCGAGCTCGGCTACAACGTCAAGTCCTTCTGCTACCAGGACTCGCCCAGGCGCGCGCACTCCATCGCCGCCCAGGGCGGCATCAACGCCGCGAAGAACTACCGCGGCGACGGCGACTCGATCTACCGGCTGTTCTACGACACGGTCAAGGGCGGCGACTTCCGCGCCCGCGAGTCGAACGTCTACCGGCTCTCCCAGGTGTCGGTGAACATCATCGACCAGGCCGTCGCGCAGGGCGTGCCGTTCGCCCGTGAGTACGGCGGGCTGCTCGACACCCGCTCCTTCGGCGGCGCGCAGGTCTCCCGCACCTTCTACGCGCGCGGTCAGACGGGCCAGCAGCTCCTGCTCGGCGCCTACCAGGCGCTGGAGCGGCAGGTCGCGGCGGGCACCGTGGAGATGTTCACCAGGCACGAGATGCTCGAGCTGATCGTCTCCGACGGCAGGGCGCGCGGCATCATCGTCCGCGACATGGTCACCGGCGAGATCGAGCGGCACATGGCCGATGCGGTCGTGCTGGCCACCGGCGGCTATGGCAACGTCTTCTACCTGTCGACGAACGCCAAGGGCTGCAACACCACGGCGATCTGGCGGGCGCACGAGAAGGGCGCCTACTTCGCCAACCCCTGCTACACGCAGATCCACCCCACCTGCATCCCGGTCTCCGGCGAGTACCAGTCGAAGCTGACGCTCATGTCGGAGTCGCTGCGCAACGACGGCCGCGTGTGGGTGCCGCTGTCCAAGGGCGACTCGCGGGCTCCAGGGGACATCCCCGAGGGGGAGCGCGACTACTACCTGGAGCGGATCTACCCCGCCTTCGGCAACCTGGTGCCGCGTGACATCGCCTCCCGCGCCGCCAAGAACGTCTGCGACGAGGGTCGCGGCGTCGGTCCCGGCGGGCTCGGCGTCTACCTGGACTTCCGCGACGCGATCAACCGCCTCGGGCGCGACGCCGTCGAGAAGAAGTACGGCAACCTCTTCGAGATGTACGAGCGCATCACCGGCGAGAACCCCTACGACACGCCGATGCGCATCTACCCCGCCGTCCACTACACGATGGGCGGCCTGTGGGTGGACTACGACCTGCAGTCGACGATCCCCGGCCTGTTCGTGATCGGTGAGGCGAACTTCTCCGACCACGGCGCCAACAGGCTGGGCGCCTCCGCGCTGATGCAGGGCCTGGCCGACGGCTACTTCGTCCTGCCGACCACCATCGGCGACTACCTGGCGAACGGTCCCTACGGCGAGGTCGACGAGGAGGCCGTCGCCGAGGCCGAGATCAAGGTCCGCGCGAAGATCGACAAGCTGCTGTCGATCAACGGCACCCGCACCCCCGACTCCTTTCACCGCGAGCTCGGCAAGATCATGTGGGACTACTGCGGCATGGAGCGCACCGAGGAGTCGCTGCGCAAGGCCCTGGAGCTGATCCCCTCGTTGCGCGAGGAGTTCTGGCGCAACGTCAAGGTCTCCGGCACCGCCGAGGAGCTCAACCAGGTGCTGGAGAAGGCCGGGCGCGTCGCCGACTTCTTCGACCTGGCCGAGCTCATGTGCCTCGACGCCCTGGTCCGCACCGAGTCGTGCGGCGGCCACTTCCGCGCCGAGTCGCAGGACGCCGACGGTGAGGCGCTGCGCGACGACGAGAACTTCGCGCACGTGTCGGCGTGGGAGTCCGGCCCCGATGGGCCGGTGCTGCACAAGGAACCGCTCGAGTACGAGTACGTCAAGATGAGCCAGCGGAGTTACAAGTGAACCTGACCCTCAAGGTCTGGCGCCAGAGCGGTCGCGACGACGCTGGGCGGATGGTGACCTACCAGGCCAAGGACGTGTCGCCGGACATGTCCTTCCTGGAGATGCTCGACGTCGTCAACGAGCAGCTGATCCTCTCGGGCGACGACCCGATCGCCTTCGACCACGACTGCCGCGAGGGCATCTGCGGCATGTGCGGCATGGTGATCAACGGTGTGGCGCACGGCGAGCAGCGCGCCACCACCACGTGCCAGCTGCACATGCGCCACTTCGAGGACGGCGCCACCATCACCATCGAGCCGTGGCGCGCCGCGCCGTTCCCCGTGGTGAAGGACCTGGTCGTCGACAGGTCGGCGTTCGACCGCATCATCCAGGCGGGCGGTTTCATCTCCGTCCCTGCCGGTTCGGCCCCCGACGCGCACAGCCTGCCCGTGCGCAAGGAGGACGCCGACGACGCCTTCGACGCGGCCACCTGCATCGGCTGCGGCGCGTGCGTGGCGGCCTGCCCGAACGGCTCGGCCTCCCTGTTCACCGCTGCGAAGATCACCCACCTGTCGCTGCTGCCGCAGGGCCAGCCCGAGCGCATCACCCGCGCCAAGGCGATGGTGGACCAGATGGACGCCGAGGGCTTCGGCGGATGCACCAACACCGGCGAGTGCACGGCGGTCTGCCCGAAGGGGATCCCGCTCGACACCATCGCGAGGATGAACGGCGACTTCCTGAAGGCCAACTCCAAGTAGGTCCGCGCGCGCTGTGAGCCGTACCCCTTCGGGGGTGCGGCTCGCCGCGTTTTCGGGCCCTCCGCCGGATAGGGCATGCTGTGCACGCGACGCCATGGGGGCGGCAGACGTGGGGGTTGGCGGCGAATGATCCGGGTGCTGTTGGCCGAGGACCAGCGGATCCTCCTCGAGGCGCTGGCGACGTTGCTCACGTTCGAAGCGGACATGGAGGTCGTGGCCACCGTCGAGACAGGTGACGCGATCGTCCCCGCCGCGCTGGAGCACCTGCCGGACGTGGCCGTGATCGACATCGATCTCCCCGGAATCGACGGGATCACCGCGGCGGCGATGCTGCGCGAGCGGCATCCCATGTGCGCGATCGTGATCCTCACCGCCCTCGCCAGGCCTGCCCAGCTGAAGCGCGCGCTGGCGGCGGGAGTCGGCGGGTTCCTGCCCAAGGAGACCACGCCCGAGCAGCTCGCCGAGGCGATTCGCAAGGTGCGGGCGGGTGAGCGCGTGGTGGACCAGCGGCTGGCGCTGGCCGCGCTCGAAGCGCCCGAGAGCCCGCTGACGCCGCGGGAGGCGGAGATCCTCGCCTTGCTACGGTCGGGCGCCGACGCGGCGAGGATCGCCGCCGACCTGTACCTGTCCGAGGGGACGGTCCGCAACTACCTGGCGTCGGCGGTGACCAAGCTGAACGCGCGCAACAGGCTCGACGCGGTCCGCATCGCCGCCGACGCAGGCTGGCTCTGACGTCACGCGAGCTCGGCGGAGATCGTGAAGCGGCCGCCCGCCAGCTCGGTGGCGAGGCGGCCGCCGGCCGAGGTGACGCGCTCGCGCAGGTTGGCCAGGCCGAGGCCGCCGCTCTCCGCCGAGGGACCGACGCCGTCGTTGACCACGGTCAGCCGTGAGGGCGTGCAGGTGATCGTGACGTGCATGGCGACGCTGTGCCGCAGCAGGTTGGTGACCGACTCCCTGAGCACGGGCGCCAGCGCGGCCGGAGGGTGGCCGCTCACCTGGAGGTCCACCTCGATGCCCGCGGCCTCCAGCACCGCTCGCGCCGCCTCCAGCTCCTCGGGAAAGGACAGGTCGCTGGAGCTCCGGGCCATGGCGTTGGACTCGTCGCGGACGCGCCTCGTCAGCTCGATGAGGCCGTCGAGGTCGGCGCGGGTGTGGCCGGTCCGTAGCAGGACGTCGCACTTGAGGGCGATCGCCGACAGGCCGAAGCCCATGAGGTCGTGCACGTCGCGAGAGAGCCGCAGCCTTTCAGTCAGCACGGTCATCCGGACCAGCCGCTCCCTGCTCTCGTACAGCTCGGCAACGAGGTCGGCCAGCTTCGCCGCCCCGTAGAGACTGATGGTCATGCCCAGGTTGGCCGCGATCCAGTAGATCCTCACGACGGGGATGTCGTACCCGCCCGCTACTTCGATGGGGATGCGCATCGTGCCGACGACCACCGTGACCAGCCCCGCGAGCAGGAACGACCACGGCGGCCTGACCCTGAGCAGGAAGGAGACACCGACGAAACCCGCTATCGCGCCCCACTCCCAGCCCAGAACGTACATCGGCGCCAGAGACAGCACGGCCTGCAGCGGCAGCATCCATCTGACGTGTCGGCCCCACGCCACGATGCCGAACTGCAGGACGGCGACGGCCAGCAGGAGGGGCAGGAAGCCGAGCCGGTGGAGGCCGAGGTTGGCCTGCGTCTGCCAGATGTGGAGGGTGAGCGTGACCACCAGCGCGCCGTACATCAGGATGGGCCGCGCCGGCTCACGGGAGGGCACGGGCGTGTCGCGGTGGCCGACGGCCACCTCGCGCACCTTGCCGAGCGTGGCACGGGCGAGGTCGGCGGCGCCCCTGATCTGGTGGGCGGCGTCCTCGCCGTGATCCCTGGCGCGTTCCAGCGCGGCGGTGATCGCGGAGAGGTGGTCCCCGAGCGCGCCGCGCAGCCGTACGGCGGCGCGCAGCCGTTCCTGGGCGAGGGTCTCCCGGGAGAGCTCGTGGCGGGTGGCGCGCAGTTCGTCCGTCAGCCTGGACAGGTGCACGAGCGTGAAGCCGGCGAGGCCCGTGTTGATGGCCACGACGAACGGGAACACCACGTCCGCCACGGTGAGGCCCGGCCACAACGACGCGTGGACGGCGGCGGCGAGCACGCCCGCGGCGATCGCCAGCGGCCAGCGGACCCAGTGGCGGACGGCGAGCAGGAGCGTGGCGACGATGAAGCCGTTTCCCACGTGCCACATGCCGGACAAGAAGGCCAGCGGTCCGTAGGTGAGCCCCACCTGCGCGGCCACGTACCACCAGCCCCGGCGTGCCGCCCTGGCCGTCATCTCGAAGATCACGATCTGAAGGGCCAGAAGCGGACCCACCACCAGGGCATGGGCCACGGTCGGGGCGATGGCCAGGTTCCGCGACATCAGGACGACCCAGTAGACGATCAGCCAGGCGACCACGATCAGGCGCGACATGTGCATTCCGCATGTCCTTTCCCCGCGAATCGCAGCCCGACCCCGCGCGCCGCGCACTACAACCGTCCCGGGCGTCCCGGAATGCTTGAGCCGTACCAAAAACTAGCCCAAAGGGGGATATTTCATGACTGATTACACCGGGGTCGTCGAGCGGTATCTGGCGGCCTGGAACGAGACCGACGCCGACGCGCGTGCCAAGCTGGTCGCGGACCTCTGGACCGAGGGCGGCGGCTACACCGACCCGCTGGCCGCGGTCACGGGACACGAGGCGATCAGTGCGGTGATCGGCGCGGCGCAGGGCATGTTCCCCGGCTTCGTGTTCACCTCGGGCGGGCCCGTGGACGGGCACCACAACCTCGTCAGGTTCACCTGGAACGCGGGTCCCGCAGGCACGGGCGAGCCCGTGGTGGTCGGGTTCGACGTGGCGGTTCTGGATGAGGACGGGCGCATCACCCAGGTCCACGGCTTCCTCGACAAGGTCCCCGCCTCCTGACGGATCTGCCCGTGGGGATCGGGAAGCGGTGCTCGGTCCCCTCGGGCAGGATGGCCGGACGGCTGCCGAATCATGACATCGGAGGAAACAGGCATGCACCTGCACTTCAGAGGGACGATCCTGCCCGAAGGCGACGTGCGTGACCTGTGGGTGGTCGGCGACCGCCTGACCTTCGACCGGCCCTCGGGCGAGTCGGTGACGGTGACCGATCGCGGCTTCATGCTGCCGGGGCTGGTCGACGTCCACACCCATCCCGGTGGCTCGGCCGACGGCGGGTTCGACCCCGGCGTCTTCGCCCGGGAGTGCGCCGACCATGTGGCGGCGGGCGTCACGGCCGTGCGCTTCCCCGGGCTGGCGGGCGCGGTGCCGGAGGAGTCACGTGCCGACCCTGCCTTGCCGCGCATGGTGCGGGCGGGGGCGTGGCTCGCCTGGTCGGGCCTGTCCAGCCACGCCGGCTTCCACACGGTCGTCGACGACCTGCCCGCCGCGGCCGTCGAGCAGGCGCGCGCCAACGACGGCTGGTGCAAGTTCATGGGCGACTGGGACTTCGAGGCCGATCCCGTGCCGCTCGACCTCATGAAGGCCGTGGCGCACGCGGTGCACGAGGCGGGCGGCAGGGTCGCGGTCCACTGCCAGTCCGCGGCGGGCTCGCTCAACGCCGCCCTCGCGGGGGTCGACTCGATCGAGCACGGGATGGGCATGCCGGAGGAGGCCGTCGCCGCGCTCGCTACCGGCGGCGGGGCCTACGTGCCGACGCTCACCGCCTTCGCGCAGTCGGCGCCGCGAGCCCGCGCCCGGGGCACCGAGCGCTCCAAGCTCTGGCTGCGCGGCTACGAGGCGATGGTCCTGCGGGCGCGTGACGCCCACGAGGCGGGGGTGACGGTGCTGGCGGGCACCGACTCCGCCCCGTTCGGCAACGTCGCGGAGGAGGTGGCGTGCCTGATCCGCGCGGGACTGCCCGCCGGGGCCGCGATCGGCGCCGCGAGCTGGACGGCCAGGCGGTGGCTCGGCCTTCCTGGCCTGGCCGAGGGCGGGCTCGCCGATCTGGTCGTCTACGCGGCCGATCCCCGCGCCGAGCCGGAGGTCCTGCGGCACCCCCTCCACGTCGTGCTGCGAGGACGCAGGACCGTCACCCGGGTGCCTGCGGCCGGCACGGAGGAGTGACCCCTGAGGCTGGTGGGGAGGGAAAACCGTTTGCCTGATCAGCTGGAACTTTGTCAATCTTGACGGGCTATGCGCTCCCTACCCCATGCCGATCCCGGCACCCCTGACTTTCGCACGCCCATGCGCTACCTCCTCTGGACGGCGCGCAACCAGGCGGGCGCCCTTGCCGTGGGCATCGGGTTCGCCACGCTGTGGTGGTTCGCCCAGGCGCTCATGCCGAACGTGCTCGGCAGGGGCATCGACGCGGTCCAGGGCAAGGACTCCAGCGCGCTGGTGACCTGGTCGGCCGTGCTGTTCGGGCTGGGGCTCGTGCAGGCCTACGCGGGCATCATGCGTCACAGGCTCGCCGTCTACAACTGGCTGGCCGCCGCCTACCGCACCGTCCAGGTGACGACCAGGCAGGCGACCAGGCTGGGCGCGACGCTGCCCAAGCGCCTGTCGACCGGCGAGGTGGTGAGCGTCGGCAACTCCGACATCGCCCACATCGGCAACTCGATGGACATCCTGCTGCGCGGCACGGGCTCGGTCGTGGCGATCGTCACGGTGACCGTGATCATGATCTCCACGTCGCTGGAGCTCGGGCTGCTGGTGCTCATCGGTGTGCCGCTGATGGCGATCGCCGTCGGACCGCTGCTCAAACCGCTGCACAAGCGGCAGCAGGCGCACAGGGAGCTCCAGGGCGAGCTGTCCACCAGGGCCGCCGACATCGTCGCGGGCCTGCGCGTGCTGCGCGGCATCGGCGGCGAGCAGGTCTTCGCCGAGCGCTACCGCGAGGAGTCGCAGCGGGTACGGCACGCGGGCGTGCGCGTGGCGCGTGTCGAGTCGATGCTGGAGGGCGCGCAGATCCTGCTGCCGGGACTGCTGATCGCGGTCGTCACCGGGATCGGCGCCTCCTTCGCCATCGGCGGGCAGATCAGGACGGGCCAGCTGGTCGAGTTCTACGTCTACGCGGTCTTCCTGATCGGCCCGATGCGCACGCTCACCGAGGCCGCCGACAAGCTCACCAAGGGCCACGTCGCCGCCCGCAGGGTCGTCAGGATCCTGGCGATCGAGCCGGAGGTGTCCGGCGGCGCCGAGTCCTCGCAGGGCGGCCTGCTGCACGACGTCAAGAGCGGCGTCTCGGTCCGGCCGGGCGTGCTGACCGCCATCGCGGCCGGCACACCGGAGGACGCCATCGAGATCGCCGACCGCCTCGGCCGCTACACCGACGGCGAGGTGTCCTTCGGCGGCACCGACCTCGGCTCGCTCCCGCTGCGCGAGGTCCGCGCCAGGGTGGTGGTCGCCGACAACAACGCCAGGCTGTTCGCGGGCAGGCTCCGCGACGAGCTCGACGTCCGCGGCGACGCCTCACCGGAGGCCGTACGGCGGGCGCTGCACACCGCGTGCGCCGAGGACATCGTGGAGGCGCTCCCTGAGGGCCTCGACGCCGACGTCGCGGAGGCCGGGCGGGAGTTCTCCGGCGGTCAGCAGCAGCGCCTGCGCCTGGCGAGGGCGCTGGTCGCCGACCCCGAGGTGCTCATCCTGGTCGAGCCGACCAGCGCGGTCGACGCGCACAGCGAGGCCCGCATCGCCGACCGGCTGGCCAAGGCGCGCGCGGGAAGGACGACGCTGGTCTGCACGACCAGCCCGTTGGTGCTGGACCGCACCGAGCACGTGATCTACGTGGAGGGCGGCAGGGTGCGCGCCGAGGGCACGCACCGCGAGCTGCTCGCCACCGAGCCCGCCTACACGGCGACCGTGACGAGAGAGGAGGACTGAAATGGCTCGGGAGATTCTGCCCGTCGCCGACCAGGCGCAGGTGCGCGCCTACGCCAGGCGGCTGACGTTGAAGTACCCGCGTGAGCTCACCTTCGCCCTCGCGCTGCACGCCTTGGCCGCGGTTGCGGGGCTCGCCGTACCGTGGCAGCTCGGCCGGCTGGTGCAGGACGTGCAGGAGGGCGGGGACGTCAACGGCGTCCTGGTGGCCGTCGGCATCGGAACGTTCCTGGTGCTCCAGTCGGTGCTGATCCGCTTCGCCGTACTGGCCTCCTCCAGGCTGGGTGAGAAGGTGCTCGCCGAGCTCAGGGAGGAGTTCGTCGAGCGGGTGCTGGCGCTGCCGCTGTCCACGGTCGAGCGGGCCGGTTCCGGCGACCTGATCACGCGGACCTCGCGCGACGTCGACTCGCTGTCGAGGACCGTGCGCCACGCGGTGCCGGAGACGCTGATCGCGCTCGTCACGGGGGCGATCACCGTCGGGGCGATGCTGCTGGTCAGCCCGCTGCTCATGCTGCCGATGCTGCTGGCCGTACCCATCATCTGGATCTCCACCCGGTGGTATCTCAACCGGGCGCGCGACGGCTACCTGCGGGAGAACGCCGCCTACGCGGACATGACGGAGGGCCTGGCCGAGACGGTCGAGGGCGCGCGCACGGTCGAGGCGCTCGGCCTGCAGGACAGGCGGCACGCCCGCACCGACGGCGACATCTCGCGCTCGTGGGCGGCCGAGCGCTACACGCTGGGCCTGCGCACGGTGTGGTTCCCCGCCGTCGAGCTGGGCTACGTGATCCCCGTGGTAGCCGCGCTGCTGGTCGGCGGGATGTTCTACATCAACGACTGGGTGACGATCGCCCAGGTCACCTCGGCCGTCCTGTACGCGCAGCAGCTCATCGACCCGCTCGACAGGTTCCTGATGTGGATCGACGAGCTGCAGGTCGGCGGGGCCGCGATGGCACGCCTGCTCGGCGTGGCCAACGTGCCCGACGACCGTACGGCGGGCGCCGAAGCCCCGCGCGGCGAGCACCTGGTGGCCACCGACGTCAGGTACTCCTACCGCGAGGGGCACGACGTCCTGCACGGCGTCTCGCTGTCGCTGCGGCCCGGCGAGCGGCTGGCCATGGTCGGTCCCTCGGGAGCGGGCAAGTCGACACTCGGCAGGCTGCTGGCAGGCATCCACGGCCCGCGCACGGGCGAGGTCACGGTCGGCGGCGTGCCGCTGGTCGACCTGCCGCTCGACGACCTGCGGGGGCACGTCGCGCTGGTGACCCAGGAGCACCACGTCTTCCGCGGCACGCTGCGCGACAACCTGCTGATCGCCAGGCCCACGGCGTCCGCCGACGAGGTGCTGGGCGCGCTGGTGGCGGTCGACGCGATGGAGTGGGTCGAGTCGCTGCCCGAGGGGCTCGACACGATGGTCGGCTCCGGTGGCACGGCGATCTCGCCCGCGCACGCCCAGCAGCTCGCGCTGGCGAGGCTGGTGCTGGCCGACCCGCACACGCTGGTGCTGGACGAGGCGACGTCGCTGATCGACCCGCGCGCCGCGCGGAACCTGGAGCGGTCGCTCGCGGCCGTCCTCGACGGGCGCACGGTGATCGCGATCGCGCACCGGCTCTACACGGCGCACGACGCCGACCGGGTGGCCGTCGTGGAGGACGGGCGCATCAGCGAGCTGGGCTCACACGACGAGCTGGTCGCGGAGGGCGGCTCCTACGCCGCCCTCTGGGCCAGCTGGCACGGCGCGCCCGCGCCGACCGCCCGCTGATCACTTCCAGAACAGCACCTCGGGGTAGGCCTTGGACGGGCCGTCGAACAGCGGCCCGTCCTCGCCTCTGAGGTGCTCGTCGAGAAAGGCCGCGACGTAGGCGCGGGACCTTGACGGCGCTGCCCGGCGTTGCCGACCATCAGCACCGGCTTGTCCAGCTCCGCCACCACGGGGGCGAACGTGCCGTCCAGGTTCACCGCCGCCTTCACCCTGGTGTCGGACATGCGAACTCCACCTGACGGAGGCGACGGTGAAGGCCCACGTCAGCAGGGTGCTCGCCAAGCTCGGCCTCGCCAACAGGGTCCAGGCCGCCATCCTCGTCCACGACACCGACCTCGGGCTTTGAATGATAGCTGTATCTATAAACCCTCGACTACCGGATGGCCAGGCGTTTCTGGGAGATCGCCGACCCCGCACTTGCTCTGCTCGTCCACGCCGTGGTCGGCGGAACGCCCGCCTACCGGCGCGAGTTCACGCTCGGAGACGCGCCGCGGAACCGAGAGGACTTCGGCCCATGGGTGATCCGCAATGTGCTCAACCCCGGGCGACCGCTGTTCCGCGAAGGCAGGTTCCTGCTGGCCGAGGAGCCCGAACTCCGCGACACCGCGCTCTACCACGGCGTCCTGTCGGCGATCGCCGCCGGCAATCACACGCGGGGCGGGATAGCCAACTATCTCGGGAGGAAGTCGACGGATCTCGGACACGCGCTCGTCGTGCTCGAAGACATCGGCATGATCTGCAGAGAGCCCGACGCCTTCCACGGCAAACGGTCGGCTTATCGCATCACCGAACCGATCCTGAACTTCTACCACGCGATCATGAGGCCGGAATGGACCGATCTGGAACGGCCGGGGCTGGCCGCGCAGGTCTGGGGCCGGTCACAGGCGGCCTTCCGCAGCAAGGTGCTGGGGCCGCAGGTCGAGCACCTCGCCCGCCTCTGGACTCGCTGGCATGCGGCCCCTGAGACGGTCGGCGGAAGGGTCGCTCGGGTGGCGTCGGGAGTGCTGCCCGACCCCGCCAACAGGACGGGGCACGAGCTCGACGTGGTGGCGTTCGCTCGCGCCGACGACGGGAGGGAGATGATCACCTCGATCGGTGAGGCGAAGAGCGGGGACGTGGTCGGGCGAGCACACCTCGAGCGTCTGGAGCGCGCTCGAGGACTGCTGCTGGCCAGGGATGAGCGAGCCACGCCCGAGACGAGACTTCTGCTGTTCAGTGCGGCGGGGTTCACGCCACAACTGGAGGAGATCGCTCGGGGGCGCGCTGACGTGCGGTTGGTCGGCCTGGACGGGCTTTATGAAGGTTCCTGATGTTGTCGGTGGGTTCTGGCAGGATTCGATCACCTTTCCCCCGGCTGAGGAGATCCGGTGCACGACTGGTTTGACGGTGCGCATGACAGTTTCTGCTTCACCTTCGTCCGTGACCTCGCGCCCGAGGAGGCGTTGAGGAGGACGGGCGCGCAGCCGTACGACGAGGAGGAGTGGGACGAGGACGACTTCGTCGAGGGCCTCATCACCGCCGAGCCCGTCGAAGGCGGGACGCTGCTGGTGGAGGACAACGGGTTCGCGGGCACGCTCGACACGGTGCAGCGACCCCTGTCGGCGGGCACGGTGACGGCGGCGGTGTTCCGCAACGTCAACCACGACCAGGTGTTCGTGTACTGGGAGGACGGGGTGGAGATCCTCTCGTTCGACCCCCAGTTCCCCGCCGAGTCGCGGGCGGGCGCCGACCCCGGGCGGTTCCTGCCGCTGATGACGGAGCTCGGGCTGATCGACGCGGACGGCGAGGACGGGGCGGACGCGGGCGTCCATCGGGCGCTGGCGCTGGCGCAGCGGCTCACGGGGCTCAGTGTCGGGGAGGAGATCCCGGAGGGCGAGCAGAGCGTCAGGGGCGTGCTGGAGCACTACTGACGGCGCGTCCGCTCCGCGGCGGGCGGGCCGGACCCCCACGCGCGGGAGTGCCGAAGGCTTCAGCGCGTGGGGGTGACGGTCAGGCCGTGCCCAGGGACTTCTTGAGGAAGTCGACCTGGAGCAGCAGCAGGTTCTCCGCGACGACCTCCTGCGGCGTCATGTGGGTGACGCCCGACAGAGGCAGCACCGTGTGCGGGCGTCCCGCCGACAGCAGCGCCGAGGACAGGCGGAGGGTGTGGGCGGCCACCACGTTGTCGTCGGCCAGGCCGTGGATCAGCAGGAGCGGGCGGTCCAGCTTGGCGGCGTCGGCGAACAGCGACGACTGGTCGTACACCTCCGGCTGGGCGGCGGGGTCGCCGAGGTAGCGCTCGGTGTAGCACGTGTCGTACAGCCGCCAGTCGGTCACCGGCGCGCCCGCGATGGCCGCGTGGAAGACGTCGGGGCGGCGCAGGACGGCCAGCGCCGACAGGTAGCCGCCGAACGACCAGCCGCGGATGGCGACCTTCGACAGGTCGAGGTCGTCGGGGTACTGCTGGGCGACGCCCTGGAGCGCGTCGATCTGGTCGTCGAGCACGGGCGTGGCCAGGTCGTTGACGACCGCGCGCTCGAAGGCGGGGCCGCGCCCGGGCGTGCCGCGGCCGTCGATGACGACGACGGCGAAGCCCTGTTCGGCGAACCACTGGCTGGTGAGGTACATGCCCTGGGCGGCGAGGACGCGCTGGGCGTGCGGCCCGCCGTACGGGTCGAGGAGAACGGGCAGCTTGCGCGAGCCTGGCTCGTGCCATGAGGGGAAGACGACCGCGGTCGACAGCTCGCGGGCGCCCGCGCGGCCCAGGTGGACGCGCAGGTCGAGGCCGGGACGCTCGGCCAGCGAGGGGATCGGGACGGTCATGCCGCTGGGCAGGACGACGGTGGTGGAGACGCCCTCGTTCTCGAGCGACTGCTCCGTCAGGACGCCGACGCCGCCGGACAGACGGCCCGAGTAGACGCCGGAGGCGGTCGAGACGGGCATGAGGGAGTGGCCGTCGTAGGTCCAGAGCTGGATCTCGGTCGGGTCACCGCTGGCCCTGAACAGGACGGTGTCGCGGTCGATGTCGAGCACGTCGCGCACCTGCAGGGTGGGCGGCGTGACCGCGCGGTCGCCGACGAACAGCCGCCTGCCGCCCTCGTCGTCGGCGACCCAGACCAGCGAGCCGTCGTCGAGATGTCCTGGCACGCCGGTCACGATCTCGACCCAGGCCTCGTCGGTGTCCTCGCGCAGCAGGGTCGACGCGCCGCTCGCGGGGTCCACGGAGAACAGGCGCAGCGCCTTCTGGTCGCGGGACATGGTCACGATCGACAGCGCGTGGGCGTCCCACGAGGCGGTGGTGAGGTACTCGTGCTCGAACGGCACCGCGACCCGCGAGCCGTCCAGTCCGATGACGTAGAGCTCGGTGCTCGCGTTGGCCGTGCCCGCCGCGGGATACCTCTGCGGTACGGCGGGGCGGTCGGGGTTGGCCGGGTCGGCGATGTACCAGGTCTGGACGGGCGCCTCGTCGACCCGCTCGACCAGCAGCGCGTCGCTGTCGGGCGACCACCAGTAGCCGCGGAGGCGGTCCATCTCCTCGGCGGCGATGAACTCGGCCATGCCGTAGGTGACGGTGTCGGCCTCGGGCTCGGCCAGGGCGCGGTCGTCGCCGGTGGCGAGGTCGTGGACGCGGAGGCCGCCCCTGGTCACGTAGGCGACATGCCGCCCGTCGGGGGACAGGCGGGGGTCGATGACCGGGCCCGCAGTCTCCAGCCGGCGGGTGGCGCCCGTGGCCAGGTCGGCGACGTACAGGCCGCCGGACAGGGCGAACACGGCCGTCGTGACGGCGGAGTCGGTGGCGTAGGCGACGACGCCGCCCGCCTGCTCCCTGGTGCGCTCGCGGCGGGCGCGCTCCTCGGGCGGGAGGTTCTCGTCGTCGGCGTCGATGGCGCGCGGGTCGACGAGGAGGCGTTCGACGTGGGTGGCGGTGTCGAGCTCCCACAGGCAGGTCACCGGGTCGGTGCCGGACTGCGTGCGCAGGAAGAGGACGCGGGCGCCGTCGGGGGAGATCGTGAAGCCTCTGGGCACTCCGAGGGTGAACCGGCGGGTCCTTGCGTGCAGGCGCGGGAAGCTCTCACTCATAAGCCCCCATCTTGCCAGGTGAGACGCCCGGCCTGCGCGGCCGTACGGCCTCCGCCTGATCCCGGCGAAGGCGCCCTGTGCGAGGGATCGGGGTGAGCCCGTGGAATACGCTCGGGGCATGAGTGATCGACGCCTGATGCTCGTCCATGCCCACCCCGACGACGAGTCGATCGGGACCGGCGCCACCATGGCCAAGTACGCCGCAGAAGGGGCGCACGTCACGCTCGTCACCTGCACGCTGGGCGAGGAGGGCGAGGTCATCCCGCCGGAGCTGGCTCACCTGGCCTCCGACAGGGACGACGCGCTGGGCCCCTGCCGCATCGGCGAGCTCGACGCCGCGTGCAAGGCCATGGGCGTCGACGACCACCGCTTCCTCGGCGGTCCAGGCAGGTGGCGCGACAGCGGCATGATGGGCGTCGACGACCACCGCTTCCTCGGCGGTCCAGGCAGGTGGCGCGACAGCGGCATGATGGGCGTCGCCGCCAACGACCGTCCTCAGGCGTTCTGGCAGGCCGACCCCGACGAGGCCGCGGCGGAGCTCGTGAAGATCATCCGTGAGGTGCGGCCGCAGGTCATGGTCACCTACGACGAGAACGGCTTCTACGGGCACCCCGACCACATCCAGGCCCACAGGGTCGCGTGGCGGGCCTTCGCGCTGGCCGCCGACCCGGGCTTCGGCGAGGGCGAGCCGTGGCGGGTGGCCAAGTTCTACTACACGGCCACCGCGAGGTCCGTCATGCTCAGGACGGCCGAGGAGATCGGCGAGGCGGAGATCGCCTTCGCCGCCGAGAACGTCGAGGACGTGCCGTTCGGGGCGCAGGACGACGAGATCACGACCGAGGTGGACGCCAGGCCGTACCTGGTCAACAAGCTGGACGCGTTGCGCGCGCACGCCACCCAGATCATGGTGGACGCGCCCTGGTTCGCGCTGTCCAACAACATCGGGCAGGAGGCGTTCGGGGTGGAGCATTTCATCCTGCGCAGCGGGGTCATGGGCGCGACCTCGCCGAGCGCGCCGATCGAGGCGGGAGGGCTCGGTGAGCCTCACACCCTCGAGAAGGACCTGTTCGCGGGCATCTACTAACCTCCTCCGTTATGGAGCAACGGAGCCACGCCGAGTCCGCGCTGGCGGGGGCCGCGTACGGCATGCTGGGCGTGCTGGGAGTCGTCCTCGGCGTGGTGGGCGGGTTCACGCACGCGTATTACGTGGGCGGCACGTGGCCGCTGGCGGCGATCGCCTGGGTGCCCGCGATGTTCGGGGTGTGCTTCTGGGCGGGCCGGATGATGCGCTCCAAGTTCGGCGCTTCGGCGGCGGCCGTCGGGTGGCTGCTGGTGTCGATGGTGTTCTCGCTGAAGCGGGCGGCGGGGGACCTGGTGATCGCCGGTGACTCGGCCGGGTTCATCTACCTCTACGGGGCGATGGTGGCCGTGGTGGTCGCCGTCCTGCTCTCGCCGTCGTCGGGCGGCTCGTGGCTGCTCAAGGGCATCGACCAGCAGGCCCCTGTGACGTCGCGGCCCCCGCCGACGCTCGACGGGGGCCGCTGACAGCCGCCGGTCTACGGAGTCGTCTCCGGGGCGGGCGTCGGGGTCGGGGTCGGGGTCGGGGTCGGGGGCGCGATGTCCTGCGACCCGTCGTCCTGGCCGTCGCCGTCCTGGTCACCGTCGTCGGGCGGTGTCGTGGTCGGACAGGTGGTGATGGCCGGGGTCGCCGCCAACGGTGTCGCCGCAGGCGGTGTCGCCGCGGACGGGGCCGTGGCGGGAGTCGTGACCGGGGCCGTGGCCGGAGTCGTGACCGTCTCCGGCTGTACCGCGGTCGGCGTGGTGCCGCCCGTGGTGCCGTTCGTGGGGGCGACCTGGGCCGTGGGGGCGGGGGTGCACGTGACGTAGACCGTGGCGGTCGGCGCGGGCGTGATAGTGACTGTAGAGCCCGTCGTCACCGTGGTGGTCGCCATGGCGGTGACGGTCGCGGCCACCGTCGTGGTGGCGTTCACCGTGGTCGTGGCGTTCACCGTGGTCGTCGCGCCGACCGTCACCGTGGCCGAGGGGGCCGCCGACGCCGTCACCGTCGCCGTCGACGAGGGGGTCGCGGTGGCGGTGACCGTCCGCGTAGGCCAGGGCAGCACCTTGAGCGAGACCGCGGCCTTGCCGTCCTTCTTGTACGTCCCCTTGCCCAGCTTCGTGGAGGTCTTGCCCGCTCCGGTGGTCACCGGCAGGGAGGTGCTGGCGGTCCTGCAGGACTTGCCCTTGCACACCTTCTGCTTCACAGTGAAGCGAGCCGCTCCGCCGTACGTGACGGAGACATCCAGGTACGCGACGCCCTTCTTGCTCACGACCTTGGTGGTCGCCGTGTACTTGGCGGCGGTCGACGTCGGAGTGGGCGTGGGGGAGGGGCTGGTGGAAACGGGTAACTCCAGCCGGTCAGCCGTGGGGGTGTCGGTTGCCGAGGAGGTCTGGGTGACGGCGATGCCGCCGACTGTGGCCAGCGCCATGGTGCACACCAGGGCGGCCAGAATGATGAATCTCATGATCCTGCTCTTGGGGGAGATTTCAGGACGGGGATCATTATTCCGATTTGTCAAGTTCGGTCAAGGGTGAGACGCATGGAGAGGCGGCACCGGATCCGTAGGATCGCGAACTTCGTCAACCTTTCCACCCCTCTAGGCCTGCTGATCTCCGGTATCGGAGGGGCGGCCAGGAAAAGCGGCCCCAACGGACTCATTCTCGCGTACGGCTACCGCTACGGCTTCCCCGTCGCGGGCGCCTTCACCATCGGGAACGTCGTCGTGACCAAGCACCCCGAGTCCTACCTCACCGGCAGGCTCCTCGACCACGAGGGCAGGCACGCCACCCAGTGGGCCTGGTGCGTCGGCCTGCCCATGCTCCCGCTCTACTTCCTCTCCCTCGGCGTATCCATGCTGATCTGCGGTAATCAGGCCGCCTACAACCCCTTCGAGCGCCTTGCGGGGCTCGAGGACGGTGGATACCCCCGCAAATCACCATGGTGGCGAAGGAATAGATCGCTCCCTGAGGGGATCAAGAAGGGGAGTGATTGACCCGTCACCCAGGGGAGCGCGCATGACGCAGACCACCCAGCGAACAGTCCCCGCCCGGCCCGCCACCTTCGTCGACCGCCTGACCGCGCCGCTCCCGGCCTTCCGCGAGCTGCTGAGCGTCACCTGGCACGGCGGGTTGCGGACGAACATCGGCGACATCGACCAGATCCCGGTGCTCAGGGGCGGCCCGCCGCAGACGACGGGCACGGTGGTCACCTGGGTGGGTCACGCCACCTTCCTGCTGCGGGTCAACGGACTGACGATCCTCACCGACCCCGTGTGGTCCCGCAAGATCCCTGGGGTACGGCAGCGCCTCACCCCGCCCGGCGTGGCGTGGAGCGATCTGCCCAGGATCGACGCGGTGGTGATCAGCCACAACCACTACGACCACCTCGACGCCCCCACGATCAGGCGGCTGCCGAGGAGCACGCCGATGTTCGTGCCCGCCAACCTCGGCAGGTGGTTCACCAGGCGGGGGTTTCGCGACGTCACCGAGCTCGACTGGTGGGAGAGCGCCACGCTGGACGGGGTGAGCTTCGACTTCGTCCCCGCCCACCACTGGAGCCGCCGCACGCCCTGGGACACCTGCAGGTCGCTGTGGGGCGGCTGGGTGATCGACAAGTCGATCTATTTCGCCGGTGACACCGCCTACGGGCCCCGCCTGGCCGAGATCGGCGAGCACTTCCCCTACCTCGATCTGGCGCTGATGCCCGTCGGCGCGTACGAGCCGCGCTGGTTCACCAAGGACAACCACGTGAACCCGGCGGAAGCCGTCCAGGCGTGCGTCGATGTGGGCGCGCGGCGGATGGCGACCATGCACTGGGGCACGTTCGTGCTGTCCGGCGAGCCACTCCTGGAGCCCGTACGGCTGGCCCGCGCGGAGTGGGAGGCGCGCGGCCTGCCTCCCGCCGACCTCTGGGACCTGGCGGTGGGGGAGTCGCGCCTCCTCACGGCGTGAGCGTCAGCGTGTGCCTGGCGGCCTTCCTGATCGAGTCGAGCTTGGAGTTCATGGGCGTGGTCCGCCCGTCGGCCCACAGCGGCGCCTGGTCCCAGTAATTGTCGTGGAAGGCGTGGCCCGAGGCGCCGGTCAGGTTGATCCAGCGGGACCTGTCCATGTCCGCCAGGTCGACGATCATGCGCATCGAGGGGACGGCCGTGACGGCGTAGTCGTCCTGGATGTTCCAGCCCGTGGCGTTGACGGCGTCCTTGTTGCCCGGCGAGCCGAACGGGCCGCGGTTGAACAGCGACTCGATCGGGCCGATGCCCGAGGTGCCGAAGGTCTGGTTGGTCAGCGTGAGCGCGTGCAGGTCTCCCCACCGCCACGCCTTGACGTCGGCGCCGAGCCGTACGGCCAGCTCCTGGTGGGCGTCGGCCATCGCGGCGCGCAGGATGTCGTCGCGGGTCTCGGTGAAGTTCTTGGTCGTCACGTCGTCCCAGAACGGGTCGTCGGGGCGCTCCAGCAGGTTCCGCACGACCTCGTACCAGCGGTCGCCGCCCGTGGGCCTGGCCGCCTCCGGCAGCTCGTCGTTGAACGTCGCCATGAGCAGGTGCCGCCAGACCGCGTTGAAGTAGGCGGCGGGGGCCGAGTCGAGGCCCTGCGAGCCGTCCCAGCCGCGCAGCAGCGCCTGGGCGTCGGCGCTGGGTCCCGCGAGGCCGACCTTCAGCAGTTCGGGGACGAGGACGTCGGCGAGGCCGTTGTGGGTGTCCTGCTGGATGCGGCTCATGGTCTCGGCGTCGATTTTGCCGGACTTGGTCGCGTCCTCGACGCGGTCGAGGATGCGCTTGGCGCGGTAGCCGTACGACCAGTCCTTGGTGAGGAGCGGCTGGTAGCGGTCCGGGCTGATGACGGCGTTGTTGGCGGTGACCACGAAGCCGTCGGCGGGGTCGGAGACGCTGGGCAGCCGGTCGTAGGGGATGGCGGACTTCCACTCGTACTGGCCGGTCCAGCCGGGGACCGGCCAGGTGCCGTCGCCCTTGGCGCGCACCGGGATGCGTCCTGGCGCCTGGTAGCCGATGTGGCCCTCGGTGTCGGCGTACACGAGGTTCTGCGCGGGCACGTCGAACTGCGAGGCGGCGGCCCGGAACTCGTCCCAGTCGCGCGCCTCGTTCAGATCGAAGATCGCCTCTGCGGCGGTGCCAGGGGTGAGCGCGGTCCACTGCAGGGCGACGGCGTTGGCCTCGCCCGACGGCTTGACGCTGCCCATCACCTCGTTCATCAGCGGCCCGTGCCTGGTCCTGCGGACCTTGATGGTCACGGGGTCTCCGCCCGCGACCTTGATCTGCACGTCCTTGGTCTCCAGCGGGAGCCACTGGCCCTCGTAGAGGTAGGTGTTGTCCTTGACCTGCTCCAGGAAGAGGTCGGCGACGTCGGGGCCCAGGTTGGTGAACCCCCACGCGATCGTGTCGTTGTGCCCGATGATGACGCCGGGCACGCCGGAGAAGGTAAACCCGGTCACGTCATACGCGCATTTTTCCGACTTTGTACGGCAATGCAGCCCCGCCTGATACCACACCGACGGCATCTGCGCCGACAGGTGCGGATCGTTGGCGAGCAGCGGCTTGCCCGTCGTCGTGTGCTCGCCCGAGACCACCCAGGAATTCGACCCGATCCCGTCGTGCTCCTCGGTCCCCATCAGGTCGGGCACCCTGCTGAGCGCCTCCGCCGCGCTGGTGAGGACCGCCGAGCCCTCGCCGAGCCGCGGCTCGCTCCGCTGGTCGAACCGGCCCTTGGCGATGGTGCCCTGCGTCACGATCGCCGGGTTCCTGTCGAACGGGTAGCCGGGGAAGAGCTGGTTGACCCGCTCTCTCGGCAGCTTGGTGGAGGCGAGCGCGCGGTCGATCTCGTCGTCGAGGTTGGAGCGAAGGTCCCACGCCATCGCCTTCAGCCACGACACCGAGTCGAGCGGGGTCCACGGCTCGGGGGTGTAGCGGGAGTTCTGCAGCTTCAGGATGGAGTATTCGAGGCTCCGGTCCGAGGCGTTCGGACGCTCCTTGAGGTAGGCGTTGACGCCCTTGGCGTACGCCTCGAGGTAGCGTTTGGTGCGGTCGGTGAGGTTGGCCAGCTCCTGCTCGGCCACCTCCCGCCACCCCATGGTGCGGATGACCTTGTCCTCGGTCAGCGTCGCCTTCCCGAACAGCTCCGACAGACGGCCCGCGGTGACGTGGCGGCGGAAGTCCATCTCCCAGAAGCGGTCCTGGGCGTGGACGTAGCCCTGCGCCATGAAGAGGTCTTCGGAGGTGTCGGCGTAGATCTGCGGGATGCCCCACGCGTCGCGGTATACCTCCACCTTGCCGGTCAGGCCGGGGAGCTTGATCGTGCCCTCCACCTGCGGGAACGACTGCCGCGTGATCCACACGCCGACGGCCGCGAGGACCAGGACGAGCGCCAGGAGTGCGGTCAGCACCCTCGCGAGCCAACGCAGCGGCCATGGCAACCACGCATACGGCCTGAACCTCACGAAGACCTCCCTCTGGCCTGTTTCGCACCAAGTGTCGCAGCCCTTTCAGGGTGCGACGACTCCGATCACGCCGGGTGACGACAAGATCGCGATCATGCCGCTTGCGGGGCACCCGCACCCGTGTCCGGCGTCACCCCCGAGGCGCCGGAGAGCCGCGCGCAACCCCGGGCCCGGCCGGGGCTCAGGTCCAGGTCTGGCCGTCCGGGGTGTCGGCCACCTTCACACCCAGCTCGGCGAGCTCGCCGCGCAACCGGTCGGCCGCCTCCCAGTCCTGCGCGTCCCGTGCCCGCGCCCGCTGGTCGAGCAGCTCGGCCGCTCCGGGAGGCAGCACCCGCACCTTCCCGATCTCCGTCGGCAGGTCCAGCCCGAGCACCTGGTCCAGGTGCAGGAACGACTCGAACTTCGCCCCGGGCGCCACCGACTCGTCCTTCTCCAGCTCCCGCAGCACCCGCAGCGCCGACGGGGTGTCGAGGTCGTCGTCGAAGGCGGCCTCCGCGCGCCGTACCCACTGCTCGGCCATGGGCGCGCTGGGCGACTCGGCCCACTCCGCGACCCTGGCCCGCCACCGGCGCAGGGTGCGGTCGGCCGCGCGCAGGGTGTCCCACGTGAGGTTCATCTGGTGGCGGTAGCGGTGCTCCATGAACGCCAGCCGTACGGCCAGCGGGTCGAGCCCCTCGGCGGCCACGTCCTGAAGCAGCACCACGTTGCCCGTCGACTTGGCCATCTTGCGCCCGTCGAACAGCAGGTGCTCGCCGTGCACCCACCGCCGCACCACCTCGTGCCCCGCGGCGGCGTTGGACTGGGCGCGCTCGTCCTCGTGGTGGGGGAAGCGCAGGTCGATGCCGCCGGTGTGGATGTCGATGTGCTCGCCGAGGAAGCGCAGCGACATGGCCGAGCACTCGACGTGCCAGCCGGGGAACCCTCGCCCGCCCCACGGGGTGTCCCAGGCCAGCTCGCGGCGCGAGTGCTTCCACAGGGCCCAGTCGGCGTGGAACCGCTTGCGGTGGTCGACGCCTTCCACCCGGTGCCCTGGCTTGAGCGCGTCGAGCCGGTTCCCCGAAATTTCCCCATACGACGGGAAGCTCTCCGCGGCGAAGAACACCGAGCCGTCCGGTACGGCGTAGGCGTGACCCTTCTCCATGAGCTTGGCGATCAGCTCGATCATGAGGTCGACGCACTCGGTGGCGCGCGGGGTGTGCTCCGGCGGACGCAGGTTGAGCGCGGCCGCGTCGCGGCGGAAGGCGTCCTCGTAGAAGCGGGCGAGGTCGAGAGTGGAGCGTCCCTCGGTACGCGCCTGCATGACGATCTTGTCCTCGCCGACCTCGGCGTCATCGACGAGATGTCCGACGTCCGTGATGTTCTGGCAGACGAGCATGCGGACCCGCTGGCGTTCCATGACCCTGCGGATGAGGTCGGACAGGAGGTAGGAGCGCAGGTTCCCGACGTGCGCGAACCGGTAGACGGTCGGGCCGCAGGTGTACATCCTCAGAGCCCTGGCCTGAGGGATGTCTTCGAGCCGCCTGGTGCGCGTGTCGTAGATCCGCAACATGCAACGAGCCTAGTCCGGCACGGCGGCCGCCCAAAGGCCCCGGTCGTGACGACCGGGGCCTTCTGGCAGGAGACGGGGCTAACCCGCGATCAGGGAGTCGCGCTCGTGGGCCGGCCGTGATGCCGGGCGTGCCTGCCGGTACCAGTCGAGGATCTGCTCACCGGTCCTGAACTCGACGTCCTGGTGGGCGCCGATGTGCTGGAGCGCCTGCTCGAAGTACTTCAGGCGGTGCGGCGCGCCCATGATGTAAGGGTGCACGACCAGCGCCATGACCCTGGCCGACCTCGCGGAGTCCTTGTGGAGCTGGTCGAACTGGTCGACCGCTCGCTGGAAGTACTCCCGGGCCGGATGATGCTGGATCAGCATCATGGCGACGTCGTTGCACTCCTGGGTGTAGGGGATGTTCACGATGGGCGAGGTTCGGGTGGCCAGTTCGACCGGCTGGTCGTCGAGGACCCAGTCGCACACGTACTCGTATCCCTCTTCGACGAGGATGTCCGGCGTCTCCCAGGTCTCGGTCAGCCCCGGTCCCAGCCAGCCACGGGGGCGGACACCGGTCGCGGACTCGATCGCCCGCGTGGTGGCCCTGATGTCCGCGCGCTCGTCCTCGACCTTCTGCATGTTCTTCTGGGTGAACCCGTGGCCGATGAACTCCCACCCGCGATCCCGCGCGGCTCCGGCGATCTGCGGATAGTGCTCGATGGCCTGGCCGTTGATGGCGAGCGAGGCCGGCACGCCCTGGCGGTCCAGCGATTCGAGCATGCGCCAGAAGCCGACGCGGTTGCCGTACTCGTGCCAGGCCCAGTTGGGGATGTCGGGGGCGGGGATGCCTCCCGCCGGGGGAGTGAGGACGGTTCTGGGCATGGGCTCGGTGTCGGACCAGGTCTCCACGTTGACGATGACCCAGACCGCCATGCGCTTACCGCCGGGCAGGCGGAGCGCGGGCCTGCCCTCGATGGGGTCGTACTCGAGCCTTTCACTGGGACGCATGGGTCTCTCCTTCGCCGATGGTCACGGTCAGGGCGGGCAGGCCGGTGATCTCGACATGAATGCGGTCGCCGGGGACCACGGCGGCGACACCGGCCGGGGTCCCGGTGTAGATCAGGTCGCCGGGCATCAGCCGGTAGGAGCGGGACAGGTGGCTGATGATCTCCGGGACGTCCCAGATCATCAGTTCCAGGCTCGTGTGCTGCCGCTGCCGGCCGTTGACGCTCAGCCGCAGTTCCCCGGACAGGGTGGAGGCGGCCTGCTCTGCGGGGAGGATCGGGCCGCAGGGCGCCGAGCGGTCGAAGGACTTGCCGGCCTCCCAGGGGTGCGCCAGGTCACGGCAGTCGCGCTGCCGGTCTCGCCGCGTCAGGTCGATGCCGGCGGCGAACCCGAAGACGTGTGCCCGCGCCTCTTCCACGCTGACGTCGGATCCGGCCGTGCCGATGGCGACGACCAGTTCGCCTTCGAACTGAAGGTCGCCGGTGTGGGGTGGATAGGGGATCGTGGAGCCATCGGGGACGACGGCGTCCGCGGGCTTCTGGAAGAAGAACGGGTCGTCGCGCTCGTTGCCCTCCCGCATCTCACGGATGTGGTCCAGGTAGTTGCGCCCGACACAGTAGACGCGGCGGACAGGAAAGGCTTCGGATCGTCCGCTGACCGGGACGGCCGTGGGCGCGAGTTGCCAGAGTGTGGATATCGTCATGATCATCAGTCCTGGGATGACGTGGTCGTGCTGAACAGGTGGGGGCGCAGGGCGAGGGCCAGGGCGGCGCCGAGCACCGAGAAGCCGACGATCTGCACCATGCCCGCGGTGATCCAGCCGGTGGCCGAGATCAGGCTGCTGAAGAGGAGACCGGCGAGGCCGGCCGCGACGTAGACGCAGGTGACGAACAAGCCTGCCGCGCGGCCCACCAGCTCGCCGTTGACGGATTTGACGAGATAGCTCGCCGCGGCCACGTACACGCCGCTGCTCGCGAAGAGTCCGAACAGGAACGAGAAGGTCGCCTGCCAGGCTGTCGAGGCGGGTCCGACGAAGAGGGCGCATCCGCACGCGGCGACCCCGACGTTGAGCGCCGGCAGCACGATCCGAGGGCTCAGCCTGTCGGCCAGATAGCCGCCGAGCGGCGAGGCGAACGCCGCCAGTCCTGACAGCCCGATGACGAACCCGGCTCCACCCGGGGTGTAGCCGAGCTGTCCGCGCAGGTAGCTGGCGTACAGGCCGATGAAGGCGAAGTCGGCGAGGCCGAAGAGGGCGATGATGGCGGCCAGTACGAGGGGGTTGCGGGACAGGAGCGTGCGCGCGCCGCCGAGGTGCCGCGCCGAGCTCGCCGCCGCGCTGGCCTCGGTGAGCCGTGGCGACACCAGCATCACGATGGCCAGCGCGAGGGCGATGCCGATGGCGCCGTACGCGAGCATCGGGGCCCGCCAGGTGCCGAAGTGTTCCAGCAGGCCGCTGCCGAGCGCGGGGCCGATGACCGACCCTGCGGCGAAGGCCATGTTGACGCTGCCGATCGCCACTCCACGGCGGGCGGGGAACGCGCTCGAAGCGACAGCGATGATCATCGCGAGTTGGAGCGCCTCGCCGACTCCGGACAGCACGCGCCACAGCAACATGTCGACGAAACCGGCGGAGGCCGCGGTCATGGCGGTCGCGAGCGAGAACACCAGGGTGCCGACGACGATCGTCCGCTTGCGCCCGAGCATGCGCTGGAGGTGCGCGGCGGGCAGGCCCGCCAGGCCCATCCCGATCGCGAACACGGTGGCCTGCAGTCCGGCCGCCTCGAGACTGAAGCCGTACTCGTGACGTACCTCGACGAGCAGGATCGGGAAGACCATGCGGTCCATGGCGTTGACGGTGTAAGCCAGCAGCAGCAGGCCGAACATCGCGACCGCGACTCCGGACGCCAGGGTTTCCCTCGACGGTGGCGAGATAGGGGCTGAGGGGGCTTTCATCGGTGACTCCCGAGGAGACCGCGGGCCCTGATCCGCATCGCAGCGACCTCTCTCTTGGTATGGTTCAGGTGTTCGGACGGGCTGGCGATAACCAAGCCGGCCTGTCCGGGCCTACCGCCGGGCTGGCGGGATGTGAAGCCTGTGGAGGCTACGTAAGACCGGTCGCCCACCTTCGGGTGTGCGGGGGCTGTCGCCTGTGAAGCAGGAAGATCCGACCCGTGAGGGCTGGAATCCCCCGGATTCATCCGTGGGGAGGATGTCAACGCAGACTCCCTTTCTCTGCGGTCGTTGCCGAATCCGAGCAGGACCGGAACGGGTCGGCAGGCCGGCACCAGTCGCCGGCCGCCGCGGCCCTGCGCAGCAGCGCGTCGCGGCGGGCCGCGGCCATGACGACGGGGTCGGACTCGCCGTCGGCCGGGACGAGCCGCCCGTGTCGCTTGAGAACACGGCCGTCGGCGATGACCGTGTCGATGTTGTCGATGTGGCCGGTGTAGACCAGCGCCTCCACCGGATCTCCCGAAGGGACCAGGTTGATGTCCGACGAGCGGAGGATCACGAGGTCGGCACGCTTGCCCGGGGTGACGGAACCGATGGTGTCCTGGAGTCCGAGGTCCTTGGCGCCGTCGATCGTCGCCAGCTGGAGCAGCCTGCGCGGAGTGATCAGGGGGGAGCCGGTGCGAGCGGCCTCCACCGAGATGATCGCGCGGAGGTGCCCGAGGATGTCCGCGCTGGTGGGCATGGCGAGCGTGTCCAGGGAGAGCGACACCTGCACCCCGGCTTCGAGGAGTTCCGTGAGCAGCGGGAAGCCCATCGTCCTCATCTCGGTGAGCGGGCTCAGGGACACCCGGGTCCGCGTGCGGGCCAGCGCCCCGATGTCGTTCTCGTCGGCGTGCACCGCATGGATGACCTGCACGTCCTCGCCCAGCAGGCCGAGCTGTTCGAGCCGGACCAGTCCGCAGCTCCTACAGCCCTCCTCTCGCAGGCATCGATCGCAGTGCATGGTGATCGGCAGACCGAGCGAGCGCGCCGTCTCCCATTCGCGCTCGTACACCTCGGGAGGGGTCCGGTACGGCCCGCGCAGGGCGACGCCGAAGCCCAGCCGGCCGTCGAGGTGGTCGTGAGTCCAGCGCGCCCGTAGCCTCGCCAGGTCGTCGAGGTCGTTGGTGCGGTCGGCAGGCGCGGAGTCGGGGGGACCGTAGGAGAAGCGCCCGCGCAGCCCGGAGTCCAGGTGCGCCTGGATGTTGGCGTCGGCGTCCCTGGGCCCGCGAACGTTGTGGTCGAAGTTGTGCACGGTGGTGATGCCGCCGTTGACGGCCTCGGCCAGGCCGAGACGGGCCGCCCAGTAGAAGTCGTCCAGCTCGAAGTGCGGCGCGAGCGCGCGTTTGACGGTGAAGTAGTCGGTTCCCGGCCGGTCGCCGACCGTGCCGCGCAGCAGCGAGTTCCACAGATGCCAGTGCGTGTCCACGAAGCCGGGCAGCGTGATCGTGCCGGCGGCCTCGATGACCTGCACGTCGTCGAGCTCACGGTCACCCGTGTGCGGGCTGACCTCGATGATCTCGCCGTCGCGGACGAGGATGTCGGCGCGTGGAACGTCCCCGATGGCGGGATCCATCGAGATCACGTGAGTGCCCGCAATGAGCAGGTCGTGTCGTTGGTGCATGGTTACCTCATGAAGAGTGCGATGGACAGCACGAGACCGAAGCCGACGATGAGCCGGCGAAGGTAGTGGGGCGGCACGCGCCGGGCGAGCACCACCCCGCTTCGACCACCGGCGAGCCCGGTGAGTGACATGACGGCGACGGGGATCCACTCCACGGGGCCGAACGCGGTGAAGCAGAGCGCGGAGACCAGGCCGACGACAAGTGACAGGGCGCTCTTGAGCGCGTTGAGCCTGTGCAGGTCCTCGCTCAGGAAGGTTCCCAGGACGGCGAGCATCATCACGCCGAGCCCGGCGGCGAAGTAGCCGCCGTACAGGGAGACCACGAACTGGCCGGCCAGGAGTCCGAGCCCCCCGGTGGCCGCCCTCGTCCCGCTGAGACGTCGCGCCACCATGCCCTGCATGGCCAGGGCGAGGACCGACGCCAGGACCAGGAAGGGGACGACGGCCGTGAACCGCTCCGCCGGAGCGCCGAGCAGGAGCACCGATCCGCATGCCGCGCCGGCGACGCTCACCGGGGCCAGCCGCCGGGCTCTCGGCGCCACCGCCGGCAGCTCGTCCCGGTAGCCGGCGAGGCCGCCCAGGTAGCCGGGCAAGGCGGCCAGTGCGCTCGTGACGTTGGCCGTCACGGGTGAGTAGCCCATGGCCATGAGGGCGGGGAACGAGATCAACGATCCTCCGCCTGCGACGCCGTTCACGGCGCCGGCCAGGAACCCCGCGGCGGCGAGGACGGTCACTTGCGCGATGTCCAGCATGTTTCCCCTCCCTTCTCTGAGGTGGTAGCCAAAGTATGCATTGCATGCAATGCATGTCAACAGTGATCGGGCCGCATTGCATGCAACGTATACTGACTGTTATGGCGATCTCCTACGATTCCCAGCCCGGCAGCGCCCACGCGGTGTACGTGGCGCTGCGACAGCGGTTCTCAGACGGCCAGTACGCCCCAGGCCAGCGGCTGACCGAGACGGCTCTGGCCGCGGACCTGGGAGTCAGCAGGACGCCTGTGCGTGAGGCGATCGGCCGCCTGCTGGCCGAAGGGCTGGTCATCCCCGCCGCCCGCGGAGTCGCCGTCGCGGCGCTGAGCCCGAGCGAAGCCGCGCACCTGTTCGTGCTGCGCGCCGACCTCGAAGCGCTGGCCGCGGAGCTGGCCGCCCATCGGCAGGCGCTCGGCCGGCTCGCCCCCGCCGAGGTCGACGCGCTCGACCGGGCCGTGGACGAGGTCGAGGTCGCGGTGGAGGCGCGGGACGCCCGCACGTCCGCACGGGCGAACCTGGCCCTGCACCGCGCCATCGCGGCGGCGGCGGGCAACCCGTTCCTCGAGGACGCCCTGCACCGGGTATGGGACCGGATCGCCGTCACGACCGTGGCGAACCTGGACGACCCGCACTGGGCCGGTGAGATCACCGACCAGCACCGCGCCATCGTGGCCGGTATCCGAGCCGGAGACCCGCAGGCCGCCCGGCACTCCGCCAAGGCGCACATCGAGGCGGCAAGCCGCGCCTACAAGCCGGCCACCTGAGTCAGCGCGGCCCGAACCTCCGCCGGCCGACCCGGCCCGCGGGCGGCTACTCGCCCAGGAAGGCCAGGATGTCCCGGTCGCCGCGCTCACGGAGCCGCGCCAGGACCTCCTCGCGGGTCGCCGTCTCCGGCAGCCCCACCCGGGCCCCGATCAACCGCAGCCCCTCCGCCTCCGAGTCCACCGGAGCCGTGTACCCGATCAGGTGCAACGCCCTGTTCAACGGCCGCAGCGCCGGCTGGGCCGCGGGCAGGAACCGCGTCAGCAGCTCCCCGCCGTCCGACACCGTCAGGAACACGTGGTCCCCCTCGGACGCGTTGAACTCCGCCAGCACGTTCCGGATGGACCCCATCGTCGGCTGGTTGTGCCACGAGATCACCACGTCCCCCGAAGGCGCGGACGCGGTCAGCGACCCGCCTGGAGCCATCCCCAGGTGCGCGGCGAACCCGGTCGGCAGCGGCGAACCCGACCCGCGCAGGTGCTCGGCGTTGACGTCCACCCTGTGCCACCAGCGCCCGTCGCGTGACCTGAAGCACCGCCGCGTCTCGGAGACGTCCTTGCGCGGTTGGTAGCCCGGCTGGTCGGGCGCGGCGACCCTGATCCACCCGCGCTGCGACCGCTCGAACCCGGGACCGCCCGAGTAGGCGCGCACCGAGCTCTCGCTCACGTCGTACCTGGACGTCAGGTTGGCCACGATGGTGTTGACCGAGGCCTCGCCACCGGCACGCTCGATCTCCCTGGCGATCATCTCCCTGATCCCCAGGTACTCCTCGCCGCCCCACCGCGCCAGGCCGTACTTGTTGCGATCGACCCTGTGGAAGCGCGCGTCGGCCGTGAGCTGGTTGCGGATGCCGACCAGGCTGTAGTCCTCGCCGATCCGCTCCTGGATCTCCTCGGGCGTGAGCGCCTTCCCCGAGACGGCCAGCACCGCCTCCGCCTTCTCGTTCACGCTGCGCGGCCAGAGCATGACATGTCCGTCGAAGACCCGCAGCTGGGGCACCGAGGCCAGCCATCGCTCGGCGACGTCCTCGCGGATACCGAGCTGCGCGGTCATACCGACCGCCTCGGTCATCACCCTGGGCCCCTCGGTGAACAGCTGCCTGGTCTTCTCCCGCAGCTCGTCGACGCCGCCCGCGATCAGCCAGCCGTCGACCTGGTCGTAGCCGGTCAGCAGCGTCCTGACGAACCGCCACACCGGGATGCCGAGCGTGATCAGCTCCGTGCGGTGCCACGGCGCCGCGTCCGCCAGATCGTCGGCGGGTACGGCGGCGCCGAGCTGCCCCCGCAGCCGCGTGACGTGCGCGAGCAGCGGCGCCGCGTTGGGAGAGGCCAGCCACGCTTCCACATGGTCGCGCAGGTCGCGCTCGATCTGCCTGATCCGCTCACGCGTCACGGAGAAGCGCTGCGCCAGGTCGTCGAGCGTCGCCCGCTGCTCGGCGTAGACGCGGTCGCGCGCGATCGTGCGCTGCCGCTCGTCGACCGAGACGAACAGCTCGTCGACCAGCTGGGGCAGCGCGACGGGCCTGACCTCGGCGACGGGTTCGAGCAGCCGCTCGAAGACGCCGCTGAACAGCTTGTGGACCACGTCGCGGCCGAGCCCCTCCGGCGTGCGCTCGCTCTCGGCGGGGTCGGAGAACCTCAGCAGCGGCAGGATGTCGCCCACCTGCAGATGCCCCCAAAGGGCCACGGCCACGTCGGCGAGGCGGCCCGCGACGGCCTGCTCGCCGATGACGGCGCACGCCCGGTCCAGCGGGATCGACTGCCACCATGCTTCGGGCAGCTGAGGATCATCCGCGAGCGGTGCGATCTGGACGGGAGAGGTCCAGCGCAGGGGTGGCGCGAGGTCACTCAGGCTGAGATTCATTGGGGTCCAACCGGCAAAGGGAAGATATCCGCAGTTCAGAGACTATGTGATTAGGACGACAAAAAAGGGCTACCTCTTCCCGCATGGGAAACGTAGAGCATGGACCTCGCCCGCGTACAGGCGACGTAGAGCAGTCCGCGCTCCCGCTGGAGCACGCGTGCCCTGTCGGCGGGGTCGTTCGGTAGCGGCTCCGGCACCACGCCTTCGGCGATTCCGATCAGCGCGACCCGCTCGAACTCCAGGCCCTTCAGCCCGTGCAGCGTCGTCACCCTGACGTCGTGACCCGCGCCCGCCAGCGCGTCCTTGGCGGTCTTGACCAGGCGCGTGGTTCGCGCCGCGACGGCGATCTCCGTGGCGGGCACGCCGTCGTCCAGCCACGAGCCGATCGTGGTGACGAGCCCGGCCAGCTCGTTCTCGGGCGAGTCGTAGGCCCTGATCGTCGGCCGTTCGCCGTGGTGCGTGCTCCTGAAGCCGCGCAGTTCCTGAACGTTCTTGACCAGCCCGAGCGCGGGACCGCCGCCGCGCAGCCGTACCCCGAAAGAGAGCACCTCGTGCGCCAGCCGGTAGGAGATCGCCAGCTCGTGCTGCACCGCGTGGATGCCGACCGCCTCCAGCGCGATGCGGTGGTCGGTGATGCGCTGGTGCGGGTCGCCGACCACGAACAGGTCGTCGGGCGCGCGCGGCACCGCCGCGCGCAGCAGCCGCCACTGCGCGGGGCTGACGTCCTGCGCCTCGTCCACCACGATGTGCCTGTACGGCTTGCGCCCGGGCTCACCGAAGCTCAGCACGTCGTCGAGCAGGTCACCCGCCGCCCTGGTGAGCAGCCGCAGTGCCTCCTCCGTCAGCTCGGCGAGCGACCGCGCCCCATGCCCGACGAGAACGGGCTGCCGGCCTTCGACGTCGGCCACGATCCTGACCGCCAGCCTGTCGACGTTGTCCACGTCGATGCGCTTGCGGATCGACTCGTCCTCGATCAGCGTGTCGAGGCGCCCCGACAGGTCGGCGGCGAGCCCCTGCGTGAGCGTCACCAGCAGCACGGGACCGTTGCCGTGCTCGGCCAGGTGCGCGGCCCTGTGCAGGGCGATGAGCGTCTTGCCGGTGCCCGCCCCGCCGGTGACGAGCACGGGATGGTCGTAGTGGCCGGCGCGGGCGAGCCGATGCTGCGGCGGATGCAGGAACACGCACCAGTCGGGCGCGGTGACGATCCTGTCGAGCTCGTCGACCCCGGAGGCGAACACCGCCAGATCAGGGCTGCGCACCAGCGCCCCGAGCAGGTCGGAGGTGTCGATCGGCTCAGGCGAGTCCCACGAGGTGCGGCGCGAGTCGAGCGCCTTCCACGCCTCCGGCAGCGAGCCGCCCCTGGCCATGACCGCCAGCGGCAGGTGCTGCGTGGGAGGCAGCAGCGGCTCGAGCGCGTCCACGTCGGCCTCGCTGGTGATCAGCCTGATCAGCGGCAGCAGGGCCAGGTCGATCCCGAGGCTCAACAGCTCGGCGTCGTCCACCCGCGCGAACAGCCGCGACTCGCCGGCCGATCGGCGCAGCGCGTGCTCGACCCTGCCCAGCGCCTCGGCGTCCCACTGCTCGATCACCCCGATCAGCGGGTTGACGCTGAAGGCGTGCCGCCCCGCGTAGGCCTCCGCCTCGGCGTCGGGCAGCAGGGTGAGCAGCCACGAGACCTCGCCCTGCCGTACCACGACGCCCATGAGCCCGTCGGACATCCGCACCGTCCCCACCCCCTCGGGGGCGGGGACGTCCAGCAGGAATCCGTGCAGCGCGGCCATGACCCGCCCGCGCTCCGGCAGGGCCAGAGCGCTGAGCTCCCTCGAGAAGTCGGGGGCGATCGCGAGCCGCGCCACGGGCTCAGTCCAGCAGGTCGAGCAGGTCACGGTCTCCGCGTTCGCGGAGCCTGGTCTTCAGGTCGTCCAGACTGACGTTGCCCGACATGCCAATCCTTATGGCGATGATTCTGGCGGCGTGCTCGATGGCGCTGCTCAGGCCCGTGTAGTCGGCCAGGCGCAGCGCCTTGGAGATCTTACTCGCGCCGGGCGTGGCGACCGGCAGATGCTTGGCCCGCAGCACGCCCTCCTTGGAGAGCGTGATGAACAGGTGCCCGCCCTCCCTCGCGCCCACATCCGCGAGCAGCCTGCCCATCTGGCTGATGGACGGCCTGCCGTGCCAGCTCATCCACAGCTCGCCTGCCGCGCTCCTGACCGTCCAGCTCGCGCCGGGAGTCAGCCCGAGATAGGCGGCGAACCCACTGGGCAGCGCGCACTCGCCGGTGCTCAGCTGCTCGGCGGTCATGTCGATCCGCAGCCACCAGCGTCCGTCGGGCTGACGGAAGCAGCGCTTGGTGAGCGAGACGTCCTTGAAGCCCTGGTACGGCTTGCCGTTGCCGTCGGACGGCGCGGCCGGCTCCTCGAACCGGGCCGGCGCCTGAACGGCGGCGCCCTGCGGCTCGAGCCCCGGCGGCGTCTGGAACCGCGGCTCCTGCGCGGCCGCCTGCGGAGCCTCCCTGGGGAACGGGTCGTTGGGGAACGGGTCGCTCGCGAACGGGTCCTTGGGGAAGGGCTCGCTGGTGAACGGGTCCTTGGGGAACGGCTCGCTCGCGAACGGATCCCGCGGGACGGGCTCCTTGGGGGGATCCTGCGCGAACGGCGCTGGTGGCGCTGGCGGCGTGGACGGCGCGGGCGGCTCTGAGACCGGCCCACGGAGGTTGGGCTCAGGGAAGGGCGCCGAGCCCGGCACATCGGGCACGTGCCCGGGCGCGGCCAACGTCGCCTGCACGAACTGCCAGGCGGGCACGTCGAGGGCGCGGATCTCCCTGCTGTGCCAGTCGGCCGCCCCGATCAGCAGCTCCTTCGGCGGGTCCACACCGAGCCTGGCGCGCAGATCGTCCAGGTGCGCCCGGTACGCCGCGGTCTCCTCGACGGCCAGCCACCGCAGCAGGCGCTGACGCAGCTCGGCCTCGACGGCGACGATCTCCTCCTTGGCGACGGCGAACAGCTTGGCCAGCTGCTCGACGGCCGAAGGAGTGTCGGTGAACACCCGGTTCTGCGCGACAGCCCACGTCTTGTCGTCCAGCCCCGCGAAGGAGGACTCGATCAGCGCATGCAGATCGACCGCTCCCCCCGGTGCCGCGGGCGACTCACCACCCGGTACGGCGCCGACCTCCGCGAACGGCGGTGCACCGACCGGCCCCACCGGCCCCACCGACTGAAGGTCGGAACGAGCATCCTGGAAGTCGGAGCCGGCGTCCTGGAGGACGGAACGAGCATCCTGCGAGCCAGAGCCGACGTCCTGGAGGACGGAACGAGCGTCGTCCTCATCCCGGACGGCGTCGTCCTCGGCGTGAACGTCTTCGTGCCTCGAGGCCTCGCGATCCTGGAGGATCTCCTCGCCGGGACGGCCGCCTTCACTCAGGACATCCTGCTCCACGGCACGGACGGCCTCACTTTCGGCGGACTCCCCCTCGGATGCGGAATCCTGGCTGCCTTCGACGGGCTGAGCGACCGCGGGAGCCTGGAAAGGGTCCCATCGCACGGCGGCCGGGTCGGCCTGGCGCTCGGCATCGGGGGAGACGGCATCCTGCGCGGCCGCCGAAGTCCCGGTCCCGAAGGCATCGAACGGGGTCCCGTAGGACTGCTTGGTCGCGCGAGGCTTGCGCGACGGAAGGGGAGGAGCCTCGGCGTGGGACTCGACGACCGGCTCGTCCGCCCACGACCTGCCCGGTGCCACCTCAGGCGACACGACCGGTTCGGCGAACGACTGGACGACCGGTTCGGCATCACCCGGCACGATCGGCCGGTCCGCCTCCGCAGCCACCGGCTCGTCCGGGTCCGAAGCGTCCAGCACGTCTGAACCGGCGGCACCCGAGGCGATCGGTGCGTCCGGCTCGTCCGCGTCTGAAGCGTCCAGCACATCAGAACCGGCGGCACCCGAGGCGATCGGTGCGACTGGCTCGTCCGGGTCCGATGCGTCCAGCACATCAGAACCGGCAGAAGGGGCCGAGGCGATCGGCGCGACCGACTCGTCAGCGAGCGGTGCGACGGCTTCCACGTCGGCCGATGCGTCCAGCTCCGGCGCGATCGGCACCGAATCGGCCGCCTCCTGGGCCGAAGCGACGCTGTGAGGCCAGGCCGACTCTGAAGCGATCGCTCCCGACGCGATCGACTCCGAGGCAACCGGCTCAGAGGCGGCGCGATCCGAGTCGGCGCGATCCGTGACGGGCGACTCCGAGGCCGCCGAGTCCGGGACGGGGCGATCCGGAGCGGTCGGCTGCGGGGCGGTCCGGGAGGCGGTCGGCGTTTCCGCGGACTGCGGGCGCGGCGCGAGCGACTCCTCGGACTGCGGGCGCGGCGCGACCGACTCGCTCGGCGTCAGCCGTACGAAGACAGCGGCGAACAGCGAGTTGAGCACCGGCCGCGCCTTCACGAAGGGCTGGTCCATCAGCTCGCGGCTGGTCAGCGCCAGCAGCCCCGCCCAGGATCCCGCCCTGTCGACGGCGATCGCCACGTGCGGCTCGTCGGCCTCGTCGGGGTCCAGGACGTGCAGCGCGGGCAGCACGTCCCCGATGGCCGCGGCGGGCCACTGGTCGAGCGCGATCTCTGTCAGCAGCTCGCCGAGTGACTCGGGTCCGATGATGGCCAGCACCCGTGGCATGGGCAGGCTCCGCCACCACGCTTCAGGCAGGTGTGGTTGCCCGTGGAGCAGTGTGATCGCGGCCGCGTCGCTCCACCGCAAGGGTGGTACGAGGTCGCTCAGGCAGAAGTTCATCCTGTTCCGTTCACCAGCCCCTCACGCCGCTGACGCGACGCAGCCATACTCTTGCCGCCACGGAACAGACCATAGCCGCGCAAAACAGCCCTGTGCATCATGGAGTACGTATCAGCGCCTGACGGCGGCGAAGCGCAGCCGCACGTAGTCGGCCATCCACCCGCTCTCCCTGCGGAGCGCGGGAGCGGCCAGTTCGTTGACCCGCCTGAGCAGCGGCTCGACCATATCGGCAGGCAGCCCTTCGAGGAGCGTGCCGGCGAACATCCGGACCCAGTCGGCTGCTCCCGCCGGGCACTCGTCGAGCGGGGTGGGCCGGTCGAAGTACTCGAGCAGCCTGACGACGAAGCCCTCCTTCTCCAGGAGCCTGGAGTGCTCGGCGGGCGTGGGGAAGTACCAGGGCAACTCGGGTTCGCGCAGGCCGTACTCACGCCATGCGGTGGAGACGGCGGCGGTCAGTTCCGCGCAGTTGCCTGCGCCGCCCATCTCGGCCACGAAGCGGCCGCCTGGCCGCAGCGCCTCGCGCACGTTGGCGACGACGGTGCGCGGGTCGCGGCTCATCCAGTGGAGGGCCGCGTTGGAGAAGACGGCGTCGTAGGCCTGTACGACGGTGAAGTCGTGGCCGTCGCCCACGATGAAGTCGATGCCCGGGTACTGGGCCAGAGCCTTTTCGATCATCGCGGGCGAGCCGTCGATGCCGAGCACGCTCGCCCCCCTGGCGGCGATCTCGGCGGTCAGCACGCCCGTGCCGCAGCCCAGGTCGAGCACGCGCTCGCCAGGCTGCGGATCGAGCAGGTCGACCAGTGGCGCTCCTTGCGGCGAGACATAGCCGAAGCTGCTGTCATAGGCGCGAGCGGTCAACCGTGTCATGCTCGGTGTGTCGTATCGCAAGACCGATCAGCTCCCCCGTAGTGGGACAACAACTTTAGGGGCTGAATGTCTCTACGACATATCAGTCACACCGGGCACACTTGTCTCACCCGGCCCAGGTCTTGTTGATGTAGGTCTTCGCGGCGTCGGTCTGCGGGATCGTGAGCAGCACGGGCGGCCCAGGAGGCGCGGGCAGCTGGGCGGCGGTCTCGGCGTTGAGCGTGCCCTTCATGAGCATCGCCTCGCCACGCGCCGGACGGGCGTACCCCTTGAGGAACAGGTTCTGGCCCTCGTCGGAGAAGAGGAATTCCTGCCACAGCCTGGCCGCCGCCGGGTGCGGGGCGTCCTTGTTGATCGCCTGCACGTAGTAGGCGCCGAGCGGCGCGTCCTTCGGGATCGTGACCTTCCAGCCCTCGCCGTGCTGGGCGGCGCGGCCGGCGTTGAGGTAGTCCCAGTCGACGAAGACGTTGGCGGTGTTCTGCTGGATGAGCTGGCCCGCCTTCTTGAGCTTGGTGAACAGGTCGACGCCGCGCTGCACCTGCGGCACGCCGTTCACCATCGAGGCGGCCATGACGCCGTTGAAGGCGGCGGCGCTCTGCCGCGGGTCGCCGGCGAGCGCCACGGTGTAGCCGGGCTTGAGCAGGTCGGCGAAGGAGGCCGGGACGGGGACCTTGCGCGAGTCGTAGCCGAGCGACATGTAGCCGCCGTAACCGGCGTACCAGGCGCCGTCCCTGTCCTTCACGTGGTCGGCCAGGTCCTGCCAGCCGGAGACCTTGTACGGCGCGAAGCGCGCGGCGTTGGCGACCGCGACCTCGAGGCTGAGGTCGAAGACGTCAGGCTTGAGCAGTCCCGCGGCCTCGATGGCGCGCTGGCTGCTGGCGGTGGGTTCGAGCTGATTGACCTTGATGTCGTATTTGTCGGCGAAGGTGTCGATGATCTCGCCATAGTTGACCCAGTCGCGGGGCAGGGCGATGACGTTGAGCTCGCCCTCCGTCTTGGCGGCCTCAGCCAGTCGCTCCACGGTCGTGAACCCGGCCTCCATGGAGGCGGCCTTCACGTTGACCGGCGGGAGCGGCTTCTCTTCCGTGGTCGCAGCACCACATCCGGCGCTGATGAGAACGGCGGCTATGGCGGCACAGGTACGTACAGTCACGGAATAGATACTTGCTGTTACATCCGTTCAGGTCGAGGAGGCACGACCTTGGCGGCCACCAAATGCTCCTCCTGGATTTCCACGAGGGTGCCGTCGCGCTTGCGGACCCTGAGGACGCCGCCGTCCCACGATTCGAGAACGCCTACCGCGTCGCTGAACCCGCCTGGCACCCTTCTCCGAGTGGTGACCCTGGCCCCAATGTCCGAGCTTGTCACGGCGATGACGAGGCGAGCGGCCACAAGTTTGCCACCCTCCGTTCCCGACACTTGGCTGACCCGGCAATACTAGGGCGTAGCAAACCGCGGTCTAAGAAGGAGCTCGACGTGACGTACGTCATCGCGCAGCCTTGCGTGGACGTCCTTGACAAGGCGTGCATCGAGGAGTGCCCCGTCGATTGCATCTACGAGGGCGAGCGCATGCTTTACATCCACCCTGACGAGTGCGTGGACTGCGGCGCATGTGAGCCCGTGTGCCCCGTAGAGGCGATTTTCTACGAAGACGACCTTCCCGAGCAGTGGAAGGACTTCTACAAGGCCAACGTGGACTTCTTCGAGGACCTGGGCTCGCCCGGTGGCGCCTCGAAGGTCGGCAAGATCGACAAGGACCACCCCGTCGTCGCCGCCCTGCCGCCGCAGGCCGAGGAGCACTGACCGGTGCACAACCTGCCGGACTTTCCCTGGGACCGGCTGGCGCCGTACAAGGAGCGCGCTCAGGCGCACCCCGACGGCATCGTCGACCTGTCGGTCGGCACGCCGGTCGATCCCGTGCCGCAGATCGTGCAGGAAGCGCTGGCCGGGGCCGCTGACAGTCCCGGCTATCCGCTGACGTACGGCACGCGGGAGCTGCGTGCCGCGGCGGCGGGCTGGTTGCGCCGCAGGCACGGTGTCACCATCGAGGAGCGGGCCGTGCTGCCGCTCATCGGGTCGAAGGAGTTCGTGGCGTGGCTGCCGACGCTGCTCGGCGCCAAGCGGGTCGTCATCCCCGAGCTGGCCTACCCCACCTACGACGTGGGGGCCAGGATCGCCGGAGCCGAGCCGATCGCCGCCGACGGGCTGCTCTCCCTCGGCCCGGCCGACGTCGACCTGGTCTGGGTCAACTCGCCGTCCAACCCCACGGGCAAGGTGCTGCCCGCCGAGCACCTGCGCAAGGTGGTCTCTTGGGCGCGCGAGCGCGGCGCGATCGTCGCCTCCGACGAGTGCTACATCGAGCTCGGCTGGGAAGCCGAGCCGATCTCGATCCTGCATCCCGACGTGTGTGGCGGCTCCCACGAGGGGCTGCTCGCCGTTCACTCGCTGTCCAAGCGCTCCAACCTGGCCGGATACCGCGCCGGGTTCGTCGCAGGCGACCCCACCCTGGTCGCCAGGCTCCTGGAGATCCGCAAACACGCAGGCATGATCATGCCGGAGCCCGTTCAGGCGGCGATGACGGTCGCGCTCGGCGACGACGCCCACGCCGACGAACAGCGTGAGCGCTACGCCGCCAGGCGGCAGCAGCTGCGTCCCGCGCTGGAGAAGGCGGGCTGGCGCGTCGACCACTCCACCGCCGGCCTCTACCTGTGGGCCTCGGACGGCGGCGACTGCTGGGATCAGGTACGCCGCCTTTCCGAAACCGGAATTTTGGTCGCCCCCGGCGATTTCTACGGAACCGCAGGCGGCAGCCACATTCGGATCGCCATGACGGCCACCGACGAACGCATCAGTGCGGCGGTGCGTCGCCTCCAGTAGGATCCCGCGGCATGACCTCCATGGTCGTAATCGGACTGAGCGTCGTCACGATCGTCCTTCTGCTGGGCGCCTTGCTCGCCACCATGCGCAAAGGCCGCCCAGCCGCGGGCTCGGTGTCGCCCCTTCCCTCGAGCACCCAGGGTGCGATCGGCTCCGACTACGACGACCCCCGCACGATCAAGGTGGGGGACAGGATCGAGACCCACGGCACGGGCGCCAAGGTGCGCGGCGCCGTCCACGTGTCATGCCAGGGGCAGCAGTGGACCGAGTACCTGCTCGATGACGGCTCCCGCCGACCGGTGTGGCTCTCCGTCCAGGTACGGCACGGCCTCGTCTCCACCGACCCGCCCCACCTGGAGGTCCTGCTCTGGACCATCGTGCCCACGCAGGGCATGATCCCTGCCAAGACCATGCTGATCATGGAAGGCGTGGAGTTCCACCCCATCGACAGAGGCACCGCGGCCTTCAGGTCGGAGGGCGAGACGGGGCGGCCGGAGCGCGGGCTGCTCGACTTCGCCGACTACCGGGCCGCCGACGGGCGATTGCTGTCGTTCGAGCGGGTGCAGGGCGAGGGATGGACCGCCAGCTACGCCCAGCCGCTGCCGCCCGGCTCGATCACCATCGTGAGCCGCGCCGCCTGAGTCAGGTCAGCTCGACGTCGCGGTCGCCCGCCTTGCCGCCGTTCTTCCAGCCGTCCGACGACCAGGTGAGCCCGTCGTAGCCGACGCTGCGCAGGCCGTACTGCTGGGCGTGGGCGACCGACCACGCGGCGATCAGCCACCCGCGCCTGGCGCTCGGCACGCTGACGGCGCCGAGCGCCCTGGTCAGCTCCCGCCGCGCGTCCCCTGGACGGGAGGGAGCGGGCGTCGCCTTCCTGGGGTAGGTGCAGTGGACGGCCCGCGGCGCCCTGCCTGTGAACGCCGCCGACAGGATCCGCGCGTTGCCCTCGTGCGGGGCGTAGGCGTAGCCCGCCGCGGATCGCTGTACGGCCTGCGCCGCCTCCGCGACCGGAAGCTTCCGGTACCCCTTCACCTTCACCAGCGCGGCGAAGAAGCGGTTGGTCGCATAGACCGGGTCCATGAGCTGCTTCTTCTTGCCCCAGCCCTGCGAGGGCCGCTGCTGGAAGACCCCCACCGAGTCGCGGTCGCCGTACGCGACGTTGTAGAGCTTCGACTCCTGGATCGCCGTGGCGTACGCGATCACGACGGCCTGCTCCGGCAGCCGCCTCCGCTCGGCCACCGCCGCGATCGTGGCCGCGACGCGCGCCTGCTCGATGTCGAGCTCCAGCTCGCCCTGCTGCGTCTTCACCACGCAGGCCTCGACGTCCTGCACGAGCGGGTCGGCCTTCCTGAGCAGGACGTAGACGCCCACGGCGATGGCCACCGCGAGCGCGACAACGATGATCCCGATAGTCAGGACCGCTCGGGAGAAGCTACGCCGCACCCTGAAAAACCTACCCGGACAGATAAACTCCGGGGCCATGAGCAAGAGGCATTCGAGCCCGTTGCCGGCGGCCATCGACGAGCTGTGGGCCAACCGCGCGGAGCTTTCACCTTCCGACACGGCCGCCAGGGGCGTCGTGGTCGGCGCGATCGACCAGCTCGACACCGGCAAGGCGCGCGTGGCCACCGTCTCCTCCGACGGCGAGGTGGTGGTCGACGAGCGGGCGAAGCGGGCCATCCTGCTCAGCTTCAAGGTGCTCGGCATGGCCAGGTCACAGGTGGGCGATTTCCAGCACCACGACCGGCTGCCGTTGAAGACCACGTTCGACGGGGTCAGGGTGGTGCCGGGCGCGATCGCCCGATGGGGTTCCTACCTGGCGCCCGGCGTGGTGCTCATGCCCTCTTTCACCAACATCGGCGCGTTCGTCGGCAGCGGCACCATGGTGGACACCTGGGTCACCGTCGGGTCGTGCGCGCAGATCGGTGAGAACGTTCACCTGTCCGGCGGGGTGGGCATCGGCGGCGTCCTCGAGCCGCCGAACGCGGTGCCCGTCGTCGTGGAGGACGACGCGCTGATCGGCAGCAGGGCGATGCTGGTCGAGGGCGCACGGGTGGGGCGCGGGGCGGTGGTAGGGGCGGGGACGATCCTGTCCGCCTCCATGCCGGTGATCGACGTGGAGACAGGGGAGGAGCTCGGGCGCGGGCGGATCCCCGACTGGTGCGTGGCGGTGAGCGGCACGAGGCCGAAGGAGTTCGCCGGGGGGACGTTCGGGCTGCCGTGCGTGTTGGTGCTGAAGCGGCTGGAGCCGGGCCAGCGGCACGACAAGGCGGCGCTGAACGACGTGCTCAGAGAACACGGCGTCAACGCCTGACCCGTCCCAGGCTGGTGGCGCGGCCTGCCGTACCCCCAGGGTTAGGGTTGGTTCCCATGCTGGACTTGACGCAGGACGTAGGCGCGCTGACCGCCGCCGTCGTGGACATCGAATCGGTCAGCGGCAACGAGAAGGTGCTCGCCGACGCGGTCGAAGAGGCGCTCGCAAGGCTTCCGCACCTGACCGTCGACAGGTCCGGCGAGACCGTCGTCGCCCGCACGAACCTCGGCCGCCCCGAGCGCGTGCTCATCGCCGGCCACCTGGACACGGTCCCCCTCGCGGGCAACCTTCCCAGCCGGGTCGAGGGCGACCTCCTCCACGGCTGCGGCACCTCCGACATGAAGGCGGGCGTCGCCGTCGCCCTCAAGCTCGCCGCCCTCCTTCCCGCCCCGAACCGCGACGTCACCTACGTCTTCTACGACTGCGAGGAGGTCGAGGCCGAGCGCAACGGGCTGACCAGGGTCGGCCGCGACCACGCCGACTGGCTGGCCGCCGACTTCGCCGTGCTCATGGAGCCGACCGACGGGGTGATCGAGGGCGGCTGCCAGGGCACACTCCGCGTGGACATCGCCACACGGGGCAAGCGCGCCCACAGTGCCAGGTCGTGGCTCGGCGTCAACGCCATCCACGCCCTCGAGCCGATCCTGGCCACGCTCAACGCCTACGAGGCCAGGCGGCCCGTGGTCGACGGCCTGGAGTACCACGAGGGCCTCAACGCGGTGGCGATCCGCGGCGGTGTGGCCGGCAACGTCATCCCCGACCAGGCCGTGGTCACCGTCAACTACCGCTTCGCTCCCGACCTGACGCTGGCGCGGGCGGAGGAGCACGTGCGCGAGGTGTTCGACGGGTTCGAGGTGGCCTTCACCGACGGCGCCTCCGCCGCCCGCCCAGGGCTGACGCATCCGGTGGCCGCCGCGTTCGTCGCCGCCGTCGGCGGTACGCCACGGGCCAAGCTGGGCTGGACCGACGTCGCGCGTTTCTCCGAGCTGGGAATCCCCGCCGTCAACTACGGTCCAGGGGACCCGAACCTCGCCCATCAGCAGGGCGAATACGTGTCGCTAACCAAGATCGCGGAGAGCGAGACCGGGATGTTGAACTGGCTCTCGGCGGGAGCGTAGGACCCCCACAACGTGAAAGTGGCTTTCCTCGCCGGCCATTTGGCGGGGAAAGCCACTTTCAGTCCCGAGCAGCACCCTCGGCAGTTAGACGCAGGACCTTCGAAATCTGGTTCCCTCCTTTTTTCAAGATTTTTTAGTCGGGCACGCTAGCGTGATCCGCATGAAACGGACACGTCCCGAACGTCGTCAGGGCTCTGCGGTCGTCCGCGGCCAGCTGGTTCCCGACTCCACCCATGACCAGCGCCTTCTCGACCGCCAGGGTCCTGCGGACTGGGTCCACATGGATCCGTGGCGGGTGCTGCGCATCCAGGCCGAGTTCGTCGAGGGTTTCGGCCAGCTGGCCGAGCTTCCCACCGCGGTCACCGTGTTCGGTTCGGCGCGCACCCCCGTCGACTCCCCGGAATACCAGACGGGCGTCCAGCTGGGGTACAAGCTGGCCAAGGCCGGATACGCCGTCATCACCGGCGGCGGGCCCGGAGCCATGGAGGCGGCCAACAAGGGCGCATCGGCCGCGGACGGCGTCTCCGTCGGGCTCGGCATCGAACTCCCCTTCGAGCAGAGCATGAACGACTACGTCGACCTCGGCATCGAGTTCCGCTACTTCTTCGTGCGCAAGACGATGTTCGTGAAGTACTCGTGCGGGTTCATCACGCTGCCGGGCGGGTTCGGCACGCTGGACGAGCTCTTCGAGGCGCTCACGCTGGTGCAGACGCACAAGGTCACCTCGTTCCCCGTGGTGCTCATGGGCACGGAGTACTGGGGCGGGCTCATCGACTGGATCAAGGGGACGCTGGTGGCCACCGGGAAGATCTCGGAGCACGACCTCCACCTGATCCATGTGACCGACGACGTCGAGGAGGCGGTGAACATCATCGTCGAGTCGGAGCGCAACCGTAACAACCAGAGGAAGGAGGAGCTGGAGGCGGTCGCGAGCCAGACGGCCGAGCCTCAATAGACTGGTATTTCGTGAACATCTGCGTTTTCTGTGCATCCAGTCAGAAGATCGACCCCAAGTACGTGGACCTCGCCACCGAGGTGGGCACCGAACTCGCCCTCCGGGGCCACACCCTGGTGAGCGGCGGCGCCACGGTCTCCTGCATGGGCGCGGTGACCAGCGCCGCCCGAGCCGCCGGCGGGCGCACCGTCGGCGTCATTCCCCAGGTGCTGGTCGACATCGAGGTCGCCGACAACGAGTCGGACGAACTGATCATCACCGCGGACATGCGCGAACGCAAGGGCGTCATGGACGCCCGCTCCGACGCGTTCCTGGTGCTCCCCGGGGGCATCGGGACGCTGGAGGAGCTGTTCGAGATCTGGACGGCGCGGGTGCTCGGCGTCCACACCAAGCCGCTGGTGATCCTCGACCCCTGGGGGCTGTACGAGCCGCTGCGGTCGCTGGTGGAGCACATGTACGACGAGGGGTTCACACGGGCGAACGTCTTCGACGCCATCTCGTGGGCGAAATCGGTCCAGGAGGCGCTCACCCTCCTGGAGTCGCCGGCCCAGCCGATGGAGCCGAGCGTCGAAGAACTCGGCGAGTCAACAGGCTCCTGACCAGCACCCTCTCCTGGTGGAGCGCCCGTCTGGCGAGCGTCCCTTCGGCGCGCCGACATCCCCGCGCCCGCCAGGTGAGGTCGGTTTGTGACGACACTCCCGCTCGTGTCGGCTCTTCCTCACGCCGACATCTCCGGGTTGAGCGCCTGCCTGCCCGCTCGGCGGCGGGGCCGGCGTGTGACGACACGCCCGGGATCGAGCGGGTCTTCCGGACGACAGCCGCCGGATCGAGTCGGCCCGCCCACGCGTTGACGCGATCCCGGGGACCGACACGCCCGGCTGGAGGACGTTCGTCGGGCAGTCGGTGAGACAGGAGGATCAGGCCAGGCCGCGACGGGTGACGGCGGGGGCGCGGGTGCCGGCGAGGGAGTCGGTCATGTCCAGCGCGAGCCGTACCTGATCAGCATGTTCGGTCACGAACACGCCCGCGCCCGCCCACCGAAACACGGCCGCGGCGGCGAGGGCGGCGTCGAGCTGCCCGGGCAGCCTGACCAGCGCCGTACCCCCGCTCCGCACGAGCTCCCGAACCTCGTCAGGGGTGCGGGCGAGCGTCCAGTCGGGTTGTTCAGGCGCGCCTGGCGTCAGTACTACAGGCCTCATGTCACGATCGTACGAGTACGATTCCAATGTGCTGGTCGTACTCGCCATCGCCGCGCTGGCGATCCTCGCCTGCGTCGTGGTGGTCTCCCTTGGCAGGGGCGGTGAGCTGACCGCGTTCCCGCCTGACGTTCCGCCGCTCGACCTCCCCGAGGCCGGGCAGCTCACGGCGGTCGATTTCATGGCCCTGCAACTGCCGGTGAACCTGGTCGGCTATCACACGCAGAGCGTCGACGAGACCCTGCGCCGAGCCGCGAACGCGATCAGCGCCCGCGACACCCGGATCGCCGTGCTGGAGCAGCGCGTGTCGGAACTGCTGGCCAGTCGGCTGCAGGCGCGTCAGGAGGCGTACGCAGGCCCAGGCGCCGCACCCCGCACCGACCACCGGCCCGAGGCGCCGACCATCGCGCTCCCCGAGGACGGCGAAGACGGCTCCCCGTTCACCGAGCACGAGAACGCGTCTCCCGCCACCGCGCACCAGGGTGGCCGGAGCGCATCTCCGCTGGCCGCCCGCGAGGACGACGAGAACGCCTCTGAGGATGGCATCTCGGTCATCCGTTTCGATGACTACGAGGAGGGCGACGACGCGTTTCCGCTCGCCCACCACGAGGCCGACGCCTCGGCTGCCCGTTCCGATGGGCTCGCCTCGGACGTCTCACACAGCCGACTCCCCTCCACCGACCCGATCGCCGCAGCGTCCGCCGCAGGTGCCAGGCAGGACCGGCTCGTCACGGCTCCCGACCCGAACGCCAAGCCGGAGCGGATGGCCGCGGCGGCCGACCCGAGCCCCACAGAAGCCGAGCCGCACTCGATCATCGCGCCGGCCGAGCCGAACGGCACAGCAGCCGAACGGGATCTGAACGCCGCGGCAGCCGCCGCCCCGCATGGCACTGGAGCCGGACCCAACCGGCACACCACTGGAGCCGACCCGAACGCCGCGGCATCGGGCTCTGCTCGCGTGGGTCACCAGCCCACCACGGACGCCGCCGAGGCCAACCAGCTCCGGGTCGAGAAGTCCACTTCCGAGGGGTTCGACGAGCCTCAGGATGAAACCGCCGCTCCCGGGTCGATCGACCAGTCTTGGGGCGGAGCCGTCGCCCCGGATGGGATGGGCCGGAGCTGGGACGAAACCACCCCCGAAGAGAACGAACTCGGGCACGCAGACTCCACCGCCGAAGAGGTCGACCAGGTTCGGGATAGAAAGGCCGAATCCGAGGAGATCGACGGCTCTCGGGATGAAGCCGAATCCGGGCGGATCCGCCGCTCTTGGGGTGACGTCGAACCTGATGAGATCGGCCGCTCCTGGGGCCACATCGGGTCTCCTGCGGGAAGCCGCCCCCGTCAGGGTGGAGCCGCCGATTCCGAGCAGGACCGGACGCCTGGGAACCACGGTGCCGCAGGCGGGCTGCCTGCCTCGATCGGCCAGGACAGGGAAGGGCGTTCGTGAGCGAGGCCATCCGTTGCGAGTGGACCGGCATGACCACCCCGCTCTACATCGCCTACCACGACGACGAGTGGGGTCGCCCTGTTCAGGGGGACGACCGGGTGTTCGAGCGGGTGAGCTTGGAGGCGTTCCAGTCCGGGCTGTCGTGGCTGACGATCCTGCGCAAGCGGGAGAACTTCCGCAAGGCGTTCGACGGCTTCTCCATCCCGAAGGTCGCGGCCTACACCGACGAGGACGTCGACCGGCTTCTCGCCGACGAGGGCATCATCCGCAACCGGGCCAAGATCCAAGCCACCATCGCCAACGCTCGGGCCGCTCTCGAGGTGCCCGAAGGGCTGTCCGCAGCGGTCTGGCGGCACGCTGATCCTGACTCTCCGGTGCCCAAGTCGATGGCTGACGTGCCGGCCATCACGCCGGGGTCGAAGGCGCTCGCCAAGGAGCTGAAGGGGTACGGCTTCCGCTTCGTGGGACCGACCACCGCCTATGCGCTCATGCAGGCCATCGGGCTGGTGAACGACCACATCGCCGACTGCGTCGTTCGCAACTCCGCACGCTGATCGGCTCGATTCGTCTGGTCCTGTGCCGGACGCTTGCTCGCGAGCATTCGCCCCTCACCGCCGACCGGAGGCTGAAGATGTGGTCGCGGCTACGCGGGTCGTCCGGGCCGCGCGGGTTGTCCGGGCTGAGGGGCAGGTAGTCGCGGCTACGCGGGTCGTCTGGCTACGCGGGTTGTCCTGGATGAAGGGGTGGTCCGGGCTGGGCGGGGGTCGCGAGGGTGGTCAGCTGATGGGTCTGGTGGTCGCCGTCGGGGAACGCGATCGTGACCGCGTCAGGTGACACGCTGACCGCGATCGCGTCGCGGAGGGCGGACGGGTGGACGGCGTCTCCCGACAGCACGACGAGCGAGACGTGGATGCCAGGCCTGTCCGCGTGCAAGCAGGGCACCGCCGAGTGTGGTCCGAAGGCGTTCGACTCCACGTCGCGGGACACGCTGGCGTGTTGCCAGCCGTACAGGCCGATGATCGCTGAGGTGAGTCCGTCCGTACGGCGGGTCAGCGTCGGGGTTGGGACAGAAGCGGTCGATCCCACGGATCCATGCCGCACGCTGCTCAGGGGCGATGACGTCGTACATCAGGAGGCAGGTGTCGATCAGGGCTCTGGGGGCGCCGATCTCGCAGTGCCACCAGTTGCCCACTTCCTTCTTGGTCTCGTTGTAGGCGCGGGCGTAGAGGAAGTCGAGGGCGCTGAGGAGGTCTGTCGCGAGCCTGGTGTCGTCGTGGAGCTTCGAGCCCGGGGTGGCCCAGGCGGTGGCGAGGGTGCGGAGGCGCTGGTGGCTGCTGGAGATGTCGCCTGACGCGCCGTTGAGGGGGAGGTCGGGCCAGAGGGAGGTGCGGCTTGGCGAGAGGTCGATGGTGTCGCGGAGCGTGGTGGCCGAGGCGTCGAGCCTGGCGAGAGGGGCCGCGAAGGCGGGGTCGGCGGGGTCGAAGGGTGCGCCGGTGAGCATCGCGGTGGCCTTGGCGCGGAGGGTGGCGAACTCGGTCACGCCGGAAGTCTGGCTGATCAGGGTGGGGGTGGTGGATGCCGAGCGCGGTTCTGTGGAAAGCGTGGGGCTGGTGCCTGGGGCTGTGGACGATAGGCCTTGGGGGAGGAAGAACGCGGTCAGGCCGCCGGCGAGCCCGAGGAACCCCCGCCGGCTGGGGGTGGCCGTCGTGGCGGCAGCAAGGAATTGAGGAGAGGAGGGGGAGGGGTGCATCGGCGGTCGGCTCCTACTCGGCCAGGGTGCTCGGGTCGACGTCGGGTGCGGGCAGGTTCAGGGCCGCCACCTGGGCCAAGTACTCCGCCGTCCGGCGCTCCCCAACGCGTCCAGAACCCGCTCAGGTCCCGTCCGGCCGTCCGAGACGTATAGAGCGCCAGGTACCCCCACCTCTTGTCCGTCTCCGTCCACTCCGACGCGGGCCGCTCGGCGCGGACCAGCCGGTGCAGGCGGGGCCAGAAGACTGGCGGTTCGAGGAGCGCGAGCCGATGCCGCCCGAGCTGCTCGGCCTGGCCGTGGTCAAGGGCTCCTACCTGTACGGCACCGGCCCCCACGGACTGCCGTTGCGCCACGTCGTCCCGGAGGGGGTGACCGAGTCGCCGAACCACTGGTGGACCAGCTCGTGGACCATCGTGTTGGAGTACGTCGGCCTGGTGAACCAGCCGGTGCCGAACAGGGAGAGGGTCTGGTTCTCCAGCGCGTGGCTCGTGGCGTCGGGGGCGGCGTAGTAGACCTTGGGGCCTGGCGCCGCCTCGGTTTCCGTTGCGGTCTCCGCTCCGGCTACGCCGGTCAGGCAGAGCGAGAGCAGAGCGGTCAGAGCGAGCAGGCGTCTCACAGGATCTCCAGCGTGGGGTTCTTCTCGCCGAAGAGCCAGGCGCGACCGGCTCGCCGAGGTGACCGATCTCTACGACGACGTGCTGACCTGACGGCCGGCACCGCAGTGGGGGCGCTCGCCGAGGCGGAGGTGCTGGTCACGGGGTGGGGATGTCCGCCGTGGAGAGAAGCTCGCCGACAAGATGCGGACGGTCTACGGCAGGCTCGACGACGTCCGCGCCAAGGACGGCCCGCCCGGCAGGCCCAAGGGCCTCGGCGGCTACAACATCTACGACGGCGGCGCGCTGGTCCTCTACGCCCTCCAGAAGGAGATCGGTGAGCGCGACTTCGACCGCGTCATGCGCCGCTGGGTCCAGCGCAACGAGGACGGCAACGCCTCCACCGAGGACTTCATCGCCCACGCCGTGAAGAAACAGCGGCTACGACGTCCGCCACTACGACGTCTCCTCCGGGAGTGCGCGAGGAGGTCTTCGCCAAGGGCGCACTCTGCCTGCAACGACGCCAACCCGTGCTCCCTGGAGACCGCGAGGGACAAGGTCCGCGCGGCCATCGCGGGCGGCATGGACCGCGACATCGAGGTGCGCCTGACCGGCGGCGTCTACCGCATGGCCGAGCCGCTCGTCCTCGACGGCCGTGACTCGGGTCCCCGCGGCCACACCGTCACCTGGACTGCCGCCCCCGGCGCCGAGCCCGTGCTGTCGGGTGGTGTGCCGATCACCGGTTGGCGGCAGGAGGGCGGTTTCTGGGTGGCGAAGGTTCCCGAGGGCGTGATTCCCCGGCAACTGTTCGTCGACGGGGTCAGGGCGGTCCGCGCCCGCGGCGACGCCTGCCCTGCCAGCGTCTGCGACGCCACCAGGACCGGCATGACCGGGGCCGTCAGGAGCGGCGTCGCCGCCTGGAGGGAGCCCGCGAACGCCGAGGCCGTGATCAGGATCCGCTGGCGCAACTACCACCGCCGGATCGACAGGGTCGACGGTGATCTGCTCACCTTCGTCCAGCCGTGCTGGACCAACTCCGCCGGCGGCACGAACCGCACGGGGCCCGCCTGGGACAGCACCACCGTCGACTCCAGCCGCTACACCAAGGTCTCCCATTTCGAGAACGCCATCGAGCTGCTCGACCGGCCCGGCGAGTTCGTCTACGACCGCGGCGGCCGTACCGTCACCTATCTGCCCAGGCAGGGCGAGGACCTCAGCGAGGTGATCACGCCCGCCCGGGAGACGCTGCTGCGGATCGAGGGCGCGAGCAGGGTGAGGATCTCGGGTCTGGGCTTCGAGCACGCCGCCTACCCACAGCAGGACACCGACGAGGGCTACGCGGGCATGCAGGCGGGCCTCACGCTGACCGGCGCCACCGGGCCCGTCGACCACGCGGGCCGCTAGTGGGTCTCCAACTGGGCCGGATACGGCATCGAGAACCTCGCCACGGGCAACTGGACGGACACCACCGCCCCCGCCCTGTCGGGGCGCGGCTCGCAGATGACGGACAACTTCACCTCCCTCGAACTGCTGCCCGAGGCCGCGCTCCAGGTGGCGGCCGCCGCGGGTGAGCCTGCAGGGCAAGGCGCTTCGCCCCTCGCTGGTGGAGATCGCGGCCGATGCCCGCTATGTGCGCGTCCAACGCACGGGCACTGGCAGGATCGGGCTCGCCGGAGTATCGGTCCACCCGTAAGCAACGCACCCCGAAGGGGTACGGCCGGGCCGTACCCCTTCCCGCTTGGAGAGCAGATGAGCTGGTTCACCGACGCGCGGTTCGGCCTCTTCGTCCACTGGGGCATCTACGCCGCCGCGGCTCGCCACGAGTGGGTGAAGTCCTACGAGAAGCTGGACGACGCGCACTACCGCCGCTACTTCGACCACTTCGACCCCGACCTGTACGACCCCGAGGTCTGGGTGGACGAGGCGTGGAACGCCGGCATGCGGTACCTGGTCATCACGACCAAGCACCACGACGGGTTCTGCCTGTGGGACTCCGCGCTCACCGACTACAAGGCCACGGCCACGCCGTACGGCAAGGACCTGCTGCGGCCGATGCTCGACGCCTTCAGGGCCAGGGGGATGCGGATCGGGCTCTACCACTCGCTGATCGACTGGCATCACCCCGAGTTCCCCATCGACCTGTACCACCCGCGGCGCGACCTGGGCGAGGACGGCACCAGGGACGTCAGGAAGTACGCCGACTACCTGCACGGGCAGGTCCGCGAGCTGCTCACCGGCTACGGGCCGATCGACACGATGTGGTTCGACTTCAGCTACCCGGGGCGCGGCATGGGCGCCAAGGGCAAGGACGAGTGGCGGTCCGCGGAGCTGGAGGCGATGGTCCGCGAACTCCAGCCCGGCATCATGATCAACAACAGGCTCGATCTGGGCAGCGGCGACTTCACCACGCCCGAGCAGGTCATGCCGCCGGGCGGGGTGCCAGGGCACGTGCCGTGGGAGGCGTGCCAGACGCTCAACGGCAGCTGGGGCTACGACCGCGACAACCTGGACTGGAAGTCGCCTGAGCTGCTGTTGAGCATGCTGGTCGACACCGTCTCCAAGGGCGGCAACATGCTGCTGAACGTGGGGCCGAACGCGCGCGGCGAGTTCGAGCCGCGCGCGGTCGAGCGGCTGCGCGAGATCGGCAGGTGGACGAGGCTGCACGGCAGGGCCGTCTACGGCGCGGGCGCGTCGGAGTTCACCCCGCCGCAGGACTGCCGCTACACGCAGCGCGGCGACCGGCTCTACCTGCACCTGCTCAACTGGCCGATGAAGCACGTCCATCTCCAGGGCCTGGCGGGCAGGGTCGAGTACGCCCAGTTCCTGCACGACGCCTCGGAGGTGCGCGTGCTCCACGTCGACCCGCACGAGCCCGGCCACACCTACCTGCGCGGCGTGCCCGAGGACACCCTCACCCTGCAACTGCCCGTGACCAGGCCTGAGGTGGCGATCCCCGTGATCGAGCTCTTCCTCCGACCCGCCGCGTCAAACGACCCTGCCGGTCAGTACAGCTAGCGGCCGGTGAACGTCGGGCGCTGCTTGGCCAGGAAGGCCCTGGTCGCGTCCCTGTGGTCCGCGGTCGCTGCGAGCGCGTCCTGCAGGTCGGCCTCCAGCTCCAGCGATTCGGCGAGCGAGTGCGTGGCCGCGAACGCCAGCGCGCGCTTGGTCGCCGCGAACGCCTTCGTCGGGCCGGCGGCCAGCCGTACGGCCAGCTCGTGGGTCGCCTTCAGCAGCTCGCCCTCCGGCACCACCCGCGAGACCAGACCGAGCTCCAGCGCGCGGGCGGCGTCCAGCGGCTCGCCGAGCAGCAGCAGCTCGGCGGCGCGGCCGGCCCCGATGAGGCGCTGGAGCGTCCAGGAGGCGCCCGAGTCGGGTGCGAGCCCGATGCCGGTGAAGGCCATCGCGAACTTCGCCCGCTCCGAGGCGACGCGCAGGTCGCAGGCGTAGGCGAGCGAGGCGCCCGCGCCCGCCGCCACGCCGTTCACCGCGGCGACGACTGGCTTGTCCATGCCGACGATCAGCTCGACCAGCGGGTTGTAGTGCTCGCGGACCGTGTTGGCCAGCCCTCTGCCCGCCTCGAGGTTCTCGGCGTGCTCGCGCAGGTCCTGCCCCGCGCAGAAGGCCCTGCCCGCTCCGGTGATCAGTACGGCCCGCACGGCGTCCGACGCCGCCGCCTCGCGCAGCGCGTCGAGCAGGGCGGTCTTGAGGGCCACGGTCAGCGAGTTCATCGCGTCGGGACGGTCGAGTGTGACGGTGGCGACGGCGTCGGCGACGTCGTAACGGATCACAGCAGCTCCTTGTCGACGAAAGCGGCGGCGGCAGGCATCAGCCTGGCGGCCTCCTGTTCGAAGTACGCCCGCGCCTTCTCGCCCTGCCACCCGGGCGGCAGCAGCTCTGCGGGCAGCCCTGGGTCGCGGAACAGGAAGTTGCGCCAGCCGTGCACCAGTCTGCTCCTGGTGGCGAAGACCTGGGAGGCAGGCGCGCCATCACTCAGCCCCGCGATCAGCTCCTGCGCCTCGGCCAGCCACTCCTCGTAGGCGCGCCCGATCGCGGTCAGATCCCACGCCCTGGCGACCAGCTCGCGCGGGTCGCCGTCGAGCACCGCGTCGAACCTGTCGGCGCGGATGCCCTCGTTGGCCAGCAGGGGATCAAGTTCGGGGGAGTGGCGAGGGCCGACCCAGGTCGTCTCGGACAGCGGCGCGTAGCCGAGAAAGGCCAGGTCGGCGCGGAGTCGTTCCCTTTTGGCCCGGTCCCTGACCTGTTCCAGCACCACCAGGTGCCAGCGCCCCTGCCAGCTGATCGTTCCAGGTCGGTAAATTCTCAGCGCTGCCGCGTCAAGGCGTCTGACGGCCTTGGCGGTCACGGCGTAGCCAGGTCCCTGAGGCAGTCTGACCCTGTCGAGCCAGCCCTGCCTGACCATGCGCGAAACCGCCGTCCTGACGGCGGGAGCCGCGATTTCCAGGGGTGCGAGCAGCCTGACGAGAGCGGCGACCGACGCCTTCCCTCCGCGGGAACGCAGGTGGTCTCCGTACAGATCGAACAGCGCCGCGCGTGCGTTCACGAGCACCAGTTTGGACGGCTTCGCGACCCTGGACAACGGATGCTGGGAGGAGATCGTTACCCATTTGGCACTCCGATGCGGGAGAATAGGACATCACAGAAGACGTGAATGCGTCGGCCACCCACCGGGGCGGTCGTTGATCGCAACCGCGGAGTCCATGGCAGGAAGGGATACACGCATGGCGGCGATGAAGCCGCGGACCGGCGATGGTCCGCTGGAGGTCACCAAGGAAGGGCGCGGCATTGTCATGCGGGTCCCGCTCGAGGGTGGCGGCCGGCTCGTCGTGGAGATTTCGGCCGACGAGGCGAAGGCGCTGGGCGAAGCGCTGAAGAACGTGGTCGGCTGACCGCCGGCTCAACCACCTGATCGAACGGCCCTGGCGCACCTCCGCCGGGGCCGATCACGTTTGGAGATTATCCCGTGCCCATCCAGACGACGGTGTCCGTGCTCCCCGAAGCGCCCGCGGACTCCGCACTGCTGGCCGTGCCGTACGACTCGGACCTGGACCCCCAGGTCGAGCTGCCCGTGCCGGTGGCCGCGCTGCTGGCCCACTACGAGGCCAAGGGCGAGGCGGGTGAGATCGTCGAGATCCCCGTCACTCGCGGCGACGCGGTGGGCAGGGTCCTGCTGTACGGCGTCGGCGACGGCTCGCCGCGTGCCGTCCGCAAGGCCGCCGCCACCCTGACCCGCAGGGCCAAGGGCAAGCCGTCCCTGACCGTCGTGCTCCCTTCCTGCGACAGCGCGATCTTCACCGAGGCCGCGCTGCTGGCGGCCTACACCTTCAAGATCGGCGCCCAGGGCACGGCGCCCGTGGGAGCGCTCGCCCTCGTCGGCGCCGACGAGGAGGCCGTACGGCGGGGCGAGACCGTCGCCCAGGCCGTCGCGCTGGCCCGCGACCTGACCAACACCCCCTCCTCCACCAAGACCCCCGCGTGGCTGGCCGACCAGGCGGCGGGTCCTGGCCTCGACGTCAAGGTCTGGGAAGAGGAGGAGCTGCGCGCTGACGGGTTCGGCGGCATCCTGGCCGTCGGGCAGGGCTCGATCCACCCGCCCCGGCTGATCCAGCTCTCCTACGCCCCCGAAGGCGCCGACCGGCACGTCGTGCTGGTCGGCAAGGGCATCACGTTCGACTCCGGCGGCCTGTCGCTCAAGCCGACCGACAACATGAAGACCCAGAAGACCGACATGGCGGGCGGCGCGGTCGTCATCGCGGTCATGGGCGCCCTGGCCGCCCTGGGCTCCCGCGTACGGGTCACCGGCCTGATCGCCGCGGCCGAGAACATGCCGTCGGGCACCGCCCAGCGGCCCAGCGACGTCATCACGCACTACGGCGGCACGACGGTCGAGGTGACCAACACCGACGCCGAGGGCCGCCTGGTGCTCGCCGACGCGCTCGCCTACGCCGACGCGGTGCTCGACCCCGACGCGATGGTCGACATCGCCACCCTGACCGGGGCGATCAGCGTCGCGCTCGGGCGCAACATGGGCGCCGTCTACTCCTCCGACGACGAGCTGGCCGACGCGCTCATCGCGGCGGGCACCGGGACCGACGACCGGCTGTGGCGGATGCCGCTGATCGACGACTACCGTCCCGCGCTCGACTCGCCCATCGCCGACATGCAGAACGCCGACCTCGGCGGGCGCTACGGCGCGGGCTCGATCACCGCGGCGCTGTTCCTGAGGGAGTTCACGGGCAAGCGTCCATGGGCGCACCTGGACATCGCGGGCGTGGGGCGGAGCACGGTCGACGAGGGCACGACGACCAAGGGCGCGACGGGCTTCGGCGTCCGCCTCCTGCTCGACTGGCTCACCCGTCCCTGAGCCGCCCGCCGGATCCGCCCCGCGGCGCTCGCTCCACGAGCCCGCGGGGCGCCGCCGTTCAGTCGGAGATCTTGACGGCGGCCAGCAGGCCGTCGCCGAGCGGCATCATCAGCGGCCGCAACCGGTCGTCGCCCTGCACGAGCTTGCCCAGCTCCCGCACCGCGACCGTGTCGGGATCACGCTGGGAGGGGTCGGCCACCCTGTTGTGCCACAACGCGTTGTCGAAGGCGACGATCCCGCCCACGCGCAGCAGGCGCACCGCCTCGGCCAGGTAGTCGGCGTACTCCTGCTTGGCGGCGTCGGCGAACACCAGGTCGTAGCCGCCGTCGGACAGCCGGGGCAGCACGTCGAGCGCCCGCCCGATGATCAGCCTGATCCGCCCGCCGGAGAAGCCCGCTTCGGCGAAGCTCTGCCGGGCCAGGCGCTGGTGCTCGGGCTCGACGTCGACGCTCGTGAGCGTGCCGTCGGCGCGCATGCCGCGCAGCAGCCACAGCCCCGACACCCCGCACCCCGTGCCGATCTCCACCACGGAGCGCGCGTTGAGCGCGGTGGCGAGGAAACACAGCGCGGCACCGCCTCCGGGAAGGATGGGAGGCGCGCCCATCTCGTGGCCGCGCTGCCGCGCCGCGTGCAGGATCTCATCTTCCTGATGGAACTGCTCCGCATAGGCCAGAGTGGCCTCTACCGGGCTGGTCATCGGCCTCTCCTCCCCACTTCCGTGCAATTGGTCACCGATCGCAGCCTAGGGGAGACACGCCAGGACGGGAACTCTGGTCGCGCCCAACGCGTTGCAGGTTTAAACGGGCTTTGCCGGTCCTGAAGGCAGGCAGTGCGCACGAAGGGACGAAACCAGGCACTATGACGGTAGCGGCGGTGGTCCCAGAGAGAGGAGTGCTGGTGGACGGAAGCGACCACCAGGCCGATCCTCACGTGTCAGATGTGTCTGAATGGACTCCTCCCACCTGGGAGGAAGTGGTGCGGACGCACTCCGCACGCGTGTATCGGCTTGCGTACAGGTTGACCGGCAACGTGCACGATGCGGAGGACCTCACCCAGGAGGTCTTCGTCCGGGTCTTCAGGTCGCTGTCGAGCTACACACCCGGCACTTTCGAGGGCTGGCTCCACAGGATCACCACGAACCTGTTCCTCGACATGGCGCGCAGGAGGCAGCGGATCCGCTTCGAGGGTCTCGGCGACGACGCGGCCGAGCGGCTGCAGGGTCGCGAGCCCTCGCCCGCCCAGGCGTGGGACGACGCGCACATGGAGCCTGACATCCAGGCCGCACTCGACTCCCTCGCCCCCGAGTTCAGGGCGGCGGTCGTGCTGTGTGACATCGAAGGCCTGTCGTACGAGGAGATCGCGGCCACGCTCGGCGTGAAGCTCGGCACGGTCAGAAGCAGGATCCACCGTGGCCGGGCACAGCTACGGGAGGCGCTGGACCACAGGGCGCCCCGTAGTTCTGAACTCCCCCCGACCGTGACCCGTGGGGAGGAAGTCTGATATGTCGCACCTAGGAGAACGCGCATCCGCGCTTGTGGACGGCGAGCTGCGCCACGCCGAGCGTGAGCGCGCCCTTGCTCACCTGGCCTTCTGCGCCGATTGCAGGAGGGAGGTCGAGTCGATGCGGGCGCTGAAGTCGCGCCTGCGGTCGCTCGAAGGCCCCCCGATGCCGGCTGACCTGACCATGTCGTTGCTGCGGATGGGTGAGCCGGGTGACCCGATGCCGCCCAGGGAGCGGCCCTTTCCGACCTTCGGCGGCGTTCCGCTTCCAGGCCCGCGCAGCATCGCTCCGCCCGACAACAGGCCTCGAGGAACCTCAGGCTCTTCGTCGAGGCCCGGACGGTCCCGCAGGCGTCCGGCCTATGTGGCCGTAGGCGTCGTCTCCGCGGCGGTCGCCCTCGGCACGCTGTTCGTGGTGGCCGGGCAGGACCAGGGCCCCTCCGTCTCCCCTCCGGTCGAGGTGTTCAAGCAGGTCCACAAGACCACGGCGCCCTACGGCAACCCGCCTTCCGCCACGCCGTGAGGCGGCTGCCCGCCGTCCTCACGCTGGCGCTTCCGATGGCCCTCGGCCTGTCGGGCGCGGCCCACGCCGTGCCCGACGACTCCGAGAACGAGGACACGGGGCTGCCCCTGCTCAGGCAGTCGGCGCTGGCCGCGAGGGAGCGGCCGTACGCGGGCACGCTGTTCACCACCGACGGCGCGGTGCTCGCCGTACGCAACACACCTGGTTCCGGCATGACGGTCGACGCGCGGGCCACCGACCCCGGGACGCCGGCGGGCGGCCTGCTCTCCCCCTCCGACGGGATGCTGCGCACGCTTGGCGCCAACTACCGGGTGGTCGAGGCGCGCGGCGGCAGCGTCTGCGGCAGGGCGGCGCGCATGGTCGAGGCGGTACGGCACGACGGGCGCCTGGCCGCCCGCTACTGGATCGACACGGCGAGCGGGATCCCGCTGCGGCGCGAGGTGCTCGACGGCCACGGCGGCGTGGCGCAGGCCGAGGCGTTCGTCGAGGTGACGATTCCCACACCCGTTCCGCTGGCCCAGGCCATCGCGGCCGAGAGGCCGGCGCCCGGCCCGTCGACGGCCGCGCGTCTGAGAGCGCGGGGGTGGAGCTTCCCCAGCGTGCTGCCCGGCGGGTTCGAGCTGGCCAACGCCGCCGAGAGCGCGGGCTACCTGAAGCTGGGATACTCAGATGGAGTATCCGTTGTGTCAGTGTTTGTTCAGCGGGGCATTCTCGACGAGGAGCGATTGACGGGCTGGCTTAGTCAGCGTCGCGACGGGAATACGATCTGGATCCGGGACGCTGCAGAACTGGAGATGATCTGGGCGAGTGGGGGCCATGTCTACACCGTGGTCACGGACGCTCCCGCGGACGTGGCCAAGGCCGCGATCGGTGAGCTGCCGCACGAGGCGCAGCCTGGCTTCTGGCAGCGGTTCGCCCGCGGCGCCGATCGTGTGCTTTCCTGGGTCAACCCGTTCGCCTGACGCTCGCTTGACAACTCTCGTACGCCGCACCCGAGAAAGTTGCGGTGTCCGAACAAGGAGTAGTGAGACTAGATGACCGACGAGACGCGCCCAGCAGACGGACGCACGCCGTCGGACCTCGCTGAGCCGCAGGGACGGCCTGACTTCCTTCCCGCCCACGACGGGTGGGAGAGCGCGCGGACCGAGCAGCTCGGCTGGGATCGTGATGAGCAGCTCCCGCCTGCCCAGCCGTACGGCACCGGCTGGGGCGACCCGTCGGGGCGGTCGGCCGCCAACGACACCGCCATGTTCGGCGCCACGGATCAGGGCCCTCCGCCGCCCACGCAGGCGGTCGGCATGGGTCACGGATGGGGGCCGCCGCCCACGCCCGCCGACGGCGGGTTCGCTCCCGCGCGCCGCGGGCCGAGCACCGGTGTGCTGGTCGCGCTGGCCGTGGTGATCGCGCTGCTCGCCTCGCTGATGGGCAGTGTCGGCACCTACCTGCTCACCAGGCAGAGCTCGGGCACCGACCCCTCCTACTCGCTCGACCCCGCGCCGTCCGGCAACACCAGCAGGGCGCCCGACACGATCGCGGGCGTGGCCTCGCGGGTGCTGCCCAGCGTGGTCTCCCTCGAGGTCGAGGGCAGCGCCGACGCGGGCACCGGCTCCGGCTTCCTGATCAAGGGCGGCTACGTGGTGACCAACAACCACGTCGTCGCACTCGCCGCCCAGGGCGGCGCCATCAAGATCGTCTTCAACAACCGCAAGTCCACGAATGCTCGCATCGTCGGCCGCGACCCCGGCTCCGACCTGGCCGTGGTCAAGCCCGACCAGACGTTCGGCACGCCGGAGATCAAGCTCGGCAACTCCGACCAGGTCGTCGTCGGCGACCCCGTGATCGCGATCGGCTCGCCCCTCGGCCTCACCGGCACCGTCACCACCGGCATCGTCAGCTCGCTCAACAGGCCCGTCGTGGCGGGCGAGGACAACGATCCCGATCCCGCCTACATCAGCGCCATCCAGACCGACGCGGCCATCAACCCGGGCAACTCGGGCGGGCCGCTGGTCAACACCAGGGGCGAGGTCGTCGGCGTCAACTCCGCGATCGCCACGCTCAGCAGGGCGGTCTCCAGCCAGAGCGGCAGCATCGGCCTGGGCTTCGCGATCCCGATCAACCAGGCCAGGCGCGTCGCCCAGGAGATCGTCACCACCGGCTCGGCCAAGCGGGTCAAGATCGGCATCATGGTCGACTCCGGCTATCGCGGCGAGGGCGTGCGCATCGCCTCCCAGCCCGCGCAGGGCCGCCAGCCGGTCGAGGCCGACGGGCCCGCGGGCAAGGCGGGCCTGAAGGCGGGCGACATCATCCTCGAGATCGACGGCCTGCGCATCCAGGACAGCACCGAGCTCATCTCGCTGATCCGCAGCAAGGACCCCAACTCGAAGATCTCCATCAAGTACAAGCGCGGCGGCGAGGAGCGGATGGCCTCTCTCGTCGTCACCGCCGAGAAGGAGCCCACCCCCAAGCCGTCATGATCGCGGGTCTCGCCCGGATTGGGTGCTCCATCGCCCGGGCGAACCCTTAGTCTGGAACTGGCCGGGGTTGTCCCCGGAACCGGTTGCACAGTGGTAGGAGCTTGCGGTGTTCGGACTCGGTTGGATGGAGGTCGGGGCGCTCGTCGTGATCGCGCTGCTGGTCTTCGGTCCTGACAAGCTGCCGCAGGCGGCGTCTCAGGCGGGCAAGACGCTGCGCAACCTGCGACGCATGGCGACCAGCGCGCGCGACGACCTGAAGGCGGGGCTCGGCCCGGAGTTCTCCGACTTCGACCCCGCCGACCTCAACCCGAAGAACTTCGTGCGCAGGCATCTGCTGGACGACGCGGAAGAGGCGTGGAACTCCACCCCCGCGGCGCTCGAGCCCGCGCCTGTGGGCGCTGCTGAGCCCTTCTCCGAGCTCGGATACGGCGAGCTGCCCCCCTACGACTCCGAGGCCACCTGAGCGGCCTTCACGCCGCGCTGGTCCCGCCTGGACGTCACGGTGGTCACCGTCGCCGCTGGAGTCCCGTGATGGACGGGCGGCGAGCGGTGACCACGGTGGGCTTACGTGGGCGTGCCGTACTGGATGATCAGCGGCCCGCCGGTGACAGGCCCAGTTGCAGGCCCTTGATGCTGGAGCCGCGCTTGGACAGCGCAGTCGCGATGCGCCCGAGCTCGGCCGCGGCGGGCGAGTCCGGGTCGGTCAGGACGAGCGGCTTGCCCTCGTCGCCGCCCTCGCGCAGGCGCGTGTCGATCGGCACCTGACCGAGCAGCGGCACCCTGGCGCCCAGCGTCCTGGTCAGCGCGTCGGCCACGATCTGGCCGCCGCCCTCACCGAAGACGTTGATCTTCTCGTCGCAGTGGGGGCAGGGCAGCCACGCCATGTTCTCGATGACGCCGGCGATCTGCTGGTGCGTCTGGGCGGCGATGCTGCCCGCGCGCTCGGCCACCTCCGCCGCAGCCATCTGCGGCGTCGTGACGACCAGGATCTCCGCGCCCGGCAGGCGCTGCGCGACCGAGATCGCGATGTCGCCGGTGCCCGGCGGCAGGTCGAGCAGCAGGACGTCGAGGTCGCCCCAGTAGACGTCGGCGAGGAACTGGTGCAGCGCGCGGTCGAGCATCGGGCCGCGCCACACCACGGGCGAGTTGCCCTCGGGCTTGAACATCCCGACCGAGATGACCTTGATGTCATGCGCCACCGGCGGCATGATCATGTCCTCGACCTTGGTGGGACGCTCCGACGCGCCGAGCATGCGCGGGATGCTGTGGCCGTAGATGTCGGCGTCGACGATGCCCACCTTGAGGCCCTGCGAGGCCATCGACGCGGCCAGGTTGACGGTCACGGACGACTTGCCCACGCCGCCCTTGCCGCTGGCCACCGCGAACACGCGGGTCAGCGAACCCGGCTGGTTGAAGGGGATCTCCTTCTCCGGAGCCCTGTTGCCGCGCAGCTTGGTCTGCAGTGTCTTGCGCTGGTCCTGGCTCATCACGTCGAGCTCGACGCGCACGCCAGAGACGCCGTCGAGTTTGGAGACTGCGTTGGTGACGTCGCGGGTGATCGTGTCTTTCAACGGACACCCCGCCACTGTCAGGTAGATGCCTACGACGACCGCCCCCGAAGGGGAGATGTCGATGCTCTTGACCATGTCAAGGTCGGTGATCGGCCGGCGGATCTCGGGGTCGTTGACCGTGGCGAGTGCGGCTGTCACCTGTTCCGGGGAAGGTGCCATGAGTCCATGGTATGAACCCAGACCGGATATGCCGAACGTAGGGCTCGATCTGGCTACCTGATCGCGGCCGTTCTTCTCAGTAGGATGCCGCCATGGTGGTGATCTCGCCCGAGGAGTCGACCGTCTGGCGCATGATGCAGCGGGCCCAGGTGCGCATCACCCGACGCCTGGAAAGCGAGCTGCTCGCCGCCCACGACCTGGCGCTGGCCTCCTACGACGTGCTGCTCCAGCTCTCCGAGGCGACGGAGTGGCGGCTGCGGATGAACGACCTGGCCGACCGGGTCCTGCTCTCGCGCAGCGGCCTGACCAGGCTCATCGACCGCCTGCAGCGCGACGGGCTCGTCCAGCGCGAGGCGTGCGCCGACGACGCCCGCGGCCTGTTCGCGGTCCTGACCGAGACCGGCGCCGTACGGCTGGCCGAGGCCACGCCCACCTACCTGCGCGGCATCCGCGCCGAGTTCCTCGACGTGCTGGAGCCCGAGGAGCTCGCGCAGTGCACCGCGATGCTCACGAAGATTCTGGTCGCTCCTCGCTGAAGCGCTGCAGCTCCGAGCGGAGGAAGTCGCGGGTGGCCAGCTCGCCGATGGCCATGCGCAACCCCGCGACCTCGCGGGTCAGATACTCGATGTCGGCCTGGTTGCGCTCGCCGGCCAGCCGGTCCTGCTCGTACTGCACGCGGTCGCGGTCGTCCTGCCGGTTCTGGGCCAGCAGGATCAGCGGCGCCGCGTAGGAGGCCTGGAGCGAGAGCATCAGCGTCAGGAAGATGAACGGATACGGGTCGAAGGCCAGCCGATCGGGTGCGAGGGCGTTCCAGCCGATCCAGACCGCCACGAAGACGGTCATGTAGACGATGAACCGGGCGGTGCCCAGGAAGCGGGCGATCTCCTCCGACAGCTTCCCGAACGCCTCGGGGTCGTAGTGGGGGCGGAAGCTGCGCCTCAGCTCTCTCGGCTGGTCGAGCCGGTCAATCGCCATTGCGCCAGTCCTCGGCGTCGCGCCAGCCCTCTGGGAGCAGGTGGTCGAGGACGTCGTCGACGGTGACCGCGCCCACGAGCTGGCCGAGCTCGTCGACGACGGGAGCCGCCACGAGGTTGTAGGTGGCCAGGTAGGAGGTGACCTCGGTCAGCGGCAGCCCCGGCCTGATCGGGTCGAGCGAGGCGTCGATGACCGCGCCGAGCAGCGTGGACGGCGGGTCGCGCAGCAGCCGCTGGAAGTGCGTGACTCCGAGGTAGGTGCCGGTGGGCGTCTCGTTCGGCGCGCGTGTGACGAAGACCTGGGCGGCCACCGCGGGAGGCAGGTCTTTCTGCCTGATCCGCGCGAGCGCCTCGGCGATCGTGGCGCTGGGCGGCAGGATCACCGGGTCGGTGGTCATCATGCCGCCCGCGGTGTTCTCGTCGTAGGACAGCAGCCTGCGGACCGGCGCGGCGTCTCTCGGCTCCATCAGCGCCAGCAGCCGCGCCGCCTGCTGCTCAGGCAGGTCCTGAAGCAGGTCGGCGGCGTCGTCGGGGTCCATCTCCTCCAGGACGTCCGCGGCCCGCTCGGGCGCGAGGGTGCCGAGGATGCCCATCTGGTCGCGCAACGGCAACTCCTCAAGGACGTCGGCGAGCCGCTCGTCGTCGAGCGCCGCGGCGACCTCGATCCGCCGCTTGTCGGGCAGCGCGTGCAGGGCGTTGGCCAGGTCGGCCGCGCGCATCGACTCGAAGGCGGCGATCAGGCCCGCGGCGCCCTGGTCCTTCTGGAGGGTGTCGAAGCCGGAGACCTCGCGCCAGTCGACGATCCTCGGCTCGCGCCGCTTCCTTCTGACGACCGCGACCTTGGTGATCTCCCAGGTGGCCGGCCGTACCTCCTCCATGGCGAGGTCGTAGACGATCATCGGTTCGCCGCCCACCTCGACCGTCAGGTCGAGCATCTGGCCGAGGACGAGGATCTCGGTGGCGCGCTGCTCGAACCTGCGCACGTTCAGCCGCCCGGTGAAGATGACCGAACCCGCCTCGATGCCGCGGACCCTGGTGATGGGCAGGAACACCCTGCGGCGGGGCTGGACCTCGACCACCATGCCGTGGACGCGTGGGTTCTGCGCGGGGCGCATGCCCACGACGACGTCCCTGATGCGGCCGATCTGGTCGCCGGCCGGATCGAAGACCGCGGTGCCCGCCAGCCGGGCAACGAAGATCCTCACTTCAGCAGCGTAACCGGGCCGGAGGCATTGCCTCCGTTGCGACGGGCATGTAAGTATCAAAACCTCTAATTGGTGGTGACATATGAAGTACGCAGGATTGGCGATCGCCTTCGTCTCGTCGTGGTGTTTCGCCTTCTCGGGACCGATGGCGAAGTTTCTCGGCGCGGCGGGGCTGGCCCCCCTCGAGGCCGTGTGGGCCCGCATGGCGGGCGCGGGATTGCTGCTGCTGGCGGTGCTGGTGGTGGTGAAGCCCCGGGCGCTGCGCATCCCGCGGTCCAGGTTGCCGTTCTTCGGCGCCTACGCGGTGATGGCGGTGGCCGGGGTTCAGGCCCTCTATTTCGTGGCCATCACGAGGTTGCCGGTGGGGATCGCGCTGCTGCTGGAGTTCATGGCGCCGGTGATGGTCGTGGTGTGGGTGCGCTTCGTCAGGAGGGTACGGCTGCCGCGCGCGGCGTTCGTGGGCGCGGTGGTCGCGGTCGCGGGGCTCGCCATTGTCGTCGAGGCGTGGCAGGGGATGCGGATCGACGCGATCGGCCTAGTGCTCGGATTGGCGGCGGGCGCGTGCTGCGCCGGATATTTCCTGATGAGCGATAGCTTCGGGGACGACGTGGATCCGCTCGGGCTCATCGCCTGGGGCATGATCGGCGCGGCCGTCGTGCTGCTGCCGTTCTCGCGGCCGTGGAACATCCCGTGGGAGGTGTTCACCAAGCAGGCCACGCTGGGCGGGCACACGCTGCCGGTGCTCGGCGCCTACGTGTGGATGGTCGTCGTGGCGACCGTCGTCGCCTACATCCTCGGCGTCAACGCGGTGCGCCGGCTGTCGGCCGCTGTGGGCGCCACCGTCGCCTCGCTCGAGGTGATCGGCGGCGCGGTGGTGGCGTGGGCGCTGATCGGGGAGTCGCTCGGCCTGTTCCAGATCATCGGCGGCCTCATCGTGATCAGCGGCGCGCTGGTGGCGCAGACCGCGACCGCCAAACCCGTCGTCGAGCCCGTGCGCGAGCTCAGCCCCGTCTGACCGGCACGGGACCTCAGCCGCCCTTGAGCTCGGTCAGTTCGGGCTCGGGGGTGGGGGTCTCCTCGGCGGACGTGGACGGCGGCGTCGGCTGCTGCGGTTCCGTCGCCTCGTCCGTCGGCTCCGGCCGCTGGTCGCCAGGGTCGGCGGTGGCTTCCTGCGACGGGTCGGGGACCTGCTTCCCTTCGGGGCCCGTGGAGACGGTGACGATCACCGTGCTGCCCTTGGCCACGCGGCCCGAGGCGGGCGACGTCGAGATCACGAAGTCCATGGCCACCCCGTCGTCGGAGACGCGATCGACCTTGGCCACCAGACCGAGCTTCTCCAGCCGTGCGACGGCGTCGTCCACGTGCCAGCCGTCCAGCGAGGGAAGTGACACGCTCGCCTTCGGCTTGGCCCTGGTGGGCTGCGCGATGGGCGGGTCCTCGTCACCGCCTTGGTAGCCCGGTCCGGGTTCCACGGCCTGCTGCTGGAACGGCGGATCGGCGGCGTTCCCTCCGTTCGACATGAGCTGGGGGACGATCACCACCACCGCTGAGAACATGGCAGCCACGGCCACCGTGGCCAGCAGCAGGGCGGGCCGCAGCCGTCTGCGCTTCGTGGGACGCTGCGGCGGGTCGTCGCCCAGGTGGGGCAGGAGGGCCGTGGGGATCGGCTCGACCGGCGCCGGGTCCTGCTGGCGGCGCGTCCTGCGCCTGGCCGGCCTCGCCGGGGAGGACGGAATGCCGGGAGCGGTCGCGGCCTCGTCCACGGCCTGCAGGGCCACCGTGGCTTCCCTGGCCTTGTCTATGCGCCCTGTCGCCTTCCTCGGCCGCTCCGCTTCCTGAGGCGCCGAAGCGCCCCTCGGCGGCGCGGGGACTCTTGGTGGCGCGGCGTCCCTCGGCGGCGCGGCGTCTCTTGACGGCGCGCTGTCTCTTGACGGCGCGGCGGCGTCTCTCGCCTGTGCCGTCTCCCTTGGTGGCGCGGCGTCCGTCGGCTGTCCGGTCTCCTTCGGTGGCGTGGCGTCTCGCGGCTGTGCCGTCTCCTTCGGTGGCGCGGCGTCCTCCGGTCGCGCCGTTTCCTGGCGTGTCGGCGGCGTCCCGGTCTCGAGGCGTGTCGGCGGCATCCCGGTCTCCAGGAGCGTCGGCGGCATCCCGGCCTCCTGGAGCGTCGCCGGCGCCCCCGCCTCCTCGGGCGATGCCTGCTCGGCGGGCGCGGGCCGTACCTCGGGCTGGTGTCCGACGAGGCGCAGCAGCGCCTCCTGGGCGGTCGGGCGCGCCGACGGGTCCTTCGCCAGGCAGGCCGCGACCAGCGAGCCGAGCGGCTCGGCCAGCCCGGGCAGCTCGGGCTCCTTGGTGAGGATCCGGTGGAAGATCGCGGGCACGCTGTCGCCGCCGAACGCGGGACGTCCCGTCGCCGCGAACACCATCGTCACCGCCCACGCGAACAGGTCGGAGGGGGGTCCCACGGTCTCGCCCGAGATCTGCTCGGGCGACATGTACGCGGGGGTGCCGATCAGGCCGCTCGCGCTGGCCGTCGTCGCGTCCAGCGCCTTGGCGATGCCGAAGTCGATGACCCTGGCGCCGTCGAGGCCCAGGAGCACGTTGCTGGGTTTGAAGTCGCGGTGGACGACCCCCGCTCTGTGGATGGCGGCCAGGGCGGCCATCGTCCCCACCGCGAGCCGTTCGAGGGCGCCCGCGGCGCGCGGGCCGCTCTCCCTGACCAGCTCGTCGAGGGAGACGCCCTCCACGTACTCGCTCACGATGAACGGCCTGTCGCCGTCCGTCGAGGCGTCGAGCACCCTGGCGGTGGAGAACTCCGCGACCCTCCTGGCCGCGGCCACCTCCCTCAGGAAGCGGTCACGCGCGGCGGGGTCGCCGGAGAACCTGGCGTGCAGCATCTTGACGGCAACGAGCTCGCCCGAGGATGATCTGCCCAGGTAGACGACCCCCTGGCCGCCTTCGCCCAGCCGTCCGAGCAGCTCGTAGTCGCCCACGCGAGCGGCCTCATGCGCCAGGAGCGGCCGTAGATTCTGCACTTAATGCACCTTATGGGGTAAGTCGTACAACGGTGGAGGTATCTGCCCAACGGTCGATCAGCCCGGCCGCGTCGGGCGCGTTGAGCCGCTCCTTGGCCAGCGCGGCCACGGCCTCGGCCGCCCGCGCCTGGTCCACCACTTCGACAGCCGCGTCGAACACCACCAGCTCCGCCCCGTTGTCCTTGCTTCTCAGCGTCACCCGAACGCTGTCCTTTTGATCCAGCCCCGGCAGATTTTGTTCCCCGCCGCCGGTAACCAGATAGATCGACCCATCGTGCCAGATATGCCACGCCAGCCGCGGCCGATCCAGGTGCACCCACAACACTCCGGACTTCTTCGCGCCCTCCTCGATCGCTCCCACGCGCTCTCCTCCGCCTCTCTTGGCTCCGTACGGCAAGCCGCCCCCAGCCCACCGCGGTCACGGGGCCGGCGCCCGTCTCCCACGCCACTCCAGCAGGACGTGGCGGGCGCCCGCAACGTCGCCCGTGCATCGGACTATGGTGCTGGGTGTGCTCCATGCCCTCTATGCCCGGCACCTGCGCTCCCGGCTGCTGAAGGGACCCCTCCCCGCCCACGTCGCCCTGGTGATGGACGGCAACAGGCGATGGGCCAGGGAGATGGGCCTGGACGACCCGAGCCAAGGGCACCGCCACGGCGTCGAGCACATCGAGACCGTCCTCGGCTGGTGCGCCGACCTCGACATCAGGCACGTCACCATCTACGTCGCCTCCGTCGACAACGTCCGCAAGCGCGAATCCGGTCAGGTCGCCTTCTACATGCGGCTGATCGAGGAGATCATCGCGGGCCGGCTGGTCGGCTCGGCCACCCGCTGGCGGCTCCACGTGGCGGGACGACTCAACGAGCTGCCCGACTCCACGGCCCACGCGCTCAAGCTCGCCGTCGACCGTACGCGCGACAGGGCGGGCTTCCACCTGACCGTCGCCATCGGGTACGACGGGCGGCAGGAGGTGGTCGACGCGCTGCGGTCCCTGCTGACCGACAGGGCTGAGGCGGGGGTGCCGATCGACGAGCTCGCCCGCACGATCACCGCCGACGACATCGCCGCCCACCTCTACACCGCGGGTCGTCCCGATCCTGACCTGATCATCAGGACGAGCGGGGAGCAGCGGCTGTCGGGGTTCCTGATCTGGCAGGCCGCCGCGGCGCGGTTGCACTTCTGCGAGGTGTACTGGCCAGGGTTCCGCCACATCGACTTCCTGCGCGCCCTCCGCTCCTACGCCGCCCGCCTGGGTGCCTCTCGCGGGGCGTGACGTATGGGAGCGGTAGAAGGGCCCAGGCTGCCCTTCGGCGAGGGGCGGCGCTAGCGTTTGGGCATGCGCTCACGCCGTTCCTGCCTCGCGGTCCCGGGATCCAACCCGCGCTTCCTCGAGAAGGCCCAGACCCTCCCCGCCGACGAGGTCTTCCTCGATCTCGAAGACTCGGTCGCGCCCCTGGCCAAGGAGGAGGCGCGCAAGAACATCGTGGCCGCTCTGCGCGAGGGCGACTGGGGCGGCAAGGTGCGCGTCGTCAGGGTGAACGACCTCACCACCCAGTGGACCTACCGCGACGTGATCGAGGTCGTGGAGGGCGCGGGGGAGTTCCTCGACTGCGTGATGCTGCCGAAGGTGCAGGACCCCACCCAGGTGATGTGGCTCGACACGCTGCTCACCCAGATCGAGCGGACGATGGGCTTCGAGGTGGGGCGCATCGGCATCGAGGCCCAGATCGAGAACGCGCGCGGCCTGGTGAACGCCGACGCCATCGCGGGCTCCTCGCCGCGGCTGGAGACGCTGGTGTTCGGGCCCGCCGACTTCATGGCCTCGATCAACATGCGCACCCTGGTGGTGGGGGAGCAGCCGCCCGGCTACACCGAGGGCGACGCCTACCACTACATCCTGATGCGGCTGCTGATGGCGGCCCGCACGCACGACCTCCAGGTGATCGACGGGCCGTACCTGCAGATCAAGGATCTCAACGGGTACCGGCGGGTGGCGCGCAGGGCGGCGGCGCTGGGGTTCGACGGGAAGTGGGTGCTGCACCCGCTGCAGGTGGAGGTGGCAAACGAGGTGTTCTCGCCGGCGCAGGAGGACTACGACCACGCCGAGCTGATCCTTGAGGCGTACGAGTACTACACGACGGTCGAGCGGCGGGGCGCGGTGATGCTCGGCGACGAGATGATCGACGAGGCGTCACGCAAGATGGCGCTGGTGGTGGCCGCCAAGGGCCGCGCCGCCGGCCTCCGGCGCACCACCACCTTCACACCGAACTCCTGAGACCCGCGCCCCTGAGCTCCTGAGCTCCTGAGCCCCGTGGGTCTCCGAAGGACGCCCGGGGCCGGGAGGGTCCGGGCTCACCTCGAGGGCTCAGAACTTGACGCCGATCGTGGTGAAGAACCAGAACGACGAGGTCAGCCACAGACCGACCAGAGCCACGAACACCGCGCCTCCCAGCACCGGCAGGCTCCAGCCCGGCAGCCCCTTCCGCGGCAGCGCCAGCATCTTCGAGGCGAACACCCCGTAGAAGAAGCACCCGAGGAACGAGTGCACCAGCACCCTGGGCACGTCGTACTGGAGCCCGAGCGCGTACAGGCAGTGGAAGGCGACAGGGACGGTGAGCAGGAACGCCACCCTCCCCGACCACCTGTGCACCCACGCGGGGATGGCGACCCCGAGCTTGCCCCACATCGAAAGCGCCGAGACCACCTGCACGATCGCCAGCAGGAACGCCCCCGTCGTCAGCCAGGCCTTCATCGCCAGGGCCCCCGAGAACCCGGCGGGTCCGACCGCGAAGCCGGTGGGCGTGTGCAGGCGTCCGTACACGCCGAGCGCGACCATGACCAGGGCGCCGACCAGCAGCGGCACCAGCAGGCCCGCGGCCGTGCGCTTCTCCACCACGATGGTCATGGCATCTCCTCGATGAACGCGTCGACGTCCTTGGGGGTGACGGTGTCGCCGTCGATGGTGACGCGCGAACCCGGTGTGATCGTGGGCACGGGCACCGGCTGGCCGTTCTTGACCATGGCCCCGACCTGGATGAACCCGTTGCCGTCTCGGCGGGGCAGGACGATCCACCCGGCCCGGTAGCGCGCGCCGCGCACCTGCGCGGTCGCCCGGTAGAGGCCTGAGGGCTTCTTGACCGTGGGTGCGGTGAAGTTCCAGGTCTTACCACTGATGGCCAGCTCGCCCTTCGCCTTGCCGCCGCCCACGACGGCCGTGAGGCTGGCGTCGCCGAAGCCCTTCAGGGCGATCTGGCCGTCGGTCGCCTTTCCCGCGAACCAGGCCTCGGTCCTGCCGTCACAGAAGTAGCCGACGGCCTTGCCGTTCCGGATGGAGACGGCGACGAGCCCGCCGTTGCCCCGCACCCGGCCCGCGTAGTCGGCCTTCACGGCCGCTCGCGGCGGGGACTTCGTGGGCGAGAGGGCCGCTGACGCGGTCGGTGTGGAGGTCGCCTCGGCGACCGGTACGGAGGTGGCGGTGGCGGCGGTCTGGTCCACTGGCGCCGCGATGGTGCTGGCCACACCCAATCCCGCGGCGAGCGCGGCGCCCGCCGCCAGGGTGATGAACGGCCCCAGCCTTGACATGAGTGCTCCCCAAGTTCGGATGTCTCCCCCGAGAATCCGCCTTATCCGCCCCCTTGTCTGTGAACTTATGCGCATCCGCCCGGACAGAATGAAGGGATGCACGACAACCAGCCGCCGGTTCCTTACGGCCCGCAGCCGCCCATCGGCCCGCAGCCGTCGTACGGCCCGCAGCCGCCGTACGGCGCGCAGTACCAACCAGGGCCTTACCCGCAGGGCCAATACGGCATGCAGCCCGCCAAACAGCCGTGGTTCTTGCCCGCGCCCAGGGGCACCGGGTACGACCACCTGGCGAGGAACCCGCTGAACGCCTGGTGGCGGCAGGTCGTCGGCACGCTGGTCGTGGCGCTGGCCTTCTTCGGGATGGCCTTCTTCGTGGTGCTGGCCGGGATGATCGTGGCGGGGATCATCGGCATGCCGATGCCGTTGACGGGGCAGCAGCTGTTCGGCGACCCGGTGTTCGGACTCGCGGTGACGCTGCTGTCGATCGCCGCGGTGCTTCCGATCGTGTTCGGGGTGGCGGCGCTGTTCCAGCGCAGGCCGCCGGGCACGCTCTCGTCGGTCGTGGGACGCATCCGATGGGGATGGCTGGCGCAGTGCGCGGGCATCGGCGTGGTGGCGCTGCTGCTCGGCCAGGGGGCGCTCTGGGTGGCCTACGTCCTCACCGGCGAGGACACCTCGGAACTGCTCGGGTGGAAGGGGTGGGCGACGTTCCTGCCCGCGCTCGTGGTGATCGTGCTGCTGGTGCCGTTCCAGGCGGCGGCGGAGGAGTACGTCTTTCGCGGCTGGCTCCTGCAGGCCTTCGGCGCCTACATCCGGTCGCCGTGGCCCGGGATCGTGCTCGGTTCCGCCGGTTTCGCGGCGCTGCACGCCTACACCGACTGGGGCATCCTCGACGTGTTCAGCTTCGGGGTCCTCATGGGCTGGCTGGCGGTGAAGACCGGCGGGCTGGAGGCGGCGATCGCCATGCACGTGGTGAACAACACACTGGCCTTCGGGCTCAGCGCGGCGGCAGGTGACCTCGATGAGGCCATGCAGCAGGGGGCGGTGCCGTGGCAGTCGTTGGTGGGGACCGCGGTGCAGCTGTCGGTGTTCGCCGTCGGGGTGCTGTGGCTGGCGAGAAAGCGGGCGATCAGCACCGTTTCTCCATAAAGCGCGCAGGGGTTCCATGAATCTCGCTAGAGAGGTCTCGCCATCGCGGCGCGGGCGTGTTGGTCTGGATTCTGTGGAGGCGTGCACAGGTGATCATTTCGGTGGACGGGGTAGAAGTACCGGCGTGCGTCTCCCGAAATAGGCGTACATAACTGGAACGGTCCGGACATTTCCGACTAGGAGGTGCGTCGCGTGGCCTCGGGCCCCAGCGATCCGCGCTCACCACGGCGACCGCCGGACGACGGTCCGCGCGCTCCAGAGCCTCGCTCACCCGAGGACGCGGCGCACAAGGAGGGCGAGCCGCGTCCCCCTGGCGGATCGGGTACGCCGGAGGAGCCCAGAATCAGGCACGCGCCCCCAGGGCCGAGGGACGACCACACGCGCGGAGTGCCTGTCGCCTCGCCGTGGGGGATGCCGCCGTTCGCCTCGCCCACGCCTGAGGACGACGAGGGCGAGGGCGAGGCCGCCGCCTGGCCGAAGGGGCGCAGGCCGTACAGCTCACCGGCCGCGCCGCACGAGACCAGGCCGCAGGAGAGCGAGCCGCGCCGCCCCCGCAGGACCGTGCACCCCGACAAACTGGTCGCGTCGGGCCCACCCCGCCCCCAGCCACCCCACCCCGAACCCGCCACCCAACCCCCGAACACCTCGCCACCGAGCACTTCGCCACCGAGCACCGAACCCCCGAGCGCCCAGCCCCCGGGGACCGATCCGAGCGCCCAACGCTCGGGCGCCGCGCCAGAGACGCGCGCCGAGGAGGGCGGGGAGCCGACCGCGCGCGACCGCGACCGGGCCGAGCGGGACAGGGCGACCGCGCCGCATCCTCGCCCGCCGGGGGTCAGGACGGGCCCGCCCAAGGCCCGCGTCGAGCCGTACAGGACATCCTCGCCGCGGCACGAGCCGACGAACCCCGAGGTCCACGAGGAGCCGCAGGAGGTCCACCGCGGTCGGCGGGACGGAGACGGAGCACACACGCCGCGCATCCCCGTGCGCGCCGAGATCCCCACCGAGCCCGAACGCGTCCCCGGCGAAATCCCCACAGAGTCCGGACGCGGTGCCGCGGGGTCCGGGAGTGTCGCCGCGGATCCGGGACGCGGTACCGGGGGATTCGAGCCCGGGGAGTCCGGACACGGCGCCGGGGGGGTCGAGCGCGGCTCCGAGGAGTCCGAGCGTGTCGCCGGCGAGGATCAGGGCGCGGGAGAGCCCGTTCGCAGGGTCGGGCGGCCGCCGGGGGGTCGCCCGACCCGGCCCGACCTTCTCGTCGCCTCCGGCCCGACCCCGCCGGGCGGCGCGGCGGGCAGGCACCACCGGGGCCCCGCGCCCTCCGCGATCCGCAGGTCGAGCCCGGTCAGGCGGCGCCGCCCCATCGGCCCCTACCTGATCGTGATCACCCTCGCCCTGACCGTGGCCGCAGGCGTGATCCTCTGGCAGCTGTGGAACGTGGGCCAGCAGGGCCTCCGCCTGGCCGCGGGCTCCAGCCGTTCGGGCGACGAGCTGTTCGTGGTCCCCGCGGCGGGCGACGGCTCCAACCAGAAGCTCAACGACCTGGTCGCCGTGGGCAAGGCCGTGGTGGCGGTCGGCAGCGACACCACCAGCCCCGTCCCGCGCCCGCTGTTCCTCTTCTCCCCTGACAGCGGCGCCACCTGGCAGCTCGCCAACGTCACCGGTTCCACGACCACCACCGTCCAGCGGGTCGTCGGCGCGAACGGCGGCTGGCTCGCCTTCGGGCAGGACGGGATGGGCGACGAGCGGGGCCTGTGGACGAGCGCCGACGGATCGACGTGGACGGCCGTCGAGCAGAGCGGCCTGCGGGCGTTCAGGCAGGGCGACCTCATCCACGACATCGCCAGGACCACGTCGGGCTTCGTCGCCGTCGGCCGTACGGTCCTGCAGGACGGCACCTCGGGCCCCGTCGCGTGGCACTCGCCCGACGGCCGCGTGTGGACGCGGGTCGACAGCCGCGACATCGGCACGCCCGACAAGGTCCGCGAGTTCAAGACCGTCGTGGCCAGGGAGGACCAGGTCGTCGTCCTCGCCCAGCCCGCCCAGGGCGGCGGTTCGGTCGTCATGCGGTCGACGGACGGCGGGCGCACCTGGGTTCGCACCGCCACCCAGCTGCCCGACGTCGCGCCCAGGCAGGGCACGCTCGCCGTGCTCCCTCAGCGCTTCGTGCTGATCCCGACCAGGCAGCGCGACCCCAAGGGCGACGTGTACGTCTACTGCTCGCCCACCGGCGCGGAGTGGACCAGGTGCGGCTCGATCGGCGGGCTCGGCGCGCAGAGCACGGGCGTCAACGCGGTCGTCGCCCACACCGGGGGCCTGGCCGCCGTGAGCCAGTCGGGCCTCGACAGCTACACCGTCTACACCAGCGCCGACGCCGACAAGTGGACCAAACGGGCCGACCTCGGCAGCATGCCGGGCGCGACCGTGCGCGGGCTGACCATGGCCGACTCGGGCACGCTGGTCGTCGGCGGCGACCAGGCCGCCGCCGACGTCGACAACCAGCTCGTGCTGATGACCTCCAAGGACGGCGACCAGGCCGCGAAGGTACCGCTGGCCGAGATCAAGGGCCTGACCAGGGTCGCGCGCGAGACCGCCAGAGTGGCGGCGGCCGACGGCCGGTTCGTCGCGGTCGGCTCGGCCTCTGGCGACGCGGGCATCTGGACCAGTACGAACGCCGTCGACTGGAAGTCCGTCACGCTCGGCGCCCCCCGTCAGCAGGAGCTCACCGACCTCGCGCACGGACGCAGGGGCTGGCTGGCCGTCGGCACCACCATGCCGGACGCCTCCTCCACCGAGCCGTTACTCGTCGGCTCCGCGGACGGCCGCTCGTGGAAGAAGATCGACGGGCCCGCCCGCGCCGACGGCCAGCCGTACCTGGCGATGCAGTCGGTGGCCGCGGGCGAGGACGGCTACGTGATCGCCGGCGAGGACCGATCGACCTCCGGTACGGCAGGCGCCGCGCTCTGGTACACGACCGACCTGCGCAAGTTCAGCCGCGTGGCGAAGCTGCCGCGTGATGGCGCGGGCGTCCGCATCCACGACGTCGCCGCCGGCCAGAGCGCCTACGTCGCGGTGGGCGGTTCGGGCAGCGCCGAGCGTGAGAGCGGCGTCGTCTGGATCTCCGCCGACGGCCTCACGTGGAAGGCGCGCGAGCGCCTCCTCCCGCCCAGCGCCACCTCCGCGGGCCTGCGCCAGGTCGTCTGGTACGGCGAGCGGATCGTCGCCATGGGCACCGCGCAGGTGTCGGGCTCCCGCAAGGCGTTCGCCGCCGTGTCCGACGACGAGGGTGTGACGTGGAGCTACTCCTGGCTCCCTGCCGAGCAGGCCGCCGCGGTCCACGACCTGGCCTCCGCGCCCCAGGGGCTGGTGGCGGTGGGCTGGCACGGCGCTCCGGGCAGCGGCGACAGCGCGGCCTGGACCTCGGAGGACGGGCTGTCCTGGAACCGCCAGGACCTGACCAGGGACAAGCTGGGCGGCGAGGGCGCGCAGTGGCTCGGGGCCGTCACGGTCTCCGGCGCGAACGTGGTGGCGCTCGGCCGTTCGACGACCTACAACTCCGACCACCTCATCCTCTGGACGTCCACGCTGTCGTCGGACCGGTGACCCGCGACGTCACGGCGGCAGGACGTCCCACGCCAGGAGGGCGGCGAGCAGGCCGTCGGTCAGCGGCAGGTCGTCCAGCTCCGCGCGCGAGCACCAGCGCACGGCCGCCGCGTCGTCGCCGGGCGCGAGCGACCCCGAGACCACCGTGGCCAGGTAGTCGCGGATCACGTAGACGACCCCGCCGGGCCCAGGCCGCTCGACCGCGCCCGCCAGCGCCCCGACCGCCACCACCAGGCCCGTCTCCTCCGTGACCTCCCTGCGGACCGCGTCCTCGTCGCTCTCGCCTGCCTCGACCCTGCCCCCTGGGACCGACCACAGCCCCTCGCCGGGCGGGTGTCCGCGCCTGATCAGCAGCAGTTCGCCCGAGCCCGCGACGATGATCGCGCCCACACAATTTACGCGCACATGGCCAAGATTACGGCGGCATAACGAGCTCCGCCCTTGACGGATCGGTGCTCGGCGACGCACCGTGAGTAGCTGTGAGAGCGGCACCAACCTGTCCACGATGCTTTGGCCCGCTTCATGCCCCGAGCGCGTGGTCGAGCGCGTGGCGCTGTGGCGCGCATGGCGATGTCCTGCCCTTCCAGTCGCTGCAGCCATCCGACGCGGCCCGCGATTCCGTGCGGCAGAGCTCGGTCGTCCCTGTGTGGCTGCCGTGGCCGCTCCCGCCCGGCTGGCTGGTGACGGGGTTCGGCCTGGCGGGCGACGAGCGCACGGGTGCACGAGCAAGCCTGGTCGCGCTGACGGGCCCCTCGGTCACGCACGGGCCCGCCGACATGGTCGTCATCGCCGAGGAGCCCGGCGTGGGCCTCGGCGCGACCTTCGCAGGCCTCGACGGCCCCGATCCCGGCGGCGGTTTCGGCGAAGGCCCGCCCAACGCCAAGATCGACGTGCTCGGGCATCCGACCGCGCTGTGGTGCGTCCGCGCGCCCGACGACAGGGCCGTCTACGCGGGCGAGGCGCTCGGCAACTGGCTCTGGACCATCGTGTGGCCGGCCGACGCAGGATGCTTCATCGTCCTTGACCAGCTGACCCTGCGTGACATGCGCGAACACGACCAGGACTTCGACCTGCCCTTCGGCGCCTTCACACCGAGGCTCGAAGGTTAAGCTCGTGCCCTGTCCCCCTTCGCTGCTTTGGGGGGACAGTGTTCGACGTCAGGTTCTTCGTCGAGGCGTTCGTCACGATGTTCGTCATCATGGACCCGCCCGGCGTCATCCCGCTCTTCCTCGCCTACACCGGCGGGCGCACCCCGGCCGAACGCAGGCGCATCGCGACGCAGGCTGCGGTCACGGCGTTCTGCCTGATCGTGGTGTTCGCGGTCTTCGGCCAGGTCATCCTGCGGTACCTGCACGTCGAGGTGCCCGCCATGCAGATCGCCGGCGGGCTGCTCCTGCTGCTGGTCGCCCTCGAGCTGTTGCGTGGGACGACGGAGCCGCAGGCGGGCACGGTGAAGTCGAACGTCAACGTGGCGCTGGTGCCCCTCGGGACCCCCCTGCTGGCCGGGCCCGGAGCCATCGTGGCCACGATCGTCTTCGCGCAGCAGGCGGAGACGGTGAAGGGCGGCATCGTGGCGCTGGGGCTGGCGATCGCGACGGTGCACGTGGTGCTGTGGTTGTTCATGCGGTTCTCGGTGACCATCATCCGGGTGATCAAGGAGAACGGGGTCGAGCTGGTCACCAGGATCGCGGGCCTGCTGCTGGCGGCGCTGGCCGTCCAGCTCATCATCACCGCCATCCGTTCCCTCGTCGCCTGACCCCGCGCCAACGGCGCGGCGCACGAGAGCCCAGCCGCCACGGGAGGGACGGGACGTCCGTCCGGCCAACCGCGCACAAGACGGGATCCGAGCCCCGGTTGACGATAGGGTGGCAATGTGGGAGCGCGTATCGAGCGAGTCGTGACCGAGGGCGCCGTCGAGATCGACGGCACCGAGTACAAGGTCGAGAACAACACCTGGATCGTGGGCGACGACGAGGAGGTCATCGTCATCGACCCGGCGCGTGACGCCGAGAAGATCCTGGACCAGATCGGCGAGCGGGAGGTGCTCGCCGTCATCTGCACGCACGGCCTTCCCGACCACGTCGGCGCGGCCATCGAGGTGGCCAGCAGGGACGAGTCGGTGATCGCCCTGCACCCCAAGGACAAGCCGATCTGGCGTGAGACCTGGTCGGAGACCTGGCCCGACATCGAGATGGAGGACGAGGGCGTGTTCGGCGTCGGCGACGTCCGTCTCGAGGTGCTGGAGACCCCCGGCATCACGATGGGCGGCGTCTGCCTCTACTCCGAGGAGCTGGAGGCCGTCTTCACGGGCAAGTCGCTGCAGGCCGATGGTCCCGGCAAGCTCGGCGGTGAATACCCCGCGCTGGCCGACCAGCTGACCTCGATCGGCGGCCGGCTGTTCACGCTGTCCGCCGCGACCAGGGTGCTGCCCAACCAGGGCGAGGAGAGCACGATCGGCGACCTGGAGCCGCACTTCGACGACTGGGTGTCGGGGTCGCTGACCCGAGAGACGCCCCCTGAGGGCCCGCTGACCGACGGCACGGGCGCCGCGGGGATCAAGCTGAACCTGGGCGACCAGTAGGTGCTGGAGCAGCTCCCTCTTGAGGGCATGCCGCGGCGGCTCTATTCGTGCACGCCGTCGCGGCTGAACTCATGGCTCGACTGCCGCAGGCGCTACAGGTTCTCCTATCTCGACCGGCCACAGCCGCCCAAGGGGCCCGCGTGGGCCCACAACAGCATGGGCGCGAGCGTGCACAACGCGCTCGCCGCGTGGTGGCGGGAGCCGTACGCACGCAGGACTCCCGCGATGGCGGCGATCCTGCTGACCAACGGGTGGATCTCCGAGGGGTTCAGGGACGCCGAGCAGTCCACGCAGTGGCGTGATCACGCTCGCGGCATGGTCTCGGGGTACGTCGAGACGCTCGACCCCTCCGACGAGCCCGTCGGCGTCGAGCGCACGGTGGCCACGCGGACGAAGGCCATCGCCGTCTCCGGGCGTATCGACAGGCTCGACCGGCGCGGCGACGAGCTGGTGGTGGTCGACTACAAGACGGGCCGGCGCCCGCTGACCGAGGACGACGCCCGCGGCTCGCTCGCCCTGGCGATCTACGCGATCGCCGCCTCGCGTGTCCTGCGCACCCCGTGCACCACAGTCGAGCTGCATCACCTGCCGACCGGTGAGATCGTCGAATGGGAGCACACCGACGAGTCGCTCGGCCGCCACCTGGCCAGGGCCGAGGAGGTCGCGCTGGAGGCCGGTGAGGCCGACGAGCGCTACCGGGCGGGCGAGAAGGACGACCCTTTCCCGCCGAGTCCAGGCCCCCTGTGCTCGTGGTGCGACTTCCGGCGCCACTGTCCAGAGGGTCGCACGGCGGCACCCGACAAACTCCCCTGGGACGCCCTCGCCTGAACTCCTGAGGCTGTCACTCGTCGTACAGGTGGTAGTGGGTCACGCGGGGTTCCTTCTCCAGCAGGTAGGCGTCGTCGAAGTCGTAGTACTTCGCGACGGTGACGTCGTCGCCCGCGAACGCGGTGATGGACCCCTCGCTGTCCCAGAACGTCAGCGTGAGGAAGTGCGCGACCCCTTCGGCCTCACGGTGCAGCACGTAGGCGCCCTGATTGCCGGGACTCGACCGGTAGTCGGGGATCGCGACCTCGCGCATCAGCTTGAGGTAGTCGCCGGACTTGTCGAGCGGCGTGACGCCGTGCCAGATTCGAGCGATCATCAGGTTCCCTCCGTCTGCTCATGGGTTGAGTACCCGGTTCAGGAGGGACGGGCTCGTTCGTCAGGCCGCCAGGCCTCCCGGCCATCGGCGGGGGTCGGTGAGGCCCTTGAGCCCCTTGCTCACGTCGTAGCCGGCCTTCGCCAGGCGCTCGCGGGAGGCGGCGAGCATCTGCCTGGTCGGCTCGGAGAAGGCCAGGTCGTGGACGTGCTCGGGCAGCGAGTTGGCCCCCAGCCTGAACGCCTTCAGCGCGGCCGTGACCGTCGCGCGCGGCACCTCCGGCAGCGTGCCGTACATCCTCCTGGCCCAGCCGGGCAGCGAGTAGTAGCACAGCGCGCCGAACGGGAAGTAGACCGGCTTGCCGGGGGAGAGCCTGCGCAGCTCCTGCGGCAGCCGCGGCCACAGCAGGAACCGCACGGTGGCCGCCGACTCGTCGATGACCCTCAGCTGGGGCCGCATCTCCTCGAAGTAGGCGGCCATCTCGGCCTGCGAGCCAGGCACGTCGTCCACATGCAGGCCGACGTAGGTGGCGCTCTTGCGTTGCTCGTAGAGGTAACGGTCGGCCTGCCGGTCGGTCAGCCCGAGCCCGCCGCGCCTGGCCACCTCCAGGTAGGACGACACCTCCGCGCAGTGCACCCACCGCAGCAGCTCGGGGTCGTCGACCCGGTGTGTCCTGCCGCCGTCGCTGATGCGCAGCGCCCGGTGGATGCCGCGCACTCTGCGCCCGATCTCGTCGGCCTCCTGCGGGCTGCCGAACGTGACCCTTCCCACGAAGTCCGCGGTACGGCGGAGCCGCCCGAACGGGTCGTCCTGGAAGTTGGAGTTCTGCCAGACGCCACGCATCGCCAGCGGGTGGAGCGCCTGGAGCATGAGGCCGCGCACGCCGCCCACCCACATCGAGCGGTCGAGGTGTACCAGCCACGTCACAGCCTGCGGCGGCTGGACGACGATCTCTTCGATGCTCGCCATAGTAAGTAAATAATTACACGGCTGGGCGCCGAATGGCCTCCGCCTCGTTCCAGAATCTCGTCAGAGCCGCCGCGGTCGTCTCCGGCGCCTCGACGGCGGGGGAGTGGACGGCCCCCGGCACCACCACGATCTCGGCGCCGAGCCTGGCGGCCATCTCGGCCTGCACGCTGGGCGGCCAGCCGTCGTCGTGCTCGCCGAACAGGACGAGGGTCGGCACCTCGATCTGGGTGAGCTCCTCGGTGCGGTCGGGCTGGTCGAGCACCTGCTGCGCCATCGTCGTCAGCGCCGTCGGGTTGTTGGCGAACAGCCGCTTGCGCAGGAACGCCACGATCTCGTCGGGCACGCCGCCGACGAGCGCCTCGGGCTCGTAGCGGGTGGTCCACAGGTGTTCGAGGCCCAGCTCGGGCAGCTCGCGGATGATCACCCTGCCGACCCGTTCGCGTGGGCCCACGATGCCCGACGGGCCCGAGCTCATCAACGTGAAAGAGGCGAACTTGGTGCGCCCGTCGATCGCCGCCTCCCTGGTGACCAGCCCGCCGAAGGAGTGGCCGACGAGATGGACGGGGCCGCCGTCGCCGACGGCCATCGCGATCATGTCGACGTCGTTGCCGAGCGCGGGGCAGGTGTAGGCGGTGGCGTCGTCGGGGCCTGGCGTCTCGTACTGTCCCCGCATGTCGATCGCGACGACCTTGCGGTTGGCGGTGGCCAGGGTCTGCAGGATGGCGATGAAGTCTTCCTTGCTGCCGGTGAGGCCCGGCACCAGCAGCGCGGGCAGCCGCTCGATGACGCCGCTGATCGGAGTGGCCTCCAAGGCGGCGAACGGGCCTTGGGGCGTGTCGATCTGCACAGGGGTCACCCCGGGCGGCAGGGACAGGAAGCGCGGCGTACTCACGTAAGGCAACAATACCCAGAGGACAGGGTGGGAACACCGCGAAACGGTTCACTTACCCAGCTTGACGTGCCCAAAGGCACTCACAGAAGCGCCCCCGCGCCGGTCGGTGGGGCGCTGGTGGCTTGGCGGGGCGGTGAGCCGGGTCGCCGATGTCAGAGGCCTGCGGGGGAATCCAGGTGGGGGCCGGTGGCTTGGCAGGGCCGAAAGGGGTGTCGACGGCCCCGGTGAGGGGCACCGTCGCGCCGGGCGGGGACGTCGAGGGCTGGGGCGCTCGTGGGAGCGCCCCAGCCCGTTGGGACGTCAGCGGCGGCGAGGTCCGCCCGAGCCGCCACCGGTGCCACGCGGGCGACGCCGCTGCTGCTGGCGCTCGGTCGCGGCGGAGGGGGCGATCTCGTCATCGTCGGTCGCCAGGTCGGGCGACTGGAAGATGACCGTGAACGCGTTCGGCGGCACGATCCGCTCGGGCTCCCTGCGGACAGGGGGCGGCGGCGGGGTGGTGAGGAAGCTCGGCTCCTCGACGGGAAGCGGCGCGGACTGCGGCTCGGTCACCGAGGCGAGCGCTCCTTCCAGCGCCTCCGAGGAGGCGCCCCTGCGGGCCCTGGTCCGCCTGGAGGGCTGGTCGGCCGCGGCCTCGACCTCTTCAGCGGAGATGATGGCGGGCGTGTCGTCGTTCCTGCGGGAGCGCCTGCGCATGGGCTTCTCCTCTGGCGCGATCGTCGATGCGGTGCTCTCGGCGTCCTCGATCAGGCCGGTCCCGAGCGATTCGGCCGGTGTGAAGGCCGCGGCGGAGGCGACGGCCTCCGAAGCGACCCCAGTCGAGACGTACCCCTCCGAAGCGACCTCCTTAGCGGCCGACCCGTTCGAGGACGCCCTCTTGGAAGCCGATCCCTTCGAGGCCGCCCTGTTGGAGGTCGACCTGTTCGAGACGGGCCCGTCCGAGGTCGATCCGTCCGAGGTGGGCCCGTCCGAGGTCGATCCGTTCGAGGCGGGTCCGTTCGAGGTGATCTCGTCTGTCACGGGTCCCGTCGAGACGAGCTCGTCCGAGCCGGCCTCGGCGGCGCGGCCGCCGCGGGTGCGGCGACGCTGGCGCGGCGTGCGGGCGGGGCGAGACTCGCGCTCCTCCCTGTCCTTACGGCCACGCGAACGCGACCGCCCGGTCTCGCCGAGGTCCTCCAGCTCCTCCGCCGCCAGGCCCGCCCTGGAGCGCGCGGCGCGCGGCAGCACGCCCTTGGTGCCCTCGGGGATGGCCAACTCGGCGTAGACGTGCGGCGAGGTGGAGTAGCTCTCCTCGGGCTCGGCGAAGTCGAGGCCGAGCATGTTGTTGATCATCTTCCAGCGGGTCAGTTCCTCCCACTCGACGAAGGTGACCGAGATGCCGGTGCGCCCGGCCCTGCCCGTGCGCCCGACGCGGTGCACGTAGGTCTTGTCGTCGGTGGGGGCGTCGTAGTTGACCACGTGGGTGACGTCGTCGATGTCGATGCCGCGCGCCGCCACGTCGGTGGCGACCAGCACGTCGATCTTGCCGTTGCGGAAGGCGCGAAGTGCCTGCTCGCGTTGGCTCTGCCCGAGGTCGCCGTGGACGGCCGCCACCGCGAAGCCGCGGGTGTCGAGCTGCTCGGCGACCATGTCGCAGGCGCGCTTGGTCTCGCAGAAGACCATGGTCAGACCGCGGCCGTCGGCCTGCAGCAGGCGGGACAAGATCTCGATCTTGTCCATCCTGTGGACGCGCCAGACGAGCTGGCGCACCTGCGGCGTGGTCTCTCCCTCGCCGCTCTCCATCTCGGCGCGCACGTGGGTGGGCCGGTTGAGGTACTTGCGCGACAGCGCGACGATCTCGCCCGGCATCGTCGCGGAGAACAGCATCGTCTGCCGCTCGGCGGGGATGAGCTTGAAGATCCGCTCGATGTCGGGCAGGAAGCCGAGGTCGAGCATGCGGTCGGCCTCGTCGAGGACGAGCATGGTGACCTGGGAGAGGTCGAGGTGCTTCTGCTTGACGAGGTCGAGCAGGCGGCCGGGGGTGCCGACGATGACGTCGACGCCCGCCTTCAGCGCTTCGACCTGCGGCTCGTAGGCGCGCCCGCCGTACACGGTGAGCACGCGGGAGCCGAGCTTGCCCGCGGCGGTGACCAGGTCCTCGGAGACCTGGACGGCCAGCTCACGGGTCGGCACGACGACCAGGCCGCGCGGCTTCTTGCGGTTCTTGCGCGGCTTGCCGATGCTCTGCAGCATCGCGATGCCGAACGCGTAGGTCTTTCCCGTCCCCGTGCGGGCCTGACCGATGAGGTCCTGCCCCGCGAGGGCGAGTGGGAGTGCCATTTCCTGGATCGGAAACGGCTCGGTGATGCCCTCGGTCTCGAGGGCGTCGGCGATCTCTGGTGTGACTCCGAGGTCTCGGAAAGTCGTCAGCGTGGCCTGCCTCAGTCTCAAATGAAGGCGGGCCTGCCGGGACCATCGGGCGGAATTAATCCCCGTGCCTGGGTCCTCGCGGTAGAGCCAGCCCTCTCGCGTCATCAGCGACCGCAGGCCCGGAAGTGGGGGTTAGCGGGAGCGAATCTCCCGGATTAACACAGTGCGGTCGCACTTTCACAGAGCAGTGTACTCGATAGCACAACGCGGACCGAGATTCATTATGTTCCCGAAGTACGCTGCCTCCATGACAGATTCCCCGGGTGTCGTCGATCTCCTTGGCGTGCTGGCATACGCCGAGCTCACCGCCTTCCTCCGGCTGGCCGAGGACGCGGGCCATCTGGCCCCCACGCTGACGGACAGGGCGGTGCTGGGCGAACTGGCGGTGGCCGAGTACGCCCACTTCCAGCTCCTGCGCGACAAACTGGTCTCGCTCGGGGCCGACCCCGACAAGGCGATGTCGCCGTTCGTGGACGCCCTGGACGACTGGCACACGAACACCGCGCCTGGCGACTGGCTGGAGGCGCTGGTCAAGGCGTATGTCGGCACGGGGATCGCGCTCGACTTCTACCGCGAGGCGGCCAGGCATCTCGATCCGTCCATCGCCGACCTCGTCGACGAGGTGCTGGTCGACCAGGGCCGTTCGGCGTTCGCGGTGGAGCGGGTGCGGGCGGCGGTCGAGGCCGACCCGGCGCTGGCGGGACGGCTGGCGCTGTGGGCGCGGCGGCTGGTCGGCGAGGCGCTCAGCCAGGGCCAGCGGGTCGCGGCGGCCCGGCCCGAGCTGGCCCAGCTGCTGGTGGAGGCGGTGCCGGACGATCAGGCGGAGATCTCCAGGCTGTTCGCGAGGCTGACCGAGGAGCACGGCAAGCGGATGGCGGCTCTCGGCATCTGAGGGGTCGGGTTTATCCGGTCTGCGCATCGAGCGGCGCGAGCGCGCGGACGGTTGTACCGTGCCAGGTATGAGGGCCTCGCGCCGCTACAGCAGTTCCTTGACCAGATGTGGGCCGAATCGCTGGGCCACGCGCGCCGTACTGCGGAGGGGGAGCGCGGGCTGCCCGACCGGAGAGCCGAGGCGGGAGCACGTCCCTCGGCGCCGACGTCCGGGAAGATGCCTGATCGGCCCGGACAACCCCTGCCGTTGACGGCGGGACAGGCAAACCAGGGGGACGGCGCGCGACGCCGTACCCCTGGGCCGGAACCCGTCCTACAGCGTGCCGCCGAAGCCGACAGGCCTGTTCTCGTCCTCGCCGATCTCGATGAACCCGATCGAGGCGACCGGCACGACGACGCGCCTGCCCTTGACGTCGCTGATGGCGAAGACGCCCTTGTCGGCTGCCAGTGCCTGCCGGATCTCCTCCTCGATCTGGTCGGCCGACAGGTCGGTCTCCACAACGATTTCGCGGTGTACAGACCGTACGCCGATCTTGATTTCCATCGTGCTCCCTCTTGAGACGGGGCTAGCTCATCCCATCGTCACCCGTCTCCGTCAAGAAGGGGGCATTGATCGCGCCGAGCGAACGCCGTTATGCCGTACGCGGAAAACCGCTGATGCCACGCCAGGCGAGCCTGGCCATGAGTTGTTCGGCGGCGTCCTTGGGGATGGATCCGTGCTGGGTGATCCAGTAGCGGGCGCTGACCTCGGCCATGCCGACCAGGCCGACGCCGAGCAGGTGCGCCTCCTCGCTGGAGCAGCCGGTGTCCTCCTGGATCACCTGGCTGACCATTTCGGCGCATTCGCGCAGCGACCGCTCGACGCGCTGCCGTACGGGGGCGACGTTGCGCAGGTCGGACTCGAAGACCAGCCGGAAGGCCTCGCCCTGGCTGGAGACGAAGTCGAAGAAGGCGCGGAAGGTGGCCTGCACGCGGAGTTTGTTCTCGTGGGTGGAGGCGAGCGCGTCACGCACCCTGCTGACCATGTCGTCGACGTGGAGGTCGAGCAGGGCGAGGTAGAGCTCGAGCTTGCCGGGGAAGTGCTGGTAGAGCACGGGCTTGCTGACCCCGGCGCGGTCGGCGATCTCGTCCATGGCCGCCGCGTGGTAGCCGTTCTCCACGAACACTTCCTGCGCGGCGTTCAGGAGCTGGCGCCTGCGGGCGAGTCGGGGCAGCCGGGTGCCCCGGGGCTTGGCGTCCGGGGTTGCTGTCACGCGGGTCTCCTAGGGGACGGATGCTCTGTGCCCGCACATCCTACGCGCGGGTAACCAGGTCAGCGGTAGTCATCGTCATCGTCGTCGCCGACCGTGCGGTCCTGTTCGAAGGCGTCGGCCGGGTCCACGTCGATAGGGAGCTCCTGGCGGACGGCTTCGCCGGGCGTCCTGAGCCGTTCGGCCGCGTCGGCCGGATCGACCTCGATAGGGAGCTCCTGGCTGATGGTCTCCCCCTCGCCGAGCGTCCTGAGCTGTTCGGCCGCGTCGGCCTCGGGCACCTCGACGGACAGCTCGGCGTCGTTATGCGACATTCCATCCCCCTGTCGTAGCCGGACGGGTTCCACCTTACGCCTGGCCGAACAGGTCGCCATGATCCTCCACCCTGGCCAGTACGTCGGGCGCGGTGAACACCAGTTCCTCGGGGTTCTCGCAGTCCTCGACCTCCTCCCAGAGCAGCGGCGTCGAGACCGTCGGGCGGGAGTTGGCGCGCAGCGAGTAGGGCGCAATGGTGGTCTTGGCGGGGTTGTTCTGGCTCCAGTCGATGAAGACCTTGCCCGGCCTGAGCTTCTTGGCCATCACGCTGACGACCTGGCGGGGGTGCTCCTTCTCCAGGCGTTGGGCGAGTTCGCGGGCGTAGCCGGATGGTTCGACCCTGTTGTCCCATGGGGCGTAGAGCTGCATGCCCTTGTTGCCGCTCGTCTTCGGCCACGCGGCGAGGCCGTCCTCTGCCAGGACGTCGCGGATGAGCGCGGCGACCCTGCAGCAGTCGACGACGGTGGCGGGCGGCCCCGGGTCCAGGTCGAGCACCAGCAGGTCGGGCGGCAGCGCCGTGCCGTCCTTGCCGACCTTCCACTGCGGGACGTGCAGTTCGAGCGCGGCGAGGTTGGCGTAGTAGGCGAGGGAAGGGAGGTCGTCGATGATCGCGAAGTCGATGGTCTCGCGGTTCTTGGTACTGCCGGGAACCGGGAGCGTCGCCCTGCGCAGCCACGAGGGCGTGTGCTGGGGCGCGTTCTTCTCGAAGAAGAAGGCGCCGTCGACGCCGTTGGGATAGCGCTTGACCGTCAGCGGCCTGTCCCGCAGGTGAGGGAGGAGGACGGGGGCGATCCTGCTGTAATAGTCGATGACCTCGGCCTTGGTGAAGCCGACCTCGGGGTAGAGCACCTTGTCCAGGTTGCTGAGCGTCAGCTGGCGTCCGTCGACCTTGACGGGAACCTTCACAGCCTCACCTCTGCCGGTACCTTGTCGGCCCTGAGGCCGCGCCACACGGGATGTCTCAGCCTGCGGTCGTCGGTCCACATCGTGTAGGCCACCTCCCCGACCAGCTCGGGTCTAACCCACCTGTTGCGCCCCGTCACCTCGTCGGAGAACGGGCTGCGGGGCACTTCGAGCGGTTCGAGCAGCGCCAGCAGGTGAGCGAGCGCCGCGTCGGTGAACCCGGTGCCCGCGTGGCCGACGTAGGAGAAACCCTCGTCGGTGAACATCCCGAGCAGCAGCGACCCGATGCCGCCCGCGCGCCGCCCCTTGCCGGGTTTCCAGCCGCCGATCACGACCTCGGTGGTGGCCTGGTGCTTCACCTTGATCCACGACGGCGAGCGCGTCCCCGCCCTGTACGGCGAGTCGAGCCGCTTGGCGATCACGCCTTCGAGCCCCTGCTCCAGCGTGGCGGCCATCAGGTCGGAGTCGCCGGGGAAGAAGGGCGGCGCGCCGATGTCCAGCTCGTCGAGTAACGCCCTCCTGTCCCTGTACGGCAGGTCGAACAGCGGCCGACCGCCCAAATACAGCAGGTCGAAGGGTAAGTAGGTGATCGGCACCCGGTGCACGAGCGAAGGGCTCGGGTCGCTGAGGTGCATGCGCCGCTGTAATCGGGAGAACCAGGGCCGCCCGTCGGTACCGAGCGCCACGACCTCGCCGTCGATGATCGCGTGGTCGAGCCCGAAGCCCGCCGCGGCCGCGCACACCTCGGGGTACCTGCGCGTGTAGTCGGCTCCGTGCCTGCCCGACACCCTGCACGCGCCCGCTTCCAGGTGGATGAGCGCCCTGATGCCGTCCCACTTCACCTCCAGCCCGTACTGCTCGCGATCGGCCGGAAGGCGCCCGGGTACGGCCAGCATCGGTTCGACTGGATATGGCATCGGATCGCCCATGACGGGTATGTGCCCATGAGGTGAGCCCGCTATTTCTCTTGGAGTGCCCATGCGCAGCATCTGGAAGGGTGCGATCTCCTTCGGGCTGGTCACGATCCCGGTCAAGCTCTACTCGGCGACGGAGCAGAAGGACGTCACCTTCCACCAGGTGCACCGCGAGGACGGCGGCAGGATCCGCTACAAGCGCGTGTGCACGGTCGACGGCGAGGAGGTGCCCTACTCCGACATCGCCAAGGGATACGAGCTGGCCACGGGCGAGATCGTCGTGCTCACTGACGAGGACTTCGAGGATCTGCCGCTGACCACCTCGCGGCGGATCGACGTGCTGCAGTTCACGCCCGCCGACCAGATCGACCCGATCTACTTCGCCAAGTCCTACTACCTGGAGCCCGACGCGCAGGGCTCCAAGCCGTACGTGCTGCTGCGGAACGCGCTGGAGAGCTCGGGGCAGGTGGCGGTGGTCAAGGTGGCGCTGCGGCAGCGGGAGTCGCTGGCCACGCTGAGGGTGCGCGACGGGGTGTTCGTCCTGGAGACGATGCTGTGGCCCGACGAGATCCGCAAGCCCGACTTCGGCTTCCTCGAGGAGGACACAGAGGTCAGGCCGCAGGAGCTGAAGATGGCCGAGTCGCTGATCACCACGATGGTGGCCGACTTCGACCCCGCCGAGTACCACGACGCCTACCGCGAGGCGCTGCAGCAGGTGATCGAGGCGAAGGTGGCGGGCAAGGAGGTCATCGCCGCTCCCGAGGGTGAGGAGGAGGCCGGTCCCGCCGTCGACCTCATGGCCGCGCTGCGGGCCAGCGTGGAGGCGGCGAAGAAGGAGCGCGGCGCCTCGGAGAAGAAGGAGCCGAAGAAGAAGGCCCGCAAGTCGGCCTAGCGTCGCCCGTCACCCGTGTCCGCTTTGCGGTAACCCATGCGACAAGCGGGTTATCGTCGAGGAAACGGAAGGGGGACGAGCGGTGACAGAACCCATCGCACACTGGCCGGGCAGGATGGTCGGTGACGTGCACGTGCGCTCGACGCCTGAGGGCGGCGCCGACCAGGCGGTCTTCGTGCACGGCCTGGCAGGCTCGGCCACCAACTGGACCGACCTGATGGGCGAGCTGCGCGATCTGGTCACGGGTCACGCCATCGATCTGCCCGGCGCCGGCTACTCGCCCGCGCCACCCGATGGCGACTACAGCGTCTCCGCCCACGCCAGAGCGGTGATCGGCCTCCTGGAGCGGACAGGTCCCGCCCATCTGTTCGGCAACTCGCTCGGCGGGGCCGTCTGCGTCACCGCCGCGGCCGCCCGCCCTGACCTGGTGCGGTCGCTCACGCTCGTCTCGCCCGCGCTGCCCGACCTCGTCCCCAGGTACGGCCCGGCCCGCGTGGCCGCCTCCGCCGCCCCCGGGCTGGGGGAGTGGGTGGCGGACAGGCTCCGCTTCCTGCCCGCCGAGCAGCGCATCAACGCGAGCCTGGCCATGTGTTACGCCGACGTGTCCGTCGTCCATCCCGCCAGGATCCGCGACGCGGTCGAGGAGCTGCGCAGGCGCGACGGCCTGCCGTACGCGGGAAGGGCGTTGATCGGCTCGGCGCGCGGCATCGTCGCGGAGTACTTCAGGCGCGGCGAGCAGAACCTGTGGCGCCAGGCGGCCAGGGTGACCGCGCCCACGCTGATCATCCACGGCCGCAGGGACAGGCTCGTACGGCCGGCCACCGCGCGAAGGGCACTCACGTCGTTCCCGCAGGCCAGGCTCGTTCTGCTGCGGAACGCAGGCCATGTCGCCCAGATGGAGGTGCCCGAGGCGGTAGCCGCTGAGGCTCGCCGTCTGATCCTTGAGACGCGATTGGGGAATGCCCCACTCCCGAGCTAGGTTTCACTGAAGATAGGACCCCTAATCGGGAGCGTAGAACTGTGTCGTTGCCACCTCTGGTCGAGCCGGCCGCCGAGCTGACCGTCGATGAAGTGCGCCGCTACTCGCGCCACCTGATCATTCCCGACGTGGGCATGGCCGGGCAGAAGCGGCTGAAGAACGCCAAGGTGCTGTGTGTGGGCGCGGGAGGCCTCGGCTCGCCCGCGCTGATGTACCTCGCGGCCGCGGGCGTCGGCACGCTGGGCATCATCGACTTCGACGTCGTCGACGAGTCCAACCTCCAGCGCCAGATCATCCATGGCCAGTCCGACGTGGGCAGGCCCAAGGCGGAGAGCGCGGCGGCGACGGTCCGTGAGATCAACCCGCTGGTCGAGGTCGTCATCCACAACACGGCGCTGTCGACCGAGAACGTGATGGAGATCTTCTCCGGCTACGACCTCATCGTCGACGGCACCGACAACTTCGCCACGCGGTACATGGTCAACGACGCGGCTGTGCTGCTGGGCAAGCCGTACGTCTGGGGCTCGATCTACCGCTTCGACGGCCAGGCGAGCGTGTTCTGGGCCGAGCACGGCCCCTGCTACCGCTGCCTCTACCCCGAGCCCCCGCCTCCCGGCATGGTGCCCTCGTGCGCCGAGGGCGGCGTGCTCGGCGTGCTGTGCGCGTCGATCGGCTCCATCCAGGTCAACGAGGCCATCAAGCTGCTCACGGGCATCGGCGACCCGCTCGTCGGGCGGCTGATGATCTACGACGCCCTGGAGATGAAGTACCGCGACGTCAAGGTCCGCAAGGACCCCGAGTGCGTGCTGTGCGGCAAGAACCCGACGGTCACCGAGCTGCTCGAGGACTACGAGGCGTTCTGCGGCTCGATCTCCGACGAGGCGGCCGAGGCGGCCTCGGGCTCGACGATCACCGCGCAGGAGCTCAAGGCGATGCAGGACAACGAGGAGAACATCTTCCTCATCGACGTCCGCGAGCCCAACGAGTACGAGATCGTCTCCATCCCCGGCGCGACGCTGATCCCGAAGGGTGAGTTCCTGAACGGCTCGGCGCTGGAGAAGCTGCCGCAGGACAAGCGCATCGTCCTCCACTGCAAGTCGGGCGCCCGCTCGGCCGAGGCGCTGGCGGTCGTGAAGAACGCCGGCTTCTCCGACGCGGTGCACGTCGGCGGCGGCGTGTTGAGCTGGATCAAGACCGTCGACCCCAGCCTTCCCACGTACTAGCGACCAGGCCACGACACATCGGGGACGCCGCGGAGCGGTGTCCCCGATGTGTCGTGTCAACAGGCGGCAAAGCCCGTCCAACACGCTTTCCTGTCCGCCGAGTACTTTCCGACGCGGTTGAGGGGATGTCGTTAGGCGCTCCGCATTAAGGTCGAGTTGTGAGCAACGGACGAGCATGGCCGCCACTGGTCGTGACGTCCGCGTTGGCGCTGATCTGCGCAATCACCGCGGGCGTGGCGGCCAGCGCGTCCGGCGCGGAGCTCACCAGGGGGCCCACGCAGGCGGAGCTGGAGAGCGCCGCCAAGCGTGAGGTCGCCGAACGGTGGCGCACCTGGCCGGCCGGCAAGATCTTCCCCGCCACTCTCGCCTACGTCGCCGAGCAGGGCGGCGCGGAGAAGGCCCGACGCGTGGGGATCTCCACCTCGACCGCCTGCGCGGGCGCGGTGGACAGGAAGGCGGCGGCCACGCTGCGCAGAATGGGATGCAGGGCCGTGCTGCGGGCGACCTACCTCGACGAGTTGCAGGGCGTGGTCGTGACCGTGGGCGTGATCGCCCTGCCCGACGAACTGCGTGCCGTACGGGCCAAGAAGGCCTTTCCTATCGCCGGCAGGTCGGTGCCGGGACTGCGGCCCGTGGCGTTCGAGGGGACGGTCACCGACAGGTTCACCCCGCAGGGCCGCCAGGCGGGCTCGGTACGGCAGGCCGGCCCCTACGTCGTGCTGACGACCGCCGGCCAGGTGGACGGCAGGCCCGCGCGAGCCGTCGGAGGGCAGCGGCCCGCGGTGTTCGCCTTCGCCGCCGACCTCGGCGAACGCGTCCTGATCGAGCTGAGCACGCCACGCATGCCCGAGTGCGGATCCACGGCGTGGCGATGCTGAGGCGGGTGAGCCTCGCCGTGGCGCTGGTGCTGGTGGCGGCGCCGGTCGCGCACGCCGACAACGTGCGTGACAGCCAGCGGGAAGTGATCGACACGCTGCGGCTGCCGGAGGCCTGGCGGACCAGCAAGGGCGCGGGCGTGATCGTGGCCGTCCTCGACTCGGGGGTGGATCCCGTCCATCGCGACCTGGCGGGCTCGGTGACGGTCGGCGACGACTTCACCAAGGGCGCCAACCCGCCGGGCGTGCCGCCGCAGCGGCTGCACGGCACCTACATGGCCTCGCTCATCGCAGGCCATGGCCACGGACAGGGGAACGGCGACGGCATCATCGGCGTCGCGCCGCGGGCCAGGATCCTGTCGGTCAGGGTGATCCTGGAGGACGAGGAGCCGGGCTTCGGCGAGTTCAACACCGCCAAGCGCTACGAGGACGTGGTCGCCAAGGGCATCCGCTACGCCGTCGACCAGGGCGCGCAGGTCGTCAACATGTCGATCTCCAAGGAACTGGCCACCCAGCAGGAGCGCGAGGCGATCCGCTACGCGATCTCCAAGGGCGTCGTGCTGGTGGCGGCGGCGGGCAACGAGGGCGCGCGCAAGCCCGAGGCCAGCGGCTACGCGCCCTACTCCTACCCAGCGGCCTTCCCCGGCGTGGTGTCCGTGGCCGCGACCGACAGGGGACTGCGCCGCGCGGCCTTCTCCAACTGGAACCCCTCGGTCCTCTTGGCCGCGCCGGGCGTCGACATCCTGGGCGCGGGACCCGGCGACGAGTACTGGGTGGGCAAGGGCACCTCGCAGGCCAGCGCCCTGGTCGCGGGCGTCGCCGCGCTCATCAAGGCCAGACACCCGCGCATGTCGCCCGCGCTCGTGGCCCAGGCCATGACGCTGGGCGCCTCCAGGCGGCCCTCGGGCGGCTACGACACGGGCACGGGTTTCGGCGTGGTCGACGCGGAGGGAGCGCTCGCCGAGGCGGCCAGGCTGGCCAGGCACACGCACACCGCTCGGGGGAAGGACGCGCACGACCCCGACCGGCCGCTCGGCGAGGCGGCCGCGCCCGTCCAGGTGATCTACCGGGACCATCGCAGGATCGTCGTCTACGGCTCGATCGCGGCGGCCGCGGCCCTGGCGGCGCTCACAGCCGTTCTGGTGCTGACAGCACTGGTCAAGCGGACGCGAAGGGCAGACAATCCCCAGGACGCATGATCCGCGCCCTTAGGGGGACGAATTACCTATGAGAAACGCGCAAAAGGGCCCTTCACCACCGTGAAGAGCCCACGTTTCTCCTAGGTGAGAACCAAGTTGAGTGAGGAGCGGTGGGGGACACGTCAGGGAGGGCACGCAGGCGGCCTGTGTCAGGGCTGCCTCGATCGGGGCAGACGCCTGGAAGCGGATCGCCGCTCGGCCCCCCTGTGACCCGACGCTCCCGCGTGCGCTCGTGGCCCGCGGCCACCGGTCGCAGGGACGGGCAGGCGGCGAAGGAGAGAGCCGAGCGTGAGGCACTGGCGCGGGGCGTCAGGTTCCGCACCGTGTTCCTCGGCATCCTGGGCGCGATCGTGGCGCTGTCGGCCGTGGTGGTCCTGCTCGGCACCACCGGCCTGCTCGCCGAGAGCAGGTCCCGCCCGCTGACCGTCGCCGAGCAGACCCGCTACAAGCAGGAGGAGATCGCCAGGCGCTGGCAGGCGTGGCCCGCCACGGGCGTCTTCCCTGAAGAGGTCGCCTACCAGGGGCTCGACCAGGCTCAGCAGTACGCGAGGAGGGTCGGCATCGCCCCGGAGGCCACGTGCGCCGCCGCGACCGACAGGGCCGTGGCCAGGGTGCTCGACGGACACGGCTGCCTGACCATGCTGCGCGCCACCTACATCGACCAGAGCGCGATGTTCGTCTTCACCGTGGGCATCGCGGTGCTGCAGGACGAGGAGTCGAGGGCGGCGGCCACCGAGGAGTTGACGGTCGACGACCGCGTGGGCGTGCTGCCCGTCGCCTTCCCCGGCACGGTGGTCGAGCGCTTCGGGCTCGACCAGCGGCAGCGTAACGGCTGGGTGGGCGCGGGTCCCTACATAGTCTTCTCCACCGCCGGCTACGCCGACGGCCGCACCCGCGCCGCCATCCCCCTGGAGGAGATCCTGCACAGCGAGCTGTGGTCGGCCGCCAGATCCGTCGGCGGCCAGATCGCCTTCTTCCTCGCCGAACCGCCCAAGGTCCCTCGCTGCACCCAGGGGAACGCGTGCTGACCGTCGTGCGGTCGCTTCTCGCGGCGGCACTGGTCCTGTACGGCACGACGGCTCCCCCCGAGCGTGAGCAGCAGCGCTGGGTGCTGACCGCGATCAACGCCGAGCAGGCGTGGCCGGTGAGCAAGGGCGCGGGCGTCACCGTCGCGGTGATCGACAGCGCCGTCGCCCCGGGGACGCCGGGACTCAGGGGCAGGGTGACGGTCGCCCCCGACATGTCCTCCACGACGCTCGATCGCATCGGCGCCGTTCCCGGCGAGCACGGCACCGCGATGGCAGGCCTCATCGCGGCCTCGGGCGACAAGGGCGGCTTCATCGGCATCGCCCCCCAGGCCCGCATCCTGTCGGTGCCCATCACCGTGGACGAGACGCTGGCAGGCGGCGCGATCCCGCCCCAGGACGACCTGCTGTCGAGCAGGGAGAGCCCGCTGTCCAGGGCGATCCGCTACGCCGTCAACAACGGGGCCAAGGTCATCAGCATGTCGATCGGCACGTACGGCGTGCACAAGTCCGAGCGCGAGGCCGTCGCCTACGCCCTCGACAGGGGTGTCGTGCTCGTCGCCGCCGTCGGCAACGACGGGCAGACCGCCTACACCAAGGCCAACAGCACCTCCTACTGGAGCTTCCCCGCCGGGTATCCGGGCGTGATCGGCGTGTCCGCGGTCGACAAGCAGGGCAGGCGGGCCGCCTTCAGCAGCGACAACCTCTCCGTCATGGTCGCGGCGCCCGGCGTGGACGTGCCGGTGCTGAAGATGAGCGGGGCGCTCGGCTCCAGCAAGGGAACCAGTGTGGCGACGGCACTGGTGGCGGGGGTCACCGCGCTGATCAAGTCGAAGTACCCGAACCTCACGCCTGACAAGGTGGCGCAGGCCGTCACCAGCAGCGCCCGTGCCAGGCCGTCCGCGGGGTACGACGACAAGATCGGCTTCGGCGTGGTCGACGCGGCGGCGGCGCTCGACAGGGCGGGGGAGCTGGCCGGGCAGCAGCGCGGCCTGGCCGTACCCGATGGAAAGCACTTCGGGGCGGGGGAGAAGGCACCGCTGCCCTCGCCGCCGGGGCCGAGCCCGTGGCGGATGTGGCTGTTCGGCGGCGGCGTGCTGTTCGGCCTCCTGGCCTTCGGCGCGGCCGTCACTCTGCTCAGTCAGCGCAACAAAGGCAGTTGAAACGTGCTTTTCTGCCACAGATTTCCCAACGCGTACCAGGACCTGCGGTGATCATGAGTATGCTCCCGCCTCATGAGCTACGAGCTGTACGTGGAGCGTGAGTCTCCGCTCGCCTTCGCCGAGCTCGCGAGAGCGATAGCGCCCGCCGGGTTCTGGCTGCGCGAGCCCGGCGAGATCCTGGCAGGCGAAGAGCACCGCCCCGTCGCGCGCTGGCGCGACCGCGTCGTCGGCACGCCCGCGTCGGACTGGGACGTGGCCCAGCTCGTCCGGCTGGCCGCGGTTCTCGGCGGACGCCTGCGCGGCGAGGACGGCGAGCACTACTACCTGCGCGACGGCGTCATCGAGGTCGACGGCGACGCCATCGGCAAACTCGACGAGATCCTGCGGGAAGGGCCCGCGGCGTGGTGACACCGTACGGCGAGCGGGTGCTCGACCTGGTCGAACGCATCCCGCCCGGGCAGGTCATGTCCTACGGCGACATCGCCGAGTACCTCGAGGAGGGCGGGCCCAGGCAGGTGGGCACGGTCATGTCCACGTGGGGCGGCGCCGTACCGTGGTGGCGGGTCGTGCACGCCGACGGGACCGCCGCTCCCGGGCTGGTCGACAGGGCACTGCCGCACTGGCGGGAAGAGGGCACGCCGCTGCGTGGCGAGCGCGTGGACATGCGAAGTGCCCGATGGTTGCCTTCAGGGGACTTTCAGCAACCAACTGACCTGGCATGACACGATTTTTGCGGATTTGCGGTATGTGACGCGCATTACCATAGCGAAGGACTGCCCACCGTTCCCGGGTCCGAAAGGCGGTGCCCTTCATGGCCACCCCAACCGGCGATGTCGTCGCCGAGCGCCTGAAGGTTGTCCAGGACCTCTGTGACCGGGGGGAACCGCTGGATGCCATCATGCGGACCATCCGGTCAGGGGGACTGCCGCCTGCCGAGCGACGCGCGTTCGACGCCGAGGTGCTCAGCGGCTCGCTGGGCCTGCGCTTCGACCAGGCCGCCAAGCGCGGCGCCGCCCGCAGACGCGAGCTGGTCAACCTGTTCAGGCCCTACCTGGCCGAGGTCGACCCAGGCGTCAAGCGCGACCTGCCCGTGGAACGCAGGCTCGCCTACCACCTCGTCGAACACAGGCCCGACGAGGAGCTGATCGACGGCGACGCCCTCACGAAGTTCATCGCGGCCGCGGCCGAGCCGTCCAAGCGCATCCGCAAGGGCCTGCGCTGGTATGCCGACCTGCCGTTCGCCGACGAGCTGCCGCACGACCTCTACCGCCTGCGCCGCTCCGACCTGGTGCCCGTAACCCAGATCGACGACATCGTCTGGGAGAACGGCAGGCTCCGCGTCGACGGCTTCGCCTACCTCGCCGGCCTGTCGGTGCGCAGCCGCCGCTTCAACAGGGCCACGGTCGTGCTGCGCGGCCCCCGCTGGCTGCCGCCCGTGCGGATGCGCACCCGCCGTACGCTCGCGCCCGAGGCCACCCACGGCGCGCGCGAGCCCGGCTGCAACTACGACTGGTCGGGCTTCACCGCCACCCTGAGCCCGTGGCCGCTGCGCTGGCGCTCGTCGCTGCGCGCCGTCGTGTCGGCGGTGCGGCGCACCATGCGGCACCGGCCCACCGTGCAGGACACCACCACGTGGCGGGCCGAGATCGTCTTCTGGTCCCGTGGCGCGCGGGCGACCGGCCTGCTGCGCGGGGCCTCGCTCGGCAGGACCGAGCGGCCCGCCGGGCTGCGCGTCAAGCCGCGCTGGTGGGTGCGTCCCGTGTGGACCTCCGACCGGGCGCTCCAGGTCGTGCTCCAGCCGAACAGGGCCGAGCTGACCGGCGTCCAGCTCGACGGCGAGCGGCTCGAACTGACCGTCTTCCTGCCCGGCCGCACCTGCACCAAGGGTCACGCCAGGCTGGGCGGACACCGCATGGCGGCCGAGTTCCACCCCGTCGAGGGCGGCACGAACGTCACCGTGGCGCTGGCCGTACCCGCTCTGCTGCAGGAGAAGGACGGACGGCGGCTCTGGGTCGAGCCCAAGGGCGACCCCGCGGCCTCCGTCATGCTCAGCGACGCGCTGGAGGAGACCAGAGCGACCGTCGGCGACAGAGAGATCACCGTGCTGGGCGACAGGCGCGACCGCGTCGTCGTCTCCGCGCACCGGATCAGGCCCGTCATCACCTCGGCCACCTGGGACGGCCCCGTCCTCGAGCTCCGCGGCGACTACCCGGACGCCGAAGGCGCCCGACGCCTGTCGCTGCGGCACCGTTCGGGGCTGATGTTCCACGCGGACATGACCCGCACGGGCGACCAGTTCACGGTACGGCTGGCGCCGTCCGAGATGGAGCGGTTCGGCGAGCGGATCCCGATGCCCTCGGGCACCTGGAACCTGTCCGTCCGCCACCCCACGGGCGAGATCGTCCCCGTGCGTGTGTCGCACGCCGCGCTGCCCACGCTCGACGAGTCGCAGCACTCCTTCTCCGGACGCGGCTACCGGCTGGTGTCGACCCGCTTCGACGTGCCTGTGCTGATGGCCGAGGAGTCGCGCCCCGCCGACGAGAAGGGCGTCGCGGGCACCCACGTGCTGCGCCGCGTCTTCTACCCGGCCCAGCGCGCCGAGCCGATCCAGGAGTCGACGGTCTACGTCGTCAACGACGGCCGCCACTACGCCGACAGCGTGCGCGCCATCTACGAGGAGCGGCTGCGCCGCGGCGACGACCGCGAGCACATCTGGATCGTCAAGGACGGCGCGTTCGTCCCGCCCGGCCCCGCGACCGTGGTCCGCGCGGGCAGCAGGGAGCATCACGCGGCGCTGGCACGTTCCCGACACATCGTGACCAACTCCTTCCTGCCCACCTGGTTCAGGGCGCGCGAGGACCAGGTCGTCCTCCAGACCTGGCACGGCACGCCCGCCAAGCGCATCGGCAACGACCTGCCCCACATGTCGCGCGACCCGCGCCCGCCGGTCTGGCACCGGCAGGCCGCCGAGGTCCGCGGCTGGGACGTGCTGCTGTCGCAGTCGCCGTGGGCCACGCCCGTCCTGCGGGAGGCCTTCGGGTACAAGGGCGAGGTGCTGGAGAGCGGGCTGCCGCGCAACGACGTCCTCACCTCGCCTGACAGAGAGGTCCTCGCGGCGGCCATACGGCGGCGCCTCGGCCTGATCGAGGGCAAGAAGGTCGTCCTGTACGCGCCCACGTGGCGCGACTACGACAGGAAGAACAGCACGATCAAGCTCGACCTGTCGCTTGCCCGGGCCGAACTGGGGGCCGACCACGAACTGCTGGTCAGGGCGCACCCGATGCAGGCGATGCCGGTGGTGCCCGCGGACGTCGCCCATGACGTCACCTCCTACCCCGACATGGCCGACCTGCTGCTGGTCGCCGACGTGCTGGTCACGGACTACTCGTCGTCGATGTTCGACTTCACGGTGACCGGGCGGCCGATCGTGTTCCTCTCCTACGATCTGGAGAAGTACTCGTCGAAGCGGGGGCTGTACCTGGACCTCGCCGCGCAGGCGCCGGGCCCGTTGCTGTCGACGTCGGCCGAGGTCGTGGAGGCGCTCAGGTCGATCGACACGGTGGCGGCGGCTCACGCGGACCGGTACGAGGCGTTCAAGGCCACGTACGCGCCCCGCGACGACGGCAAGGCCACCGCCCGCGTCGTCGACCACCTCTTCTCGTAAGCGAGGGCCTCGGGCGCTGTCGCGCCTGAGGCCTCTGGCGTTCTGCCGGATGGGCGCGACGGGGTGTGGTCGCGCTCTTCGGCGTCGCAGTCCAGGGGACCTGGATCCCTACACTCGCGGGTATGACGGCAATGGAGGATCTGGTCCGGTTGGTGCCGCCGCCGGTGGTGCCGGTAGACGCGTACGGCGACTGGCGGGAAGTCGAGGCCGCGCTCGGGCTCGGGCTACCCGCGGACTTCAAAACGCTCACCGAGCGCTACGGCCGCGGCCAGTTCGTCGATTTCCTTACGCCGCTGACGCCGTTCGGCACGCACGAGCTGCTGGTCGAGCAGGCGCGGCAGCTGTTGGACGGCGAGCGGTCGTTCCGGGAGAGCGACCCCGACAGGTGCCCCTACCCGTTCCATCCCGAGCCCGGTGGGCTGCTGCCGTGGGCGGGCACCGACAACGGTGACCGGCTCTGCTGGTCGACCGACGGGGAACCGGACGGTTGGACCGTCGTCGTCTGGAATCCGCGCAGCTGGACCTACGACGCCCACGACATGGGCGCGGTGGCCTTCCTTCATGGCTGGTTGAGCGGACGGGTGACCACCTCCGTCTTCGATGACGCGGACGAGGCGGCGCCCTGGTTCGAGCCGTTCCGCGAACTGAAACACGTCTACATCGGACTGTCCGAGGGCGAATCGCCGTACCAGGAACGGCTGCGGATCCTGCGTGACGCGCTCGCCCCCACGGCCGACCGAGGCGCTTACGACGACGGTGACGGCGAGCGGCAGGACCACTTCGCCGCCACGGAACTCGGCTGGCGGCTCACCTACGAGACCGTCTACGGTCACCAGATCCGGGTCGCCTTCCCTCCGTCGGACGAGGAACGGGTTCGCGACACGCTGTTCGACGCCGCCCGCCGTATGGGCTGTCAGGTGACGTCCACGACGACGCACCTCGGAGAACCCGTCTGGGGCTGGAACCCGCCCCAGACGACATGACCCGGTGCCCGCCAGAGGATCAGGCGGCAGGGTTGAGCGGCGTCGGACGAGAAAGGAAGCTTGACGACCAGGACACGCTGCGCGACTTCCAGGTCCGCTACGCCCGCCCCGCGGCCGAGGTGGCCGACTGGACCAGGGACGAGAAGCTCGGCGGGATCACGCTGGCCGAGGTGGTGCGCCGCATCCGGCCGACCATCCTGATCGGCACGTCGGGCCACGGCGGGGCATTCACGGAGCCGATCGTCCGCGAGATGGCCGCGCACGTCGCGAGCCCGATCATCCTGCCGATGTCCAACCCGACCGCGCTGGCCGAGGCCACCCCCGCCGACCTGCTGGACTGGACCGACGGCCGGGCGCTCGTCGCCACCGGCAGCCCCTTTCCTCCGGTGATCCACAAGGGCGTCACGTACTCGATCGCGCAGGCGAACAACGCGTTCATCCTCCCAGGACTGGGCCTCGGGGCGATCGTGGCCAGGGCGACCCGGATCACCGACGGCATGCTCACCGAGGCGGCCCACGCGGTCGCCCAGCACACCGACCTCAGCGCGCCGGGAGCCGCCATCCTCCCGCCGGCCGACAGGATCCGCGAGACCTCCGCCGCCGTCGCGGGGCCGTCGCACGCGCCGCGGCCCGCGACGGCGTGGCGGGGGTCGCCGTGGACGACGACACCATCGACCAGCAGGTGGACGCGGCGATGTGGCAGCCGGCCTACCCGCCGATCCACCCGGTCTGACCGTCCGCCCGCAGTCACACGACCCTCCCGCCCGGACCGGCCGCGGACCTGGGTCACCGCCGTCCCGCGCCCATGCGACGTGGCTCAGGAGAACGGCGACCCCGCCGGGAGAACCCCGAAGGAGACTCCGGTGGAACGCCGGGGGAGGCCACTCGGGACGAGCCCCCCGGGGGACGCCCCCGGGGAGACACGGTTTACCAGGCGCTGCCCGGCCTCCCGGGGGAGAGGCCGCTCAGGAGAACAGCATGCGGCGGCCGGTGACCCGGTACCCGATCCGGTCGAAGACGGCCGCCATGGGCGCGTTGCCCACATCGGTGTTGTCGTTGATGAACGGCTCGCCCTCCTCGGCGAAGATGTGCATCGCCTCGGCCAGCAGGTCGTAGGCGTACCCGTGGCCGCGATGCCGGTGGTCGACGCCGATGTACCCGATCGTCGCCGAGCGGCTGTTGCGCGTCGGCATCACCATGCCGACCAGCTCGCCGGAGCTGTCGTGGCCCAGCCGCCACCTGTCGCGCCCGCCCGGCATGTCCGCGACCATGGCCAGCGCCTCGGCCGCCACGTCCTGCGGTGTCCTGGTGCGCAGCTCGCGTCTGTCCCATGCGTCGAGGCTGCCGGTGACGATGTCCGCCAGGAGGTCGAGCAGCACCTGGTCGTCCGTGACAGGGCTGAACGTGAGCCTGGTCGAGCGTGGCGGCAGGCCGTACTCACGCTCCCATCGGAGGGTGAGCCGCTCCACGTGGAAGATGAGCCCCGCCCGCTCCGCCGCCTCGACGCGGGCGTCGGCGTCGGCCTTGGCGTCGGGACGCTCGCGCCAGTCGGCGGGCAGGAACAGGTTGTACTCGGGCCGATCGCCGATCGGCGCGTGGTAGTCGGGCGTGACCAGGGCGGCGTAGGCGGCTTCGAGCAGGGCGGTCCCCGTCTCGACGGTGTCGAAGTCGAAGAAGTCGAGGGCCGACGGGTGTTCGGCGTCGGGCGGACCCCAGAACGAGGCCCTGGCGACGACCTCGTCGCCGCGCAGGGCGATCCAGACCCAGGCGGGCCGGTAGTCGCCGTCGGCGGCGAGGTCCGCGAAGGTACGGCTGCGCTCGCCGACGCCCGAGGTGGGAAGGGTGGTGACGCGGTCGAAAAGGGGGAACTCGCTCTCGTCGCTGAGAGCGCGGAAGACCAGTTCGGTCAAGGGATCTCCTGTGGCAGGAGCGCTCCCCTCAGGCGGACGCCTGTCCGAAGGGGGAGCGCGACATCGTTACAGGGAACATGCGTCTCCTCACCTCCTTCGATCTATCGCTGCACGGACAATAGCGGCCCGCCGACGGCCCGCGCAACCACCCGGCGGCGGGAGCGAGACGGTTGGGATCGGAACGGTGGCCCGGGTGGCGGGAATGCGCCGGAGGCCGCGCGAGTTGGCGCCTGTAGTTCAATCTTCATGGCGGCGGAACTCATCCTGATGCTGGTGATGGGCGTGCTGGTCGTCGGCGGCATGGGCGCCGCGTTGATCGCGCTGGTCCACTCCGGCTTCCGTGCCGGCGAATGGCCCGTGCAGAACAAGCGTCGCGTCGTCTGGCGCGGCTTCGTGGTCCGCTAGCAGGCAGGTCACCGGGACGCCCGTGCGCGGAACGCGGCCGCCTTGGCCCGGTTGCCGCATCCGCGCATGTCGCACCACCGCCGGGTGCCCCGGTGTGACGTGTCCACGTACAGCCGGGTGCAGGGCGCGGCCTCGCACTCCCTGATGCTCGCGGCCTGCGCCCCTCCGAGGAGTTCGACCGCCGCCCGAGCGGTGGTGGCGAGCGCCGCGGCCAGGTCTCCCTCACGGTCGAGACCGCCGGAGGGGCGCAGCCGCACCCCCGCGGGTTCATGGGCGGCGACCCGGTTGACGAGGTCGCAGTCGCCCGCCTCGAACGCGGCGCCCAGCCGTACGGCGGAAGCCAGCCGGTAGATCGCCTCGCGCAACGCCCTGGCCCCCGCGAGATTCTCCTCGCTCACGACCGGCGGGACGTCCAGCAACTCCGCGGACACCGTCCACCGTGCCAGGTCGGCGGGCGTGTCCAGCATGTCGACGCGCGAGTTGCGTCGATGCCCGACCGTGCCCGCGAGGTCGAGCCCCAGGTTTCCGCTGACGAAGGTGAACTCCACGCCAGTCATAGTAACCGACTTGACAGGTTAGTTCGAGTCCTGCCACTTTCAGATAACCGACATTGCCGGTTACTTCTGGGGAGTTGATCGTGTACGGGCCCAACCATCGATGGATCGTGCTGTCGCTGGGCGTCGCCGCGCAGGCGAGCTTCTCGGCGATGTTCTCGGGCCTCCCCGTCACGGGGATCACGATGCGCACCGACTACCACCTCTCGACCGCCCAGCTCGGCCTGGTCGTGGGTTGTCTGGGGCTCGGCGTGGCGATCTCCGAGATCGCGTGGGGCCTGCTGACCGACAGGTACGGCGACCGCAAAATCCTGCTCACCGGCCTGCTCTCCACTGGAACGCTCATGGCGGTGATGGCGCTGGTCCCCATCCGCTCGATGACCGCGCTGGCCGCCTGCATGCTGGCCGCGGGCGCGCTGGGCGGCAGCGTCAACGGCTCCTCTGGCCGGGCGGTCATGACGTGGTTCGCCGACGGGCAGCGCGGGTTCGCCATGAGCGTCAGGCAGACGGCCATCCCCGTGGGGGGCGCGGTCGGCGTCGCCCTGCTGCCCTGGCTGGCCGACGCCTACGGCTTCGCGCTCGTCTACGGTGTGCTGGCCGGGTTCTGCCTGCTCACCGCCGCCGCCACGGGGCGCTGGCTGCCCGCCGCCGAGGTCGGCGCCGTCATCAGGGAGCGGGCCGACTCGCCCCTGCGCCGCTGGGACGTGTGGCGGTTGGCGCTGGCCACCGCGCTGCTGACGGTTCCGCAGTTCGCCGTGCTGTCCTTCTCCGCGATCTTCCTGCACGACGTCAAGGGCGAGGGCGTGGCGCTGGCCGGCCTGATCGTGCTGATCGCGCAGCTCGGCGGGGGAGCGGCGCGCGTGTGGACGGGACGGCTCAGCGACCGGGGCGGCGACCGCCGTACCTGGATCAAGGGCTTCGGCGTGCTCATCGCGGTGGCCATGGCGGGCGCGGCTGTCCTGACCAACGCGCCCACCCCACTGACCGTCGCCGCGCTCGCGCTGGGCGGGCTGCTCGCCAACGCGTGGCACGGCCTCGCCTACACCGAGATCGCCGTCATGGCGGGACCGGGACGCGAGGGCACGGCGCTCGGCCTGGAAGGCACCACGCTGTTCGCCACCGGGTTCCTCACCCCCGTGCTCATCCCGATCGTGCTGGCCGCCACGTCGTCGTGGACCGTCGTCTGGGCGCTCGCCGCCCTTGCGCCGCTCCTGGCCGTTCCGCTCGCCCCTGGCGCCAGGAAGCGGCTGGTGACGGCCGAAGCGAGGGCGTGAACCACCGGCCCGAAAACGGAATGCCCCAGTACAGGGCGCTCTGTACGGTGGCCGACATGACACCGATCTTCCGCCTGTGCGACGAGCACATCACCAGGTCAGCCGAGCTCGACCCCGTTGACGCCGTGTACATGGGCCTCTCCGGCGACTTCGGCGTGTCGACCGACTACAGCCCCGACGGTCACGCGGCCAGGCACGACCTGATCACATCCACCCTGGCCGAGATCGACACCCTCGAACCCACGTCGCAAGACGACCGCCGCGCCGCCGACCATCTGCGCGAACGCCTCCAGGCCCAGGCCGCGTGGTTCGAGACGGGCGAGCAGTACCGCGACCTCAGCACCCCCTTCGGCATGCTGTCCCAGGTGAGGGACAGCATCGACCTGCTGCCCACCGGCGACGACGACCAGTGGCGCAAGGTGGCCGCGCACCTGGCGGCGGTGCCCGAGATGCTGGCGGGCTGGCAGGCCTCCCTGAACGAAGGCCTGAGCAGGGGGCAGGTGGCGGCGCGGCGGCAGGCGGTGGAAGGCGCGGGCCAGGCGGAGAAGTACGCGGGCACGCACGACGAGCTGGTCGCCTCCTACGGCGATGGGCCGCTCGCCGGCGAGCTGGCCAAGGCGGCCGCCCAGGCCCACCAGAGCTACGTGGACACGGCCCGCTACCTGTTCGAGGAGTACGCGCCGCGGGCGGCCGAACGCGACGGCGTCGGCCCCGAACGCTACGCCGTGGCCGCCAGGCAGAACCTCGGCGCCGACATCGACCTGGTCGACGCCTACGAGTGGGGCTGGGCGGAACTACGCAGGATCGAAGCGGAGATGGTCGAGGAGGCGCACGCCATCCTGCCCGGCGCGAGCGTCGACGAGGCGATCGCCCACCTCAACGAGACGCAGTACGTCGTCGGCTCCGAGGCGTTCCTCGCCTGGCTCAAGGACAAGCATGACGGCGCCATCGCGGCGCTGCACGGCACCCACTTCGACATCGCCCAGCCGCTGCACACGGTCGACGTGACGCTGGCGCCCGGCTCCACCTCGGGCTCGGCCTACTACACGGCGCCCAGCGAGGACCTGACCCGCCCCGGCCGTACGTGGTGGCCGGTCGGCGGGCGGGAGAAGTTCGCGACGTGGAGCGAGCTGTCGACGGTCTTCCACGAGGGCGTCCCAGGACACCACCTGCAGCTCGGCGCGGTCGCCGTGGCGGGCGACAGGTTGTCACGCTTCTCGAAGTTCTCATGGGTGAGCGGGCACGGCGAGGGCTGGGCGCTGTACGCCGAGCGGCTGGCCGACGAACTCGGCTGGCACACCGAGCCCGGCACCCGCATGGGCATGCTGACCGACTCGGCGCTGCGGGCCGCGCGCGTCGTGATCGACATCGGCGTTCACCTGGACCTGCCGCTGCCAGACGGCTCCACGTGGAGCTTCGAGAAGGCGTGCGAGGTGCTGCGCGAGCGCGGGCGCGCGGTGGCGCACACCGTGCACCCCGAGATTGTCAGGTACTTCGGTTGGCCCGCACAGGCGATCTCCTACAAGCTGGGCGAGCGCGCGTGGCTGGAGGCGCGCGCCGAGGCCGCGCGCAGGCCGGGCTTCGACCTGAAGACGTGGCACACCGCCGCGCTCAACCTCGGCCCGATCGGCCTCGGCGGCCTCCGCGCCGCCCTGAGCGAGATCTAGCCGTACGGCGGCGCGATGAACAGCATGGTCCCTCTCCTCCGGGCGAGGGGCCGGCCTTCCCCGGGGGCTCCCGCCCCTGTTGACCACGCGCCCCGGGATCCCGACATGGTGCCAGGCCGGCGCGCACGCGCTGCCCCGTGGCAGCGGCCGAGCAGGGCGGAGCCCCCCTCGGCGATGCTCAGTCCACTCCGTGACGCGCGTCCTGTTGACCAAGAGAGATCGAGGTCCAGGATCATGTCGAACGACTGCGCGCCGTCCCTCCCGGTGAAGGAGCCGACCGGCTGGAAGCCGAGCTTCTCGTAGAAGCGAATGGCACGTGGGTTGTCGGCGAGTACGCCGCCGAACAGGATGATTCTCTTCTTGCCGACAGTCCCTCAAGGAGGCTTGCCAGACGCTCCGCGTCGGTGTGCACGAGCGGTCGGAAGACAACTTCCGAACCGTCATTCAGGTTCAGGCGACGCGTCAGGACAAGCGGGTCTTCGGCCACCGCCGTCAGTGTGAGCACCTCAGCCATCCCTCCCTGCTAAAACTTTGGTGGCAACGCGCAATCTTCGATGTCACGGGACATCTGTTGAGTCAGCCCCCCGACCACAGACCATCGACACCATCGAACACACGCGCGATCCACATGGCGCGTCCTAGACGTTGGCCGGTCACCGGTCATGCCGAAGCGGGGACGGTTCGAGTTCGAGTGCGAGTTGGAGTTGGCGCGTCCACCAGCGCAGCTGGGCGGTCGGGTCGCTCGCTGCGACGCCGGTGAGGCCGGCGCTGCGGCGGAAGGCGCTCCCGTAGAGAGGCTCCATCGCCATCGCTTGGTGGAGGGCCGCGACCGCGAGCCGCGTGTCCTCGATCGAAGCCGCGGATGGCCGGAGCTTGTGGAGGGCGTCGACAACCGGGTTCAGCATCCCGCTGTCATGCTCTCGCCAGCCCGCAGCATGCAGCGCGACCGCCAGCTCGCCGTAGCCCTGCCGGTACAGGCCTGCGAGTGACTCGACGAGCTCCAGGAGGTCGGCGCCCTGCTCCAGCCACGACGAGAGAACGTCCTGCACGGCGGCTCTCAGTTGACGTCCACCGTGTCGCAGCAGTTCGCGCAGCAGGTTGTCGCGGCTCTGGAAGTGGTGCGTCACGCCGGCGTCGGTCATGCCGACCCGGGCGGCGACGGCACGGACCTGGACCGCTGCGACGCCTCCGTCGGCGAGCAGCGCTGCTGCGGCGTCGAGGATCAGGCGGCGAGCCTCCTCAGGAGGTCTTCGTGTTCGACGTGTCCCCACAACCTTGAACCTTACCTTGACCGGCCAAGGCAGTGGGTCGTATCGTACCTTGACAGCTCAAGGTAGAGGGAGCATGGAGGTGCCCATGGTTGACCTGACGATGCCGCGGGGGAACGAGGTTCCGGTCGGTAGCCCAGGTGTTCGTGCGGGATTCGCTCGACTGTTCGGAGCCGCCCCTGGCAGCAAGCGTCGCGACGAGCCTCGCTTCAATCAGCGATGACCGACGTCACCCTCGCCCGAGGAGGCGCAACGCTGCGAGGCACGGCCACCGGCACCGGCCCGACCGTCCTTCTGCTCCACGCCGGCGGCGAACGTCGCGGTGTGTGGACACCGGTCGCGGCGGCGCTCACCCTGTGCGGGCTCCGGACCGTGGCCTTCGACCTGCGCGGTCACGGCGACAGCTCGGGACGGGCAACGACGCTGCGGGCGATCTCGGACGACGTGACCGCGATGATCTGCCGTGAGCCGGCACCGGTCGTCGTGGTCGGCGCTTCCCTCGGCGGACTGGCCGCCATCGCGTCCCTCGCCGACCCACGCGCGGTACGACATGTCGCCGGGTTGGTACTCGTCGACGTCGTACCCGACCCCGATCCCGCTCGGGTTCGCGCCTGGCTCGATGACCGCGGCCTCCTCCACGACCGCACCGAGCTCGTCGAGGACATCCTCGGACGCGGTCCCGAGCTTCTGGCGACAGCCACGAAGATCGAGCTGCCGATCCTGCTCGTTCGTGGCGGGCCGCGCTCACCGCTCACCGATGCTGAGGTGGAGCGCTTGCGCGCCGCCAACCCTGCGGTCACGGTCTCTCGGGTGCCTGCCGCAGGTCACCTGGTAGCCCGTGATGCTCCGGATGAGCTCGCCCGCATCGTCGCGGACCAAGCGTCGACGTGGCTCGCCACCGAGACGACCGCCCGTCGCGCCTTCGCGCTGCAGCGCTCTCTGGGCGCCGACCGGCTCGACCACCCAGGTGGAACGCTGCTTGCTCACCTGCACAGGGTGCACGCCCTCACCGTCGAGTGGTCCGCCACGCCACGCACCCAGCTGGCCGCCATCTGCCACGCGACCTATGGCACCGACGGGTTCCCGCACGCGCTCATGGCGACGACGGAGCGGCGCCGGCTCGAAGGCATCATCGGGCCCGATGCCGAGTCGCTCGTCTATCTCTACGGCGCCTGTGACCGATCCAACACCTATCGCAACCTTGGGCGCCAACCGCTTCCCGCCCATGATCGCTTCACCGGCGACCTCACACCGATCCATGAGGCCGACCTCGTCGACTTCGCCGTGCTCACCATCGCCAACGAGCTCGACGTCGCCCGCTTCGCTCGTCTTCCCGGCACGGCCCTGAACGAGATCCGCCGCCTCGTGGCCGCGCTCGCTGCCTACGCGCCCGTCGAAGCCGCGCGAGCGCTCGACGACGGTGCCCTCGCATGACGACCGATCCCCGTCCTCTCGTCGGCCCAGGCGTTTGTCCTGTGAATCCGGTGTGCGGATCAGTCGGCCGGAGGCCGCGCATGGGCGCGTGGTTCTCAGCGGGGCATCGCCCTGTCGTGGTGGCGGCTCAGCTCACGCAGGGCTGCGATGCCCGGGTCGTCGCTCGATGACCTCACGGCCGGCAGCTCGCCACCGCCGCGTTCCACCAGGACCATCCCGGTCGCGACGAATCCCTCCATGAGTGAGCGGAGGATCACGTGCGTGCTGCGGGCATACCGGCAGGCCAACCTGTCGATGAAGCGTGAGAACGCCTCGATGTCGAGCTCGCACTCGTCGGCGACCATGGGGCCGAGGCCTGACGGGAGATCAACAAGCTGGGAAAGGGAGTCGGCGGCCCGCACGAACACCTGAGAAACGCCCGCCGAGGGGTTCCAGAGAACACGCTCGCCGACTTCAAAGTACTGGCTCATCGTCCTACTTTCTGGTCCGACCGTCCGACCGCGTGACGTCATCATCCGGCGGACAGGCGTCGTCATGGCGTGGTGCCACGATCGGGCATAACCCGGCTTGCCGTACCAGATGAGCATGAAAGCGGGCGTGTCGGAGAACAGGAAGGACGATTTCCCCCGGTACGGTGGGCGGATCCCGTGGGGAGACCGGTCAAGTCGGCACGATCTACCCCTGTGGTCTGGTGGAATCTAGTGCTGTGAGTTCTCAGACCTGGCGGTTGGTGCGACGTGGGGGCGGTGGGCCTGTTGCGGCCCCTGCGCTCGACCGCGACCAGCGGGCCGTGGTCGAGCATCCAGGCGGACCGCTGCTGGTCCTCGCGGGTCCCGGCACCGGCAAGACCACCACGATCGTCGAGGCCGTCGTCGACCGCGTCGAGCGGCGCGGAGTCGACCCCGAACGCGTCCTCATCCTCACCTTCAGCCGCAAGGCCGCCGAGGAACTGCGCCAGCGGGTGACGGCCCGCATGCGGCGCACCACCCGGACCCCGCTCGCCCTCACCTTCCACAGCTACGCCTACGCGCTGCTGCGCCGCGAGGCCGTCCTCGAAGGCAGGGAGCCGCCGCGCCTGCTCACCGGGCCCGAGCAGCTCCTGGAGATCCGCCGCCTGCTCCACGGCGAGCTGGAGGACGGCGCCCCGCTGTGGCCCGAGTCGTTGCGCGAGGCGCTGAAGACGCGCGGGTTCGCAGAGGAACTGCGCGACTTCCTGGCCCGCGCGGGCGAGCGCGGCCTCGACGCGGCGCGCCTGGTCGATCTGGGCAGGCAGTACGGCAGGGCGGACTGGGCGGCCGCCGGACGCTTCTCCCAGCGCTACCAGGAACGGTTCGACCTCGACCCCGAGCTGTCGCTCGACTACGCCGAACTGATCAGGGCGGCGGCGGCGCTGCTGGCCGACGCGTCGGTGCGGCACCGCGAACGTTCGGCGTATGACGTGGTGTTCGTCGACGAGTACCAGGACACCGACCCCGCGCAGGAGCACCTCCTGCGACACCTCGCGGGCGACGGGCGCGACCTCGTCGCCGTGGGCGACCCCGATCAGTCGATCTACGGCTTCCGCGGGGCCGACGTGCAGGGCATCCTCCGCTTTCCCGAGCGCTTCCGCGACCGGGCGGGACGTCCCGCGCGCGTCGTGGCCCTCCACGTCTCCCGCCGCAGCGGCGCCGATCTGCTGACCGCCTCCCGCCGCGTCGCCGCCCGCCTCCCCGCCGCCCCCAACCCCGACCCCCGAACCTCCTCACCGGCCTCCCGAGGCTCCTCCGCTCCCGACCCCGGCGTCTCCGCACGCCAGGCGTCGGCACGCCAGGCGTCGGCACGCCAGGCGTCTGCAGGCCAGGCGTCGGCGGGCCAGGCGGAGGGAGCGAAGGCGTGGGAGATGCCCGACCGGCGTCAGCCGCGCGGGCACCGCGATCTCGTCGCGCCCGAGAACGCAGATCCGGGGCAGGTCCGGGTGCTGCTGGCGGACAGCGTCAGCCAGGAGGCGGCCGTGGTCGCCGACACCCTGCGCAGGGCCCACCTCATCGACGGCCTCCCGTGGCATCGGATGGCGGTGCTGGTGCGCTCGGCAACCCGACAGGTGCCGCTGCTCAGGCGTGCGCTGGTGAGCGCAGGGGTCCCGACCATGGTGGCGGGTGACGAGGTGCCGCTGGCCCAGGAGCCTGGGGTACGGCCCATCCTCACCACCCTCCGCATCGCCCTCAACCCCGGCGCGCTCGACGAGGCGGTGGCGGAGGAGCTGCTGACGGGGCCGTTCGGCGGCACCGACATGCTCGGCGTCCGTCGGCTCAGGCGCGCCCTCAAGATCGCCGAGAACGAGGTCGCCCAACACCTGGACACCGACCCGACCACCCTGGGCACCGACGCGACCGGCCTGGGCGACACCGCCCACTCGACCGACGCGAGCGATCCGGCCGATGTGAGGGGCCCGGCACAGCCGCAGCCCGACGGCGAGCGGTCCGACGGGGAGCGGCGCGAGGGGGACGGGGACGCGGTCGGCGCCGGCAGCCAGGTCGACGGGGTGGGGGAGGGCAGGGCGGGGGCGCCGCGTTCGTCGGGGGAGTTGCTCATCGCCGCGCTCAAGGACGCCAGAGAGCTGGTCAGGATCGAGCCGCACATCGCCGTCCCCGCCGAACGCGTGGCCAAGCTCATCCAGACCGCCCGCGAAGCCGTACAGGCCGGTGGCACGGCGGAAGACGTGACCTGGGCGGTGTGGCAGGCCAGCGGCCTGGCCGAACGGTGGACGGACGTCAGCCTCGCGGGAGGCGCCAGGGGAGCGCAGGCCGACAGGGACCTCGACGCGGTGGTGGCCCTCTTCGACTACGCGGCCAGGTTCGTGGACAGGATGCCGAAGGCGGGTCCTGAGGTGTTCCTGGAAGACCTGTCGTCCCAGGAGATCCCCGGCGACACGCTCGCCGAGCGGGCTCCCGACGGCGACGCGGTCAGGGTGCTGACCGCCCACAGGTCCAAGGGCCTGGAGTGGGACCTCGTCATCGTCGCGGGCGTTCAGGAGGGGGTGTGGCCGGACATCCGGCTGAAGGGCTCGCTGCTGGGCATCGACGAGCTGGTCGAGCTGGCGGAGGGCGCGCCGCTCGACTCCACGGACGCGACCGCCGCCGCGCTGGCCGCCAAGCAGCTGGCCGAGGAGCGGCGCCTGTTCTACGTGGCCGCCACCAGGGCGAGGAAGAGGCTGGTCGTCACCGCGGTGGGCGGGGAGGACGCCGACGAGCGTCCTTCGCGGTTCCTGTCGGAGCTGATGCCGGGCGCGGTCGAGGAGGCGACGGTCGACGACCACGCCAGGTGGCTGAACCTCGCCGCGCTGGTCGCCGACCTGCGCAGCGTGGTCACCGACGCCTCGCAGCCGGAGAGCATGCGCAGGAAGGCCGCAGGGCACCTGGCGCGGCTGGCCAGGCAGGGCGTGCAGGGCGCGCATCCCAGCGAGTGGTACGCGCTCACGCCGATCTCCGATGACCGCCCGCTGAGCTGGCCGGACGGCATCGTGCGCATCTCGCCTTCCGCGGTGGAGAGCTTCACCAAGTGCGGGCTGCGCTGGCTGCTGGAGACGGCGGTGGGCGCGGCGGGCACGAGTTCGGCGCAGGGCCTCGGCACGGTCGTCCACGCGCTGGCCGTTCTCGCCACGGAAGACCTGGCCAGCGAGGAGCTGCTGGGAAAGCGGCTCGACGACATCTGGACCGAGCTCGACTTCGGCGGTGTCTGGTTCAACCGCAAGCAGCGCAGGACCGCCGAGCAGATGATCGCCAGGTTCATGGAGTGGCAGCGGCGCAACGGAAGGACCGTCGTGGCGACCGAGGAGTCGTTCGTGGCGATGGTGTCGGAGGGCGTGCAGATCAAGGGCAGGGTCGACAGGGTGGAGATGGACGAGGAGGGAAGGGCGTTCATCATCGACCTGAAGACCGGCAGTTCCAAGCCGAAGCCCGAGGAGCTCGACAGGCATCCGCAGCTCGGCGTCTACCAACTGGCGGTGCTGCTCGACGCGTTCAAGCGGCACGGCCTGGCCGAGCCAGGCGGCGCCGCGCTGGTCCAGGTCGGCAAGGCGGCGGGCAAGGACGCCAAGGAGCAGGCGCAGGCCCCGCTCGAAAGGGGCGACAACTGGGCCAGGGACATGGTCGACACCGTCGCCCTCGGCATGTCGGGGCCGTTCTTCCAGGCGAAGGTCAACGACGGCTGCCGCACGTGCGCGGCCAAGGGCAGCTGTCCCGTCAACGACAGCGGGGGGCAGGTGTGCTGAACCCCGTCGAGCTGGCGGACAAGCTCGGCATCCTGCCGCCGACGTCCGAGCAGGCCACGGTCATCGAAGCCCCGCTGGAGCCGATGGTCGTCATGGCGGGCGCGGGCTCGGGCAAGAGCGAGACCATGGCGGGCCGCGTCGTCTGGCTGGTGGCCAACGGCCTGGTCAAACCCGAACGCGTCCTCGGGTTGACCTTCACCCGCAAGGCCGCCGCCGAGCTGGCCCATCGCGTGAGGGAGCGGCTGAACGGCCTGGCCGAGGCGGGGCTGGTGCCGGCCCAGTTGCTCGACAACGAGCCGACGGTCTCGACGTATCACGCCTACGCCGCGCGCCTGGTGACCGACCACGCCGTCCGCGAGGCGCTCGAACCGACCATGCGCCTGGTCACCCCCGCCGTCTCGTGGCAGCTCGCCTCGCGGGTGGTCGCCATGTACGACGGGCCGATGGACAAGATCGAGCTGGGCCCTCCCTCGGTCACCGCCGCCGTGCTGGAGCTGGCGGGCGAGATGTCGGAGCACCTGCGTTCGGGCAGGGACGTCAGGCGGCTGGGCGAGTGGCTGCGCGACAGGCGGGCCGAAGCGTCCACCGTCCGCCAGCGCAGGCCGATCAGCGTGCACGACGCCCGCGAGCAGCTGCTTCCCCTGGTCGAGGCCTACGAGCGGCTCAAGCGCGGTCGCGAGGTCATCGACTACGGCGACCAGATGTCGCTGGCCGCCCGCATCGCCGCCAACCATCCCGACGTGGGCCGCATCGAGCGTTCCCGCTACTCGGTGGTGCTGCTGGACGAGTACCAGGACACCAGCCACGCCCAGCTCGTCCTGCTCAGAAGCCTGTACGGCAACGGCCACCCCGTCACCGCCGTCGGCGACCCCTGCCAGTCCATCTACGGCTGGCGCGGCGCCTCGTCGGGCAACCTGCGGCGTTTCGTCGCCGACTTCCCCACGGCCAAGGGCGACCCGGCCCCCGTCAGGCAGCTCAGCGTCAGTTTTCGCAACGGCGACCGCGTCCTCGACGTGGCGGCCCGCGTCCAGCTGCCGCTGCGCATGGAGGCCCGCGAGGTTCCCGTGCTCGTGCCGGGTCCCAACCGCGTCGACAGGGGCCGCGTGACGTGCGCCTTCCACGAGACGGCGGAGGACGAGGCGCGGTGGGTGGCCGAGCAGGTCAGGCAGGCGCTCGACCACGAGGTCGCCCCCGACGGCCTGCCGTGGGGCGCGGGCGAGCGCAAGAAGACGCCGGTCATCCAGCCTCAGGACGTCGCGGTGCTCGCGCGGAAGCGGTCGCAGTTCCCCGCGCTGCGCCGGGCGCTCGAAGAGCGCGACATCCCGGTCGAGGTCGTCGGTCTCGGCGGGCTGCTGACCGTGCCCGAGGTGAGCGACCTCGTGGCCACGCTCAGGGTCCTGTACGACGCGAGCGCGGGCGACGCGCTCGCCAGGTTGCTGGCCGGCCCGCGCTGGCGGATAGGACCCGCCGACCTGCGGCAGCTCGGCGAGTTCGCCAGAGAACTGAACCGCGAGCTGCGCGAGGGCGCGGAACGCGTCGCCGACCCGCTGGACCAGGCCGTCGCCGACCTCGCGGAGGAGCGCGGCAGCCTGGTCGACGCGCTGGACGAGCTGCCGGACAGGGCGGAGTGGCTCGACGTGTTCTCGCCGCTGGCCAGGACGAGGATGGTCGCGCTCGCCCAGGAGCTGCGCCACCTGCGCGCCCACACGCACCAGCCGCTGCCTGACCTGATCACCGAGGCGGAGCGCCGGATGGGCCTCGACATCGAGGTCGCGGCCCGAGCGGGAACGGCAGGCGCCGTCGCGGCCCGGGCCGACCTGGACGCGTTCCTCGACGCCGCCTCCCGTTTCGCGGGCGACTCCGAGGATCCGACGCTCGGCGCGTTCCTGGCCTACCTGGAGGCGGCCGAGAGCGAGGAGTTCGGCCTGGAGGCGGGCAGGGTCGGAGAGAGCAACAGCGTGAAGCTCATGACCGTCCACGCCTCCAAGGGCCTGGAGTGGCCGATCGTCGTCGTGCCTGGCCTGTCGCAGCTGCTGAGCAGGAACGGCATCACCAAGGGCAGCATCTTCCCCTCCACGCCCGTCACCAACAGCCGGTGGACGGAGAACCCGCGCAAGCTGCCGTACCCGCTGCGCGGCGACGCCGCCGACCTGCCCAGGCTGACCGGGCTGACCAAGGACGAGCTGGACGCCTTCGACGAGCGCTGCCGCGACCGCGACCTGATGGAGGAGCGCCGCCTGGCGTACGTGGCCGTCACGCGCGCCCACTACCACCTGATCGCCTCCGGTTACCGGTGGGGGAGCGCGTCCAAGCCGCTGCAGCCGTCCGACTTCCTGCTGGAGATCAGGGACACCTGCGGCAGGGCGGCCTTCTGGGCGCCCGAACCCGCGGAGGGCGCCACCAATCCGCTGCTCGCCGAGCCAGCCGAGGCCGCCTGGCCGCTCACTCCCGGCGGGGTCCGCCAGCAGGCCATCGAGGAGGGCGCCGATCTGGTGCTCCAGGCCCTGATGGAGTCGATCGACGACCCCGAACTGGCGGAGACGCCGACACACGAGCAGGAGGTGGAGGCGCTCGGGGAGGAAGGCGCGGCGGAGGAGTTCGGCGAGGGCGACGCGGAGCGGATGCGGGCCTGGGAACGCGACACCGACCTGCTGCTACGCGAGCGCGCCACCAGCGGACGCCGTTCGCGGACCACTGTCGAGCTGCCCACCAAGCTGACCGTGTCCTCGCTGGTCACGCTCGCCACCGATCCACGCGCCCTGGCCCGCAGGATCCGCCGCCCTGTCCCCACCCAGCCGGCCCCGCTGGCCCGGCGCGGCACCTCCTTCCACAGGTGGCTGGAATCCCGGTGGGGCCAGCAGCGGCTCATCGACGACTTCGAGCTGCCCGGCGCGTACGACGAGCCGGAGGAGCTGGACGAGCGGCTGGCGGAGCTCCAGGAGCGTTTCGAGGAGAGCGAGTGGGCGGGCAGGGAACCGCTCGACCTGGAGGTTCCGTTCGAGACGATGATCGCCGACCGGCTGGTGCGCGGCCGGATGGACGCCGTCTTCGAGCGGGAGGACGGCTCCTACGAGGTGGTCGACTGGAAGACCGGCCGTCCGCCCTCGGGGAAGGCGGCCAGGGGCGCTTCCGTGCAGCTCGCCGCCTACCGGCTGGCGTGGTCGCAGCTGGCGGGCGTGCCGTTGGAGCGGGTGGGCGCGGCCTTCCACTACGTACGGTTCAACCGCACCGTCCGCCCCGTCGACCTGCTGGACGGCGACGGCCTGGTCGCGCTGATCGAGGCCATCCCCACCCGCCGCTGACCCCCGCGTCACCCGAACCGGACATCGGCCTGAACGCCGGCCACCTCAGGGTGAAGCCCTGTCGCCGTGGTCAGGCGAGGTAGTGGAATCCGGGTTTCGGATGCATCAGGAAGTCGTGGTGGGAGATGTTCCACGCATAGGCACCCGCCATCCCGAACACCACGGTGTCCCCCACCCTGATAGACGTGCGCACCCCGCTGGCCAGCACGTCCTTGGGCGTGCACAGCTGCCCCACGACCGTCACCGGCGTGTCCTCCACGCCCGGTCCCGATCCCGTCGGCAGCACGGTGAACGGCTGGGAGTGCCCTTTCGTCGCCGGCGTCCGCAGGTGGTGGGTGCCGCCGTGCACGATCGCGAACGTCTCCCCGTGCACCCGCCGTACGTCGATCACCCTGGTCACGTAGGACCCGCAGTAGACGGTCAGCGCCCGCCCCGGCTCAATGCGAACCACCTGGCTCTGACGGCGCAGCGCGGCGAGCCCCGCCCCGTAGGCGGCCCAGTCGAAGCGCGACCCTGGCGAGGTGTAGGAGACGGCCATGCCGCCGCCCACGTTGACCTCCTCGTCGTGTTGCGCCATGACGGCCGACGCCAGATCCAGCAGGGCGGGCGCGTCCAGGCCGCTGGCCAGGTGGGCGTGGACGCCGCGCAGCCGTACCGTGTCGGTGAACAGCGGCAGGCACGCGGCGAGACCCTCGGCGTCCATGCCGAAAGGCCCGCTCATGGCCAGGGCCGCGCCGGTGGTCTCGAGGCGCAGGTTCAGCCTGAGCAACACGTCGGCCGGCACGCCCGAAGCGATCAGCCGCCGCAGCTCGAACGGCGACTCGACGTGCACGCGGTGCGCGGGCAGCCGCAGCTCGGCGTCCGTCTTGCCGGGGCCGCCGACCGCCAGCCGCGCCTTCGGCAGGACCGCGCTGACGTGCGCGTGCTCGCCGGCAGACGACACCTCGAAGCCGTCCACGTGGGCGTCGAGCACCCGCAGCAGCGCGGGGTCGGGGTTGGCCTTGACCGCGTAGTAGAGCTCGACGCCGGGCAGGGCGGCCCGTACGGAGGCGGCATGGGCGTCGAGCCCCGCCAGGTCGTAGACGAAGGCGGGCGCGTCCAGCGCCGCAGCGACCTCGAAGATCATGCGAACGGGTTCGCGATCGGCACGTACCCCGCGCTCCTGTCGGCGCCCCTGGCCCACCTGACGGTCAGGTTGGCCTTGGCGGGCAGCGGGGCGCCGGCCAGGAGGTCGGACAGCGGCAGCGGCCGGCCCGACGCGTCGCCGTATCCGGCGAGGATGTCCCTGGCCACCATCCACAGCTCGCGCAGCGCCGCGTCGGACGGGGCCAGCGTGGCGGCGATCTCGGTGAGGTGGTTGACCATCAGGCAGTAGACGACCCGCGCCCAGCCGCGCGAGGCGTCGTAGGTGAGCGCCTCCGCCACCCTCGGGTGCATCCCCGACAGGTCGTGGCCGACGAGCTTGGTGCCCTCCAGGTCCCTGAAGATCGCTTCGGCCGGGCGGCCTTCGGCGTCGAGGCAGACGAGGACGTTCTGCAGGTGGGGTTCGAGGACGACGCCGTGGGTGAAGAACGCGTCGAGGACCGGCAGCGCGACCGCCCGCACATAGGCGGCCCACCAGGAGAGCGGGTCGGCGGGCGCCGACGCGCGGGCCAGCGCGCCCGCCAGCACCGGGGTCAGCCCCGGCGAGCAGACCGACCACGGGCCGGCCCGCACGATCACGCCGAGCCCCTCCAGCAGCCTGGTGTCCAGCGCCGCCGACCGGTAGCCGGGCTCGGGCAGCCAGCGCGTGCCAGGGAACCTCCTGGCGAGCTCGTCGAAGACCGGCGCGAGCCGCTCGGTCAGCGCGACCGCGCCCGACAGCTCGTACCAGGCGTTCTTCCGCACGCAGTTGGTGATCCGCACGTCCAGGCTGAACTTCAGGCAGTTCCCGCTCACCGGGTCGTAGACCGTCCGCACCGAGGAGGTGGGGGCGACGAGCGGGCCGGGGCCGAGGTCGATCAGCCGGTCATCGAACGAGGGCCTGATCAGGTCGAGCTGCCACGGATGGGCGGGCAGCACCGCGTAGCCGGGCGGCGCGACCCGTGCCAGGTCGAGGGCGGCGGCCTCACCCTCCTGGGCCAGCACGTCCTCGCGCACGCCCAGCAGCCGCAGCGGGAAGGAGGCGTGGGCCTCGGGCGCGTAGCGCAGCCAGTCGTCGCCGTCCCGCGCCTTGGGCGAAGGGTGGAACGGGTGGCCGAGGACGAGCGCCTGCTCCGAGGCCAGCCACGGATCGTTCGGCGGCGGTGCGGAGGCGCGGGCCCGCAGGATCTCCGCCAGCGCGTTCCTGCTGGCGGCCACCTGTCCGGCGAACTCGGGGTTGTGCCCGTCGAGCTCGGCCTCCGCCAGCTTGACCAGCTCGTCGGCGGTCAGCGGCGCCCACGCGCCCGACTCCAGACGCTCCACCTGCCCCTCGAACCGCAGCGCGCCGCCGCCGCCCGTGCGCGCCCTGATGAGGGTGCCGCCCACCGTCAGCAGCAGGTACGGCGAAGCGTGCCACACGTGCCCTCGCGGCCCTGCCACCTCGCGCACGCAGCAGCGCAGCAGTGCCGACAGCGTGGCCTCCTCGGCGATCGCGGCAGGCGGGTCGAGGACCAGGCTTTCCATGATCAAGCGCTCCTCAGCAGGGAAAGGACCCGCAGGTAGTTGGGTCCGCTGGTGCCGTAGAACTTGTTGATGTCGCGCGCGCCCGAGCGCTCCTTGGCCATGAGCGTCCCCGCAGTGATCATCGACTTGCCGGTCAGCCTGGCCGCGTCGAGCGTGCGGGCGCGGAGCAGCCTGGCCATCGGGTCGTCGCCGTGCTCGGCCAGCGCCTCGTCCAGGCACGAGCGCACCAGCGCGGCCGCCCGGTCGGCGGGCAGCGCGCCGAAGGCGATGGAGGCCGCGGCCAGGTGCAGGGTGATGGTCACGAACACGTCGGCGAGCGCGTGCGGGTCGTCGGTGAGCATCCGCTCGTCGGCGAAGGAGGGCGGGGCCACGCCGGCGGCGGCCAGCCTGGCGGGGGAGGCGAGCAGGCCGTCGTTGTCCTTGACGAGCAGCTTGAGGTCGCCCCCTGTCAGGACGAGCGCGAGGTTCTGCTGGTGGGCCTCCAGGGCCACGCCGTACCTGACGAACAGCCGCACGTTCCAGCGCAGCAGCGTCGTCAGGTAGCGGGTGAGCAGGCTCTCCACGTCGCCGAGCTCGTCGCGCACCTCGGGGACGTTCAGCGCGGCGACGGGGATGATCGTGCCCTCGGGCAGGCGGCGCAGCATCCAGCCGAGGTACTCGTGGCCTGCGTGGGCGTAGGTCTGCTCGTCGGCCAGCAGGATGTCGGGGTCGGCCAGCCCGCGCAGCAGCCTTTCGGCGGCGGCGCCGTCGGCCAGCGTCGACGGCTTGATCGAGCGGCGGTTGCGGCGGCCGAGCGTGCTGGTGGGCAGCGGCAGCTTCAGCTGCGTGCGCGCGTCGAGCTGGACGGTCCGCATCGACAGCGTGGGCCTGACCGTGATCGGCGGCCCGTCCTCCGCGATGCGGGCCTGCGGCGGCAGCGCGCCCACGGTCAGCGGATGGACGGGCAGCAGCACCGCGCCGTCCTCCTCCCGCGCCCAGTGCGTGGCCGCGCCCTTCACGCGCTCGCGCGGCACCCACGCCCATCGCAGGTCGAACGAGGGCGCGAACTCGGGGGCGTAGGCCAGCAGCTCGTCGTCCGACAGTCCGGCCCGCGCCCGCGCGGTCGGGTAGACGGGGTGGTCGACGAAGGCCGCGAGCGACTCGTAGTCGGCCAGCTCCCTGCCCGTGACGGGAGGTCTGTGCTCGTCGTGCAGTTCGAGCGAGTGCAGGGCCTCCACGCACTCCTCGAAGAAGGCCGCCACGCCTTCCGCGTCCTCGGGGTCGGCGATCTCCTGCAGCGTGTTGAGCACCTGTTCGAGGCCGAGCAGCTCGTCGTCGGCGACCACGAAGTCCTGGAAGAGCAGGCCTGGGGCCAGCCGTACGCGCCTGCCGTCGGCCAGCAGCAGCGCCACGCCCTCCTTGCTCCTGGTGACCCGCTTGGCCAGGTCGCCGTAGTCCTCCCGCAGCAGCGCGTCGAGGATCCTCCTGGCCAGGTACGGCTCGCGCGGTCTCACGCGATCACCCACGGGTGCCGTTCCATGAACGACCCGACGGCCGCCTCGACCCTCTCCGCCGAGGGCCCGACCGCTCTGATCACGCCCAGGTAGTCGCGGTTGGTGTGGGTGAGCTCCACCCTGTCGCCCACGCTTCTGAGCGGCCTGTGCCACAACCCGTCCCCTTCGTAGGCGGGCGGTGCCTCCACGACCACGCCCGATCTGTCGGCCACCACACTCACCGCGCACCCGTGACCGCCGGCGGAGGGAATCTCGGGCGCGGGTTCGCCCATGTGCACCCGCAGGATCCACTCGAACAGCGGCACGCCGAGGATGTCGGCCAGCAGGAAGTCGCAGTTGTCACCGATGACCCGGTAGTTCACCTCGACGATTCTCGGGCCTTTCGCGGTGACCACGTACTCGGTGTGGCACGCCCCGAAGCCGACCCCCAGCCTGGCCAGCGCCCGCAGCACGTGCGGGTCGGCGTCGGGCGCCCAGTCCAGCCGCTCCTCCACGAAGTACGGCAGCGGCCCCAGCGTGGTCGCGAAGCCGCCCAGCACCCGCGTCGTGGTGCCGTCGCCGAGCGTCTCCAGCGTGCGCAGCGGCCCCTCCAGGTACTCCTCCACGACCAGCGGCCGGTCCCGCAGCCCGGCGATCGCCCGCTCCAGGTCGCGCTCGACCAGCATGACGTTCTCGCTGGCCACCCCTTCGCGCGGCTTCACCACCACCGGGTAGGGCACGCGGCCCGGCACGGGGTCGCCGGGGGCCAGCCGTACGGACCAGACCCGCTCCACCCCCGCCTCGGCCAGCCTCCTGCGGGTCAGCGACTTGTTCTTGGCCGCCAGGCAGGCCCGCCAGTCCTTGCCGGGCAGGCCGAAGTACTCCGCCGCCAGCGCGGTCTCCACCTGCAGGTGGTCGGAGTTGGAGAAGATCACGTCAGGCCGATGGTGGTGCGCGATCGCGTCGATCACCGCTCGCGGATCCCACACGTCGCACGCGATCGCGTCAGGATGCTGCTCCGGCCGGTCGGTGAGGATCGTGACGTCGCAGCCCAAGGCGCGAGCCGCGGGCAGGAAACCGTCGGTCACCGAGTCGGTCGGTTTGGCAGCGGTCACGTAGAGCCGCAACGCGTGGCACCCCCGGAATCAGGTAAGGCTAACCTAACTCGGCAGATCCTAGCGCGGCAGAGATCATCATGCGGCATGGACGGCGTAATCAGCCCGTATGAGAGTCTGCGAGGCAATCCGCCGGCTGATCACGTGTCTTGGCGGCGTCGATGAGTGAAGGCGCGGCTACCGTGACGACCTGGTGGTCTACGCTGCCTCACACGAGGGCCCTTGACGTTCACGCGTCCAGGGCCCGCATCCTGCTGCGGTCAAAGGACCGTCATAGGATGACATCGGACCTTCGGGGAGGAAGTGGCGCGTGGAGACGACGGCCGAAGAGCAGTTGCTGGGGCCCTTGCTACTCGCACGCGGCACGATCGACAGGTCGGCGCTGCTGCGTGGCGACACGGGCTGGCTCGCCGAAGCGTGGGCGAACCCGGCGAGCAGGGTGCTGCTCGTCAGCGAGGGCCACACACTGGTCAGGCGCACGGGCGACGAGGTCGAGGCCGTCCTCTACACCACGGACGAGGCTCCCGAGGGGGAGCGCTACCTGCTCGGCGTCGAGGCCGGCGCCGCCTACTTCGCGGTCGCCGCGCCGCTGCCCGGGTTCGCCACGGCCGACTCCAACGGCCGCGTCGTCGCGCCGCTGGGCCTGAACGACACCCCTGAGGGCGAGCCCTTCCCCGCGGGTCTGCGCCAGGTGGGAGCGCTCCTGGGCGACCGCGACGCGGGCCTGCTCGTCTACGCCGTCGCCCTGGAGGCCTGGCACACCACGCACGAGTTCTGCCCGCGGTGCGGCAGCCGTACGAGAGTCGAGGCCGGCGGGCACATCCGCGTCTGCCCCGAGGACCGCAGCCAGCACTTCCCCAGGGTGGACCCCGCGGTCATCATGCTGGTCCGCGACGAGCGCGACCGCTGCCTGCTGGCGCGCGGACCCCAGTGGCCCGAGGGCCGCCTGTCGATCCTGGCAGGGTTCGTGGAGCCGGGGGAGTCGCTGGAGCACGCGGTCATCCGCGAGGTGGCCGAGGAGGTGGGCGTCACCGTCGTCAACCCCCGCTACCTGGGCAGCCAGCCGTGGCCGTTCCCCCGCAGCCTCATGCTGGGCTTCTTCGCCCAGGCCACCACGACCGATCTCGTCTGCGACGCCGACGAGATCGCCGAGGCCCGCTGGTTCACCCGCGCCGAGCTGCTGGCCGCGCTCGAGAGCGGCGAGGTACGGCTCCCGCCGCCCGTCTCCATCGCTCGCCGCCTGATCGAGACCTGGTACGGCGACCACCTGACCGGCGACTGGTGACGTGACAGGGCGGTCACGCCGGCACGTGATTGCGCAGGCGCAACGCCTCGGGGAAGGGCAGCAAGTAGGTCTGGTCGCGGACATAGGCGGCGGGCTCGCCACGGGCGTGATGCCTCAGCAGGGTAGTGGGGACGCTGAGCGGCACCCTGCCCGCCCGGTACGACCCGATGACCTCCACCAGGTCCGCCCGCCTCGCCGGATCGAGCTGAAGCATCCCCATGCAGTGCTGCAGCACGTTGACGTTCCCTCCCACGGTGGCCCTCCTGGCCAGCGCCGCGCGGAACGCCCGGCTGTAGTGGGCGCCCAGCTCCTCCCTGGGCCGCAGGCCCGCCCCCGCCACCACGCGACCCGCCTCCCTGTAGTGGACGGGGTCGTGGGCGAGGATCTGCATCTTGTGCCTGGCGTGGAAGGCGACCAGGTCGGCCGGACGCCAGTCGCCGTCCAGCAGCTCACGCAGCCTGGCGTGGGCGAAGACCCGCTCCACGAAGCTCTCCTTGAGCAGCGCGTCGTTCAGCCGCCCCTCGTCCTCGACGGGGAGCAGTGGGTGCGCGTCCATCACGACCGACGCGAACGTGCCCCTGTCGCGCTTGCCGACCGGCCCGCCGCCGCCCTCGGGGTGGAGCGGGATGCCGTGGACGCCGCAGCTGGGGCTCCTGGACTTGAACACGTACCCGTCCACGTCGAGCGCGGCGCTGCGGGCGCGCGCCAGTGCGGTCATGCGGTCGGTCAGGTCGGCCCTCGTCGTACGGGTCATCAGCCGCGGACCGCCGGGTGAGCGCTCCAGCCTGAGCGTCTCGCGCGGGGTGCCGAGGCCGACCTCCATCTCGGGGCAGATCCGCACCCAGTCCACGAACGGGTCGAGCGCTCCCGAAAGGAACCTGTCGCGGCTGTGGCCGCCGTTGAACCTGACGAGCTCCCCCAGCAGGCAGCTGGACACCGCGATCCTCGGCCTGGCCGTCATGCCGCCGCCAGCAGCGTCGAGAGCCGGTGCAGGCCGCGTGCCGTACGGGCCTTGACGGTGCCGAGCGGGACGCGCAGCCGTTCGGCGATCTCCCGCTGGCTCAGCTCGCCGTAGTAGGCCAGCTCAATGGCCTGGCGCTGCGGATCGGGCAGCTCGGCGAGCGCGCGGCGGACGAGGTCGCGGTCGGCGAGGTCGTCGCCGACCGCCCTGCCGTCGGGCCCCTCCGGGTCGCCGACGACCTCCAAAGGGACAGTGGGCGGGCGACGGCCACGCAGATGGTCGACGGCCCGCTTGTGGGCGATGCAGAGGACCCACGTCTCCAGGCTCCTTGCCGGGTCGTACCTGTGCCTGGACCGCCAGACCTCGGTGAACACCACCTGGGTGACGTCGTCGATGTCCTGCGCGGGCACCAGGCGGCGCAGGTACGAGCGGACCAGCGAGGCGTGGGTGCGGTAGCACTCGGCGAGCGCCTCCATGGATACCTCCCTCGCGAGATAATTCATTCAAAACTCATTCAACCTGGAGTGCGGAAAGCCGCGCAACCAAGGCCAGGGAGATCAGTCGAGAGCCGCGGCGATCACGATGATGGCCTCGTCCAGCGAGGTCACCCGGGTGACCTTGGCGGGCAGCGGCTCCGCCCACCCGGGGCCGCCGACGATGATCCTGCTGGGCGGGCGCACCGCAGGCAGTCCTCTCAGCGGGGCCGGGTCGCCGGTCGAGGACTGCTGCGACCAGACGAAGACGACGGAAGGGCCGAGGCGGCGCATCGCGTCCCCCAGCGCCCGGTACGGCGTGCGAGCGCCCAGCACCCGCGTCTCCACCAGCCTGTCCACGGTCAGCGCGGCGGCCAGCGCGTAGACGGGCAGGCTGTGCTGCTCCTCCTCCGCGCACGCCAGCAGCACGGGCCGCGCGTTCACGGGCCGGGCTGGGCGCTCGACCAGCGGGGACAGCGCCGCCAGCAGCCGGTCGGAGAACAGGTGCTCGACCTCGATGCCCGCCCCCGTCTCCGCCTGCCTGAGGTGGATCGTCCCGAAGACGGGGCGGACCAGCCGCTCCCACGTCCACACGACGCCGCGCCCGGCCAGCGCGGCGGCGACACCCTCGGCGACGACGCGCCCGTCGAGCGCCTGCGCCGCCCTCGCCATCATCGCCGCCGTCGGCACCTGCCCTCGCTCTCGCCCCTCCGGCGCCACGGCAGGCGCCGACGGACCGTCGCCGGGCGTGATCCGGAGCCGGAGAGCCTCGCGGGCGGCGTCCGCGGGCGCGACCCCCGCGCGGATCAGCCGGTTCATCTCCTCCAGACGCCGCAGGTCGGCCGTGTCGTAGCGGCGGTGGCCGCCGGGGCTGCGCCTGCTGGGGCCGATGCCGTACCGCAGGTTCCACGTCCGCAGCGTGGGCGCGGGCACGCCGAGCCGCCTGGACACCGCGCCGATGCCGTACCCAGGCCCTTCCTCGGGAGGCTCGTCGCCCCGCTCATGCGCACCGATCCCGACATTGTGACGGATCGGCCTCCCCCCGGCCGCAACCGCCGGGCGCCGGGCGCCGAATGCTCAAGTGATGGACACGGTGATAGTTCTCTTCAACAGGGACCTCAGGGTCCGCGACCACCCGGCGCTCGCCGCCGCCTGCGCGCAGGCCAGGCGGGTGGTGCCGCTGTTCGTGCTCGACCCGGCGATCCCCTCGGGGCGGCGCGGCGCGTTCCTGCTCGACTGCCTGCGGGACCTGCGCGACTCGCTGCGCGCCCGCGGCGGAGACCTTCTGGTACGGCAGGGCGACACGGTCGCCGAGACCATGCGCCTGGCCCGCGAGACGTCGGCGACCGACATCTTCACCAGCGCCGACGTCAGCTCGCTCGCCAGGCGCAGGCAGCAGAGGTTCGCGGAGGAGCAAATCGGGTTCCGGCGCTTCCCCGGCGTGACCGTCATGCCGCCCGACCAGCTGCGGCCCTCGGGAGGCGGCGACCACTACCGGGTCTTCACCCCCTACTGGCGAGCGTGGTCCGCCGCACCGCGGCGGGCGCTGGCCGAGGCGCCGCAGGTCGTCCCGACGCCCAAGGGGCTACGGGCCGGCGCCATTCCGCGCGGCCTACCGTACGGAGGGATCAGGGGCGGAGAGGCGGCGGCGAGGGAGAGGATGCGCACCTGGACGCGCGACCGCCTGGACGACTACGCCGACCTGCACGACGACCTGGCGGGCGACGGGACCTCCAGGCTCAGCCCCTACCTGAGGTTCGGCTGCCTGTCCCCGCTGGAGCTGGCCGGTTGCGGGAACGAGGACTTCGTCAGGCAGCTGTGCTGGCGTGACTTCCACCACCAGGTCGCCTTCGCCTTCCCCGACCTGAACCGGCGCGACTACCGCCCGCGGGGCACGGAATGGCGTACCGACAAGGACGCCGAGCAGGCGTGGCGCGAAGGCATGACGGGCGTGCCGATCGTCGACGCGGGCATGCGGCAGTTGCTCGCCGAGGGCTGGATGCACAACCGCGCCCGCCTGATCACCGCGGCCTACCTCGTCAAGCACCTGCGGATCGACTGGCGGGTGGGCTACGACCACTTCTTCGACCTGCTGCTGGACGGGGACGTGGCCAACAACGCGGGCAACTGGCAGTGGGTCGCGGGCACGGGCAACGACACGCGGCCCAACAGGACGTTCAACCCGCTGCGGCAGGCCAGGCGGTTCGATCCCGAGGGCCACTACGTGCGCCGGTACGTGCCGGAGCTGGCCGACGTGCCCGCGGCGCACGTCCACGAACCGTGGCTGCTGTCCGGCCAGGCCGGCGGCTACCCACCGCCCCTCGCGGCGCCCCAAGGGCCCCACGCGCACGAGCGGGGCCCCGGAGGACCGGTCAGACGATCGCGGCGAGGCGGATCTTCACCTCGTTCACCGAGGGGTTGGTGACCGCGGTCCCGTCAGGAAAGACCACAGTGGGCACCATCTGGTTGCCGTTGTTGACGCTCATCACGAACTCCGCCGCCGCGGGGTTCCGCTCGATGTCGACCTCTTCGTAGGCGATGCCCTCACGGGTGAGCTGGCTCTTGAGCCGCTTGCAGGGACCGCACCAGCTGGTGGAGTAGACGGTGAGCGCCATATGACAATCCTTCCGGGTTCAAACGAAGGCCAAAGAGCGCAACAATCCGTATGGCCTACGTAATCCCCGGGTCAGGACGACAGCCGCTCGCCGATCCACTGCTGCACGCGCTCCGCGACGCCCGGCTCCCTGTAGAGCGGCGCGCTGTGCGAGATGCCCGGCTCGGTGAAGACCGTCATCTTCACCCCGACCTGGCCGAGCATCTGCTTCAGCAGCAGGCTCTGCGACGCCGGCACGAACTCGTCGTCGGAGTGGACGGTCAGCATCGGCGCGTCCCTCTTGCTGGCGTGCCACGGCACCTCCATCGAGGCCCACACACGCGAGCACTTGCCCTTGGGCTCGCACCCGCCCGCCAGTCTGATCGCGGCGTCGCGCAGCTTGATGCGGTTGGGGTCGGTGGAGTCGGCGCCGTCGGTGTAGGCGCGCAGCGGCGAGATCACGGGGGAGACGCCGACGACGCCCTTCAGCCCCTGCAGCAGGCCGTCGCCGTACGTGCCGACGGCGGCGGCGATGTGGCCGCCCGCGGAGAAGCCGACGACCACGTAGTTGTTCGGGTCGAAGTTCCAGCGCTCGGCGTGCCTGCGGGCGGTGGCGATGGCGTCTAACGCGTCGGTGCGCTGCGCGGGCCAAGGCGCCTCGGTGGACAGGCGGTAGTTGAGGTTGAAGACCGTGTAGCCGAGCTCGACGTAGCTGCGGGTGACCTCGGTCATGTACTTCTTGTCGCCGCTCGACCACCAGCCGCCGTGGATGAGGAAGACGGCGGGGTGCTTGGTGTAGTCGGGCATCCACCAGACGTCCATGGCCTGGTGGCGGCCGGGGCCGTACGACACGGTCTCGAACGTCGTGCCGCCCAGCGGGTCGCCGTACGAGGGGGACGGGTCCTTCGACGCGTGCGCCACTCCGGGGATCAACGCGACGGCAGCGAGAGCACCCGCGATTACCGCAGCTCGCACGGGCCTTCCTTTCCCCCATGATTCGGTCGGGCCCCATTGTGGGGGAAATGACCTACTTTTCGCATCTCGGCGACGAAGAAACAGGTGACGGCGGCATGTTGCCAGAATGGAGCAGCCCCCCGCCACCTCCTGCGAGGATGTTGATGTGATGACAGGTGATGACGTTCTGGCCGGGCTCGACCCTGAGCAGCGCGCGGTGGCCGAGGCCGTACGCGGCCCGGTCTGCGTGCTCGCCGGTGCGGGAACGGGCAAGACCAGAGCGATCACCCACCGCATCGCGCATGCCGTACAGACCGGCGTGGTCGACGCCCAAGGCGTGCTCGCGGTGACCTTCACCACCCGCGCCGCGGGAGAGCTGCGGCAGCGGCTGCGCCAGCTCGGCACGCCCGGCGTGCAGGCGCGCACCTTCCATGCCGCCGCGCTGCGCCAGCTCACCTACTTCTGGCCCAAGGTGATCGGCGGGTCCGCGCCCTCGGTGATCGAGTCGAAGCTGCCGCTGCTCGTGGAGGCGTCCAGGCTGATCCGCCGCAGCCCCGACCGGTCCGAGCTGCGCGACATCGCCTCCGAGATCGAGTGGGCCAAGGTCACCCAGATCGGGCACGAGGACTACGTCGCCGCCGCGGCCAAGGCCCACCGCTCGCCCCCCGCCCCCGCCGAGGAGATCGCCCGGCTCTACGAGGCCTACGAGCAGCTGCGCCGCGAGCGCCACCTGGTCGACTTCGAGACGATCCTCGAGCTGACCGCGGCGGTGATGACCGAGCACCCCGACGTCGCGAACCAGATCCGCCAGCAGTACCGCTACTTCGTCGTCGACGAGTACCAGGACGTCAACCCGCTGCAGAAGCTCCTGCTCGACACCTGGCTCGGCGGTCGCGACGACCTGTGCGTGGTCGGCGACCCCAACCAGACGATCTACTCCTTCACCGGAGCGACCCCCCGCTACCTCACCGGGTTCTCCGTCGAGCACCCGAACGCCTCGCTGATCAAGCTGGTCCGCGACTACCGCTCCACGCCCGAGGTCGTCAGCCTCGCCAACCTCGTGATCGCCAAGGGCAAGAGCCCCCACCGCCTCGAACTCGTCGCCCAGCGGCCCGAGGGTCCCGCGCCCACCTTCTCCGAGCACGACGACGAGCCCGCCGAGGCCGCCGGTGTGGCCCGCGCGATCAGGAAGCTGATCGACAAGGGTGTGTCCCCCCGCGAGATCGCCGTCCTGTTCCGCGTGAACGCCCAGTCGGAGGCCTACGAGGAGGCGCTCGCCAAGGCCGAGATCCCCTACCTGGTGCGCGGCGCCGACCGCTTCTTCGAGCGTCCAGAGGTACGGCGGGCCGTCGTCCTGCTGCGCGGCGCGGCCCGATCCGCCTCCGGCGAACCCCTGGCTCAGGAGGTCCACGGCATCCTCGGCGGCATCGGCCTGACCCCTGTCCCGCCGGGCGGCGGCAAGGCGCGCGAGGAGTGGGAGTCACTGCGCGCCCTCGCCGACCTGGCCGAGGACCTGGCCGCCGAGGGCGCCGACCTGCCCGCCTTCGTCGTCGAACTCGAACGCCGAGCCAGCGAGCAGCACGCCCCGCCCGTCGAGGGCGTCACCCTCGCCTCCCTCCACGCGGCCAAGGGTCTGGAATGGGACGCGGTGTTCCTCGTCGGGCTCACCGACGGCATGATGCCGATCATCTACGCCGAGACGCCCGAACAGATCGAGGAAGAGCGCCGCCTCCTCTACGTCGGCATCACCCGCGCCCGCGTCCACCTCGGACTGTCGTGGGCGCTCGCCCGCGCTCCGGGCGGACGCAAGGGCCGCCGCCCCTCCCGCTTCCTCGACGGCCTGACGGGGCGTCCCATGCGATCGTCCGCTCCCTCGGGTACGGCCACCGCCCCCCGCCGCGCGGTCGCCGCGCCCGTCAACTGCAGGGTGTGCGGGAAGACCCTGGTGGCGGCGGCCGAGCAGAAGCTGGGCCGGTGCTCGACGTGCCCTTCCGACTACGACGAGGCGCTGCTGGAGGCGCTAAAGGCCTGGCGCACGTCCATGGCTAAGGAGGCCAAGGTGCCGCCGTACGTGGTGTTCACGGACGTCACCCTCCAGGCCATCGCCGAACGCGCCCCGCGGAGCGAGCAGGAACTGCTGTCGATCGCGGGGATCGGAAAGGTCAAACTCGACCGGTACGGCGCCGCCGTCCTCGACATCTGCCGCACCCACCCCTAACCCCGCACACTCCTCCACCCCCGAGACACCCGCGGATCTTGCCCTCTCTCTCCGTCGACCCCCGAGTCGAAGGACACCCGCCACCCGACGCCCCCGTCGAGCCGCACACTCCTCCAACGGCCACCCGCCACCTGTTGACCTTGTCGGGCCGCGCGACTCCGGCACCGCCCGTGCCCCCCTTCGGTCCGGTCCGCCTTCCAAGGGACGCGGTCGGGCCGCTCGTTCCTCCGAAGGCCGCCGCGCCACCTGGTGACCTCGTCGGGCCGCACGCTCCGGCACCCCATGCGACCCCGAGAGATCTTCACCACAGGAGACCTGGGTCCCGCGCCCCTTCGGCCGTCGCCCTCCGAAAGACGCCTGCTACCTCGGGCCCCTTTGGCCCCGGCAACGCCCCGGTGAGCGGTCGAGGCATCAGCACCGACACACTAGGTTTGGATGGCTTTCCGCCGTAGAAGGGGACCCCCGTGAACGAAGCGCTCAAGGAGCTTCTCGACCTGCTCGACCTGGAGCAGATCGAGCTCGACATCTTCCGCGGGCGTAGCCCCGAAGAGCGCATCCAGAGGGTCTTCGGCGGCCAGGTCGCGGCCCAGGCGCTCGTCGCCGCCGGCCGTACCGTCCCAGACGACCGTGACGTGCACTCTCTGCACGCCTACTTCATCCGCCCTGGCGACCCTTCCATCCCGATCGTCTACAACGTCGAGCGGGTCAGGGACGGCAGGTCCTTCACCACCCGCAGGGTCGTCGCCGTCCAGCACGGCAAGGCGATCTTCACGATGTCCGCCTCCTTCCACATCTTCGAGGAGGGCGTCCACCACCAGGCCGCGGTCATGCCGAAGGTCGTGGCTCCCGAGGAGCTGCCGACGTTCCAGTCGCGCATGCTGGAGCTGGTGGGCGACGACTCCCAGTGGAAGGAGTGGCTGGCCCGCCCCCGCCCCGTCGACGCCCGCTACGTCTCCCCGCTGACCTGGGAGGCCTACAAGGATCCGTCGCTGCGGTCGGCGGAGAACAACGTGTGGTTCCGCTACGACGCCGAGCTGCCCGACGACCGTCTGCTGCATGTCGTCCTGGCCGCCTATGCCTCCGACTACACGCTCGTCGACACCGTGCTCCTCGCCCATGGCCTCGCGTGGGGCGCGTCGAACGTCACCGGAGCCTCCCTCGACCACGCCATGTGGTTCCACCGTCCCTTCAGGGCCGACGACTGGGTGCTCTATGCTCAGGAGTCCCCCTGGTCAGGGGGCGCGCGAGGTCTGGCGCGGGGCGAGATGTTCACCCCGTCGGGAGACCTGGCCGTGTCCGTGGTTCAGGAGTGCATGATCCGCGTGGCGAAGTCGTAAAACTGCAGGTAGAAAATATGTTGCCCCTTCCGGGCTTCCCGGTTTAGGGTCATGGTCAAGCGAGTCGGACACTCCTGTCCGACGATCCCAGAGTGGAGGTGAGCCCAGTGACGAACATGACTGAAATGTCGGCCACGCAGTGGCTCGCTTCCGCATGCCGTGACGGCGTCAGGCTCGCCAGTGGCCTGGCCAAGCTACGACAGGACAAGTCTGCCCGTAGCCAGCTCGCGTTCCACGCAGGCTATGGCGCAGCCGCTGCCCAGGGCGCCCCCGTCTACGTCGCGGGCGCCGACGTGCCGACCCAGCAGATCACCAAGGGTGGACTGCGCGGTCCGCATCCCTGGAGGGATGAACCGGTCATAACCTGACCGGCACTTTCAGCCTCCAGGCCGCGGATCCGCAGACAGGATCCGCGGCCTTCTTGTTTGTCCGTGATCCCCCAGACACCCATGAGGTATCCGACCAAGAACAACCAGAAGGAGACACAGATGGGGGCCAAGACGATCATGGACCTGATCGACGAAGCCGGAATCCCCTGTCGTACCGACCCCGACCTGTGGTTCGCCGAGTCGCCCGAGGACGTCGAGTTCGCGAAGACGCTCTGCGGCGGCTGCCCGATCCAGAAGGCCTGCCTGGCCCGCGCGCTCGAGCGCGAGGAGCCGTGGGGCGTCTGGGGCGGCGAGCTGATCCTCCGGGGGACCGTCGTTCCCCGTAAGCGGCCTCGCGGGCGTCCCCGCAAGCACCCGGTCGCTGCCTGAATCCCACCCACCGCACCACAGAAAGCCGAGACATCCGATGAGCATCATTCCTGGTAGGAGCTTCGAAATGCCGTATATGTATCAAGAACTGGTCAACGACCGAATACAAACCCTCCACCGGGAGGCTGAGGAGTATCGGATGGTGTCCCGCTTCAAGCGCGTCCAGCGCGCGAAGCGTGACATCCAGCGGGCCAACGACAGGCTCCGCAAGGCTCTTCTCTCCCAGGGATAGGTGGTGAGATCCTGCCGCCGGCGGAGGATCTCACGGTCTGACCTCACGTAGAAAGGCCGGGTGCGCTCCACGCACCCGGCCTTTCGGCTGTCTTCATGGCTACTTCGCCGCCGCCTCGCACAGCAGGTCCCGCTCCGGCCGTACCCCTTCGGTCAGGAACGCGGTCACCGTACGGTCACCGCAGGCGTTGCCGTTCGCGAGGTAGACGCCGTGCCCGCCCGAGTCCACGGCCACCATGCGCGCCCGCTCGCCGAACGCCCGCCGCATCTCCTTCGCCCCGCTGTACGGCGTCGAGGGGTCGCGCAGGTTCTGGATGAGCAGCACGTTGGAGGGCCCATGCGACGTGATCCGCACCGGCGCCTCCGCCACCGGGTAGGGCCAGTACGCGCACGGCCCCATGTTGACCGGCATCCCCGCCGTCAACGGGTACCGCGCCCTGTCCTGCGCCACCTTCCGCCGGTGCCAGGTCACCGAACTCGGCCACTCGACGTCGTTGCACAGCGTCGCGGCCGCCGACGCCGCGGTGTTCTGCAGCGCGTTCTCAGGCGGAGTGTTCGGCGCGGGCAGCGGGTCGCCCGCCATCGCCGCCCGCATCAGACCCGCCAGCATCGGGAAGCCCGCGTCGCTGTAGAAGGCGTTGAGCATGGTCTCACGCAACACGTTGCCGTTCAGCTCCTCGGGGTTGGCGCCGGGCCACGGCACCGGGTGCCGGTCCAGCCGCGCCGCGAGCCGCAGGAACGTACGGCGGACCGCCCCCGCGTCCCCGCCGAAGCCGTACTCGCCGTCGCGCGCGGCGGCCCACGCGGCGAAGTCGGGGAATCTGTCCTCCACCCCGACGGAGTAATTCGCCAGCCACGCCCGCGCCACACGCCGCGGGTCGGGGTCGTCATTGCTGTCCAGCACCACGCGATCCGTGCGCTCGGGGAACATCTGCGCGTAGACCGCACCCGCGTACGTCCCGTACGAGATCCCCCAGTACGACAGCTTCTCCTCGCCCAGCGCCCTTCTGATGCTGTCGATGTCCCTGGCCTCGTTGCGGGTGCTGATGTGCCGCAACACCTCACCGCCGGTGCGCGCGCACGCCTCCGCGATCCGCCGCGACCACGCCACGTTCTCGGAGATGTCCCCGTGTACGGCAGGCCACGGCTTGAGCCTGGTGAGCGCCACATCCGCCTTGCTCAACCCGCACGAGACCGGCGTGCTCGCCCCCACCCCGCGCGGATCAAACCCGACCAGATCGAAACGGTCGAGCACCTCCTGCGGGAGCCGCTTCGCCTGCGCGCTCGGCCTGTTCAGCCCCGGACTGCCAGGACCGCCTGGGATCAGCAGCAGAACGCCTCGCCTGAGCTCCGGCTTGGCGGTCCTGATCCGTGAGACGGCCAGCGAGATCGTCCGCCCGCCCGGCGCCTGGTAGTCCATGGGCACCTGCAGGGTCGTGCACTCCTGCCGCGGGTCGACGCCCGCCCCAGCCGCGCATCCACCCCAGACGGGGGTCGCGGCGGACGCGGCCAGGGCGGCAGGGGCGACCGCGGCGGTGACGGCGACGGCGGTGGCGAGGGCGGACAGCTTCGTGAGGGCGCGCATGGGTTCGTCTCTCCCGTTCGGATGGTTCGTCTTGCTGCGCCTCAGAGTCTTCCGAGCGGCGGACCGCGGCCCCAGAGACGTGATCACCACCCCGCCATGACCTCATCACAAACCAGACAAACCCCTTCAAACCCTCCCCGACATCGACCCGCAGCCCTCCAGAGCGGCCCGACAAGGCCCGGCGCTCGGGTCGCTGTCACCACGGGCAAGCGACCTGTGGAAACACGGTCGCCGTCATTATCGCGACGCCGGTCAGTGAACCACCTGCCCATCGCGATCACAGCAGCTTCTGACGATCGCGATGGGCAGGGTTGTGACACGCACTCGCAGAACGATCTACGGCGGGCAAAAAGCCGATCTTGGTTGCGGTTCGATACCGCGTTTCCGCTGGTAGGAGCACCTCTCCGGCGTGGACGATCTCTACAGAACACCACGGCTGGCGGCCGCTTACGCCGCCTGTCCGGCGCGGTTCAACCCCTTCCCAGGGACCACCGCGTCAGCCGCTAACGGTAAGGGAGCGCAATGAGCGACAACACGGAACCGAAGCTGATCTACGGCCAGGGGGTCGAGGCGTGCCCGGAGGGGAACTTCTGTCTCTACCGGGCCAATAACTTCAACGCGGGTCAGACCCCGGGACATGGCGACAAGATCCTGGCCATTCCGACGGGCGCGTACGTCAACGACTTCTCCGAGTACGGCTTCGACCACAGCGGCGACGGGGTGAGCGCCGTCGTCAACAACACGGTCGAGGACAACGCGCTCTTCTCGGCCGCCAACCAGCAGGGACACTCACTACCGGTGGAGCGTGGGGCCTCGATCGCGAGGCTGTCGGAAATCCCCATGGCCGGGAGTCCGAACGGCTCCTGGAACGACCAGGCCCAGTCCGCGCTGGCCTCCCGCTTCGTGGGGAATCTGCGCGTCGACCAGGAACTGCGGGGCCACTGGGCGGAAGGCTCGGGGCACCTCTACTCCTACCGGCTCACGATGCACGCCGAGGACACCCGCGTCATGAAATGGGCCGTGGGCTTCGGTGACCTGCCGGAGGGAACCTCACTGTCCAAGAGCTTCATCGACACCTTCTGGGGCGAGATCCTCCGTGACGGCACCGACGGTGCCGTCCTGCTCGGTTCCCCCGAAGGCGGCGGACACAGCGTCGATCCCGGGACGGCCCTCCCCATCGACATCCAGGTCATCTACCCCGGCCAAAGCCCCGCCTACGAACGCCTCACCGGCGTGAACGCCCAGCAACTGGGCTGACCCGGCACCCGACCCCACCGAACCCCCTGGAGGGGTGCCACCGGAATACGGCATGGACGGGCCGCGCCGAGCCACCGACCGGACAGAACCTAGATTCTGTCCGGTCTCCCGCAACCGCATCTCCGCAGGTCAGCAACCCGGCGTCGGCTTGAGTGCCAATCCGGTCCCACTCGCCGCACGACAGTCTGCCGCCGAAACCCCTGCTCCCGGCCCGCTGACTGACCTGCGGTTCCAGGTGGACGCGGCCCGGTCCCGCCGTATTCCGGTGGCACCCCTTCGACGGCTTCATCGACGACGTCCGCGTCTACAACCGAGCCCTCACCGCCACCGAGATCCAGAACGACATGAACGCGCCTGTCAGCTGAGCCGTCGACCACGCGGACCCCGGCCGGGTGCCCACCACCGCCGGGGTCCGCACCCTTTCACTTCCCCTTCTTGCACCCCTTCAGGGGGAAAGCCGGTGGCTCGGTCCAGCCCGACTCGGGGCCGTG
>NZ_JBEZDO010000015.1:0-239180 GCF_040648355.1 Nonomuraea sp. NPDC049152 | reverse complement strand
TGGCTTTTAACACACTGTTGAGTTCTCAAGAAACGGACGCCAGACCGTCAACCACCCGGCCGCACTCGCTTCGTTATGTCTTAACTTTACCATTTTGCCCGATTTGCTGTCAAACCGGTCAACCTGGCTACAATCTCGACCACCCCGCTTCCGGGGCAACCCTCTCAACTTACTCTAACTTTCGAGCCTTGTCCAACCGTGTGGATGTCGCCCGAAGATCAGAAGTGTTTCAGAGGGAGTGGTGAGAGCCTAGCAGCCTCTGCGAGGGCCTCGATCCGAAGTGCTCGCAGGCTACGTCGCCCTGCCTTGAAAAGAGTAGCAGCCAGCCGCGCGTGCGACGTCCGTCTTGGGTAACGAATAGGTCTTCCCCTGGTTCGTGTTGGCCAAACACCAAGGAGGGCCCGGAGTCGCCAACGACTCCGGGCCCTCGGCACACGTCGATCAGCCGGTCGGGAGCGCCGCCAGCTGGGCCTCCAGCCTGGCGATGTCGGCGGCCGACGACTCGGCCCTGGCTCGCACCTTGGTCACCACGTCCTCCGGCGCCTTGGCCATGAACTGCTCGTTGCCGAGCTTCGCCGCCACCTGAGCGGCATCCTTGCGAGCCACGGCCAGGTCCTTCTCCAGCCGCTTGCGTTCGGCGGCCACGTCGATGGCGCCGGCGGTGTCGATCTCGACGGTCACGTCGCCCACCACGAAGGAAGCCGTCGGCGAGAAAGACTCGCCCGGCTCCTGCAGCTTGAGCAGCGACCTGATCGCGGTCTCGTGCGCGGCGACGGCCGTACCCGCCAGAGAGAGCCTGGCCGCGACCTTCTGTCCCGGCTTGAGCCCCTGGTCGGAACGGAAGCGGCGGACCTCGGTCACCAGCTCCTGCAGCGCGAGGATCTCGGCCTCGGCGGCCTGGTCCGCGTAGCGGGCGTCGGCCACGGGCCAGCTGGAGACGACCACCGACTCGCCGCCGGTGACCGCGCGCCAGAGCTCCTCCGTCACGAACGGCACCAGCGGGTGGAGCAGCCTGAGCAACGCGTCGAGCACGTGTCCGAGCACGATCCGGGTCTGGTCGAGCCCCTGGGACAGCTGGACCTTGGCCAGCTCCAGGTACCAGTCGCAGACCTCGTCCCACGCGAAGTGGTAGAGCAGGTCGGAGGCCTTGGCGAACTCGAACTCCTCGAACGCCTCGTCGGCCTGCGCGATCACGGTCTGCAGCCTGGACAGGATCCAGCGGTCGGCCGCCGTCAGCGAGGTGGGCAGCTCGCCGGTGGCCGCGCCGTTCATCAACGCGAAGCGGGTGGCGTTCCAGATCTTGTTGCAGAAGTTGCGCGAGCCTGCCGCCCACTCCTCGCTGACCGCCACGTCGGAGCCGGGGTTGGCGCCGCGCAGCAGCGTGAAGCGGGTGGCGTCGGCGCCGTAGCGGTCGATCCAGTCGAGCGGGTCGACCACGTTGCCGAACGACTTCGACATCTTCTTGCCGAACTGGTCGCGGACCATGCCGTGGAGGGCGACGGTCCTGAAGGGCGGCTGGCCGTCCATGGCGTACAGGCCGAGCATCATCATCCTGGCGACCCAGAAGAACAGGATGTCGTAGCCCGTCACCAGCACGGTCGTCGGGTAGAAGCGGGCCAGTTCGGGCGTCTGGGACGGCCAGCCCAGCGTCGAGAACGGCCACAGGCCCGAGGAGAACCACGTGTCGAGCACGTCGGGGTCCTGGAAGTATCCGGCGGGCGGGTCCTCGTCGGGGCCGACGCACACGACCTCGCCGGCGGGGCCGTACCAGACGGGGATCCGGTGGCCCCACCACAGCTGCCGCGAGATGCACCAGTCGTGCATGTCGTCGACCCAGTCGAAGTAGCGCTTGGCCAGCTCGGGCGGGTGGATGCGGGTGCGCCCGTCACGGACGGCGTCGCCCGCGGCCTTGGCCAGCGGCGAGACGTTGACGAACCACTGCAGCGACAGCCGCGGCTCGACGACGGTCTTGCAGCGCGAGCAGTGGCCGACCGCGTGGAGGTAGGGCCGCTTCTCGGCGACGATCAGGCCCTGCTGGCGCAGCGCCGCGACCACGGCCGGCCGCGCCTCGAACCTGTCGAGACCCAGGAAGGGGCCGTGCGCGGTGATCACGCCGCGCTCGTCCATGACGGTCAGCGACGGCAGGGAGTGCCTGCGGCCGATCTCGAAGTCGTTGGGGTCGTGGGCGGGCGTCACCTTGACGCAACCGGTGCCGAAGGCCGGGTCGACGTGCTCGTCGGCGACGATCGGGATCCTGCGCCCGGTCAGCGGCAGCTCCACCTCGGTGCCGATGAGGTGCGCGTAGCGCTCGTCGGACGGGTGGACGGCCACGGCGGTGTCGCCGAGCATCGTCTCGGGCCGGGTGGTGGCGACCACGATCTCGTCGGAGTAGCGGATCGAGACGAGCTCGCCCTCGTCCTCGCTGTGCTCGACCTCGATGTCGGACAGCGCGGTCAGGCAGCGCGGGCACCAGTTGGTGATGCGCTCGGCGCGGTAGATCAGCCCGTCGTCGAAGAGCCGCTTGAAGATGGTCTGGACGGCACGCGAGAGCCCCTCGTCCATCGTGAAGCGCTCGCGCGACCAGTCGACGCCGTCACCCAGGCGCTTCATCTGGTCGAGGATCTTGCCGCCCGACTCGTCCTTCCACTGCCAGACGCGCTCAATGAACGCCTCGCGGCCCAGGTCGTGCCTGGACAGCCCCTCCTTGCCCAGCTCGCGCTCGACGACGTTCTGCGTCGCGATGCCCGCGTGGTCCATGCCGGGCAGCCACAGCGTCTCCATGCCGCGCATGCGGGCACGGCGGCTGAGCGCGTCCTGGATGGAGTGGTCGAGCGCGTGGCCGATGTGGAGCACGCCCGTCACGTTGGGCGGCGGCAGCACGATCGAGTACGGCTCGCGCCCGCTGCCCGGGTCCGCGCCGAAGTATCCGCCCGCTACCCAGCGCTCGTAGCTCTGGGTCTCGACGTCGGCGGGCGTGTACTGGGTAGGCAGCTCTGGCGTTGTCACGCGGTCAAGTTTAGGGACCTCGGGCGACTTCCGGGGAATCGCCGCTCTCACGAGAGACGGCGAGGCCCCCGGAGCGGAGTCCGGGGGCCTCGCCGTGAGGGCCTTTGTGGGTCAGGCCGACTTCTCGCGTGGGGTGCGCTGCTGCTTGGCGGCCAGCTGGTCGCGCGGGACGAGCGTCGGGATGGCGTGCTCCAGCACCGACTCACGGGTGATGACCACCCGGGCGACGTCCTGCCTGGAGGGCACTTCGTACATCACCGACAGGAGCACCTCCTCGAGAATGGCGCGCAGGCCTCGAGCTCCCGTGCCGCGCAGGATCGCCTGGTCGGCGATCGCCTCGAGCGCGTCGTCGGTGAACTCGAGCTCGACCCCGTCGATCTCGAACAGCTTGCGGTACTGCTTGACCAAGGCGTTGCGCGGCTCGGTGAGGATCTGGATGAGCGCCTCACGGTCGAGGTTGTGCACCGAGGTGATGACGGGGAGCCGGCCGACGAACTCGGGGATCATGCCGAACTTCAGCAGGTCTTCCGGCATCACGTCGCCGAAGATGTCGGCGGAGTCGACCTCTTCCTTCGACCTGATGATGGCGTTGAAGCCGATGCCCTTCTTGCCGACCCGCGACTCGATGATCTTCTCGAGGCCGGCGAACGCGCCGCCGCAGATGAACAGCACGTTGGTGGTGTCGATCTGGATGAACTCCTGGTGCGGGTGCTTGCGGCCGCCCTGCGGCGGAACCGAGGCGGTCGTGCCTTCCAGGATCTTCAGCAGCGCCTGCTGCACGCCCTCGCCCGACACGTCGCGGGTGATCGAGGGGTTTTCGCTCTTGCGGGCTATCTTGTCGACCTCGTCGATGTAGATGATGCCCGTCTCGGCCTTCTTGACGTCGTAGTCGGCCGCCTGGATGAGCTTGAGCAGGATGTTCTCGACGTCTTCGCCGACGTAGCCGGCTTCGGTGAGCGCCGTGGCGTCCGCGATGGCGAACGGCACGTTGAGCATTTTGGCCAGCGTCTGCGCCAGCAGCGTCTTGCCGGATCCCGTCGGACCGAGAAGCAGGATGTTGGACTTGGACAGCTCCAGTCCGTCGTCCCTGCCGCGGTCGCCTGACTGCACCCGCTTGTAGTGGTTGTACACCGCCACCGAGAGCGCCTTCTTGGCCTTGTCCTGGCCGATGACGTAGGCGTCGAGGAACTCGTAGATCTCTCTCGGCTTGGGCAGATTGTCCCACTTGAGCTCGGAGGACTCGGAGAGCTCCTCCTCGATGATCTCGTTGCAGAGATCGATGCACTCATCGCAGATGTAGACGCCGGGACCGGCGATGAGCTTCTTGACCTGCTTCTGGCTCTTCCCGCAGAAAGAGCACTTCAGCAGGTCTCCCCCGTCGCCGATGCGTGCCACCCCAGATACTCCTTTGCGTGGGACCGTCCTGCTCCCGCGATCCGTATCCTCCGGACCCGGTCCGAACCGCTCAGGTTTCGACGTTACCGTCTTCTGGGCCCTCAGTGAGCCCCCTGGCGGCGAGTCGCACCGGAACGTGCCCTATTGGGCACCGCTCCGGTGCGTCGCGTCTCGATCAGGAAGCGACGGCCTGAGCTCGCTTCTTCCTGGCCGGGATGATGTCGTCGATCAGACCATACGCCTTGGCCTCATCGGCGTTGAGAATTTTGTCGCGTTCGATGTCCTTACGAACTTCGGCCGGCGGCTTGCCCGAGTGCTTGGCAATGATCTCCTCAAGGAGGGATCGCATGCGCAGGATCTCCCGGGCCTGGATCTCGATGTCGCTTCCCTGGCCGCCGCCCTCGGTGGAGGGCTGGTGGATCAGCACCCTGGCGTTGGGCAGCGCGAACCGCTTGCCGGGCGTGCCGCCGGACAGCAGCACGGCCGCGGCGGAGGCCGCCTGGCCGAGGCAGACGGTCTGGATCTCCGGCCTGACGAACTGCATCGTGTCGTAGATCGCCGTCATGGCCGTGAAGGACCCGCCGGGCGAGTTGATGTAGATGCTGATGTCACGGTCGGGGTCGAGCGACTCCAGCGTCAGCAACTGCGCCATGACGTCGTTGGCGGACGCGTCGTCGATCTGCACTCCGAGGAAGATGATGCGGTCCTCGAAGAGCTTGTTGTACGGGTTCATCTCCTTCACGCCGTAGGACGTGCGCTCGACGAAGGAGGGGAGAACGTAGCGGCTCTCGATGTTCACTTCTCAGCTCCCCCTAGGAAACGGTGCCCTGCGAGGACACCTGACGCGCGCTGCGGACCACGTGGTCGATGAAGCCGTAGTCCTTGGCCTCGTCGGCGGTGAACCAGCGGTCGCGGTCGGAATCGGCCTCGATCTGGTCCAGCTGCTGGCCGGTGTGGAAGGCGATCCGCTCGGCCAGCGTCTTCTTCACGTAGAGCATCTGCTCAGCCTGGATGGCGATGTCGGCGGCGGTGCCGCCGATGCCGCCGGAGGGCTGGTGCATCATGATGCGGGCGTGCGGCAACGCGTAACGCTTGCCAGGGGCGCCGGCGCAGAGCAGGAACTGCCCCATGGAAGCCGCCAGGCCCATCGCAACCGTGGCCACGTCGTTCGGCACGTATTCCATCATGTCGTAAATCGCCATACCTGCGGTCACGGACCCGCCTGGCGAGTTGATGTACAGGTAAATGTCGCGGTCGGGATCGTCGGCCGCCAGCAGCAGCAGCTCGGCGCAGATGCGGTTGGCGATCTCGTCGTTGACGTCCGTGCCGAGCACGATGATGCGCTCGCGCAGCAGGCGCTGGTAAAGCTGGTCCTCAAGCCGGAAGGACGAGCCGTTCTCACGGCCTCGCGACTCGGGCTGATAGAAGGTCGGCGGGCTGGTCACAGCGTCACCTTCCGATGCGTCGTAATCGATGGGCTTTGCTTGTGACCTTAACGCGCACGGCCCACAGGTCATGCCCGGTCCACGGACTGTTCGCTGACGGCGCAGGTCGCCGTCAGTGTCCGCCGGAAGCCCGCCTGCGCTCTTCCAGGTCCAGTTCGTGCAGGAGTTTGCGCTGGGTGTCGGTGCTGATCCGGCCCTTGCGGTAGAGCTGGTTGAGCTTGTCCCTCTGGGCTTTGACCAGCTCCTTCCTGAGCTTGCCCGTGTGGGGCTGCTCGTCCTCCTCGTCGAGGACGGAGCGGACCTTGTCCAGGCGCAGCTCGAACAGCTGGCGGTAGACGTCGGCCGTACGGTCGTCGACGCGGTCGTCCGCGGCCATCTCGTCGATGCGGGCCAGGGCGGCCTCCAGGGTGGCCGCCCTGGCTTCGGCCTCCTCCTTGACCTGTGCGTCGCTCTCGCCGAGGCCCAGCCTGCGCAGCAGCGGCGCGAGCGTCGTCGCCTGGCCCACGAGCGTGGCCATCACGACGCAGGCGGCCAGGAACAGCAGCAGCGGCCTGTTCCCCACGCCGAGCGGAATGGACAGGGCGATCGCCAGCGTGATGGCGCCGCGCATGCCTGCCCAGCCCATCACGACGCGCTGCCGTACGTCGATGGTCTCGAAGCGTCTGAAGCGCAGCAGCGGCACGACCACGAGGGTCCAGAGCATCCGCAGGAGCACGACGACCGCGATGACCAGCAGGGCGGTGGCCACCAGGCGTGGCCTCTCGTGCCGGGGCATGGCGGCGAACACGTCGATGATCTCCATGCCCAGCAGCACGAAGAGCGTCGATTCCAGCAGGAAGACCAGGACCTCCCAGAAGACCTGCCCGGTGAGCCTGGAGGCGGGCTGCAGGACGCCCTGCCCCTTGATGCCGAGCCAGAAGCCCACCACGATCGTGGCGAGGACGCCGGAGAGGCCGAGTTGCACCGCGGGGATGTAGGCGACGAACGGCGTGACCAGCGACAGCACGATCTGCCCGCCCGGCTCCCTGACCAGCGGTCTGATCCTGCCGATGATCCAGGCGACCGCCATGCCGTACACGATGCCGCCGGCGACGACCTTGACCAGTTCGATCGCGGCGTCGGCGGCGGTGACCTGGTGGCTCAGCGCCGTCAGCGCGAGCCCGAACATGGTCAGCGCGACGCCGTCGTTGACCAGGCTCTCGCCCTCCAGGATGGTGACCAGCCTGCGTGGCGCGCCGACCCGCTTCATGACCGAGGTCGCGGCGACGGGGTCGGTGGGCGCGACCGCGGCGCCGAGCGCCAGCGCGGCCGCCCACGAGAGACCGGGTACGGCCCAGCCGACCACCAACGCGACGACGAGCGCGGTCGCGCAGGTCAGCGTGAAGGCCATGATGGCGATGGGTCCGGCGTCCGCGCGCGTCTCGCGTGGCGCGGTGAAGAAGGCCGCGTGGTACACCAGCGGCGGCAGGAACAGGTTGAGGACGATCTCCGGGTCGACGCGCACCTTCTCCACGCCGGGCAGCAGGCTGATCAGCAGGCCGAGCGCGACCAGCAGGATGGCCTCGGGCACCGGCAGCCTGCGGGCCAGGACGCGGCCGACCACGAGGGCCACGGCCACCGCCAGCCCGAGGAAGAACAGCTCGCCCCCCATGACCCTCCCCGTCGAACGCCGTCCCTCGGGTTGCCCGCCCCGAAAACGGCGAAACCCCCGTCCCGCGCGAGCGGGAACGGGGGTTTCGTGAGACGAGAGAGAGCTTACTCCTCGGTCGCGGGAGCCTCTTCCTCAGTGACCTCTTCGCCGTTGATCTCGGTGTAGATGGCCTTGAGGTCGACCTCGTTGCCCGCCTCGTCGACGACCTTGGCGGCGTCGCCGATCACGGTCTTGGCCTTGTCGCGGACGATCTCGACCATGGCCAGCGTGAGCTGGTCGTTGTCGGCGAGGTGCTGGGCCAGCGTGTTGGGAGCGACGCCCATCTGCATGGCGCGGCGGACCACGAAGTTGGTCAGCTCCTGCTCGTTGACGCCCAGCTCCTCCGACTTGACGATCTTGTCGAGGACGAAGCCGGTCTTGATGGCCTTGACGGAGCCGGACTCGAACTCGGCGAGGCGCTCGTCTTCCGTCGTCTGGTAGAGGCGGAAGTAGGCGTCGCGGCTCAGACCGCTCTCGGCGATCTGGTGGTCGAGGTTGTGCTTGCGGGCGTCGACCTCGGCCTTGAGCGCGCTGTCGGGGATCGGGATGTCGATCTGCTCCAGCAGGGCGTCGAGGGCCAGCTCGCGGGACTGGACGACCTGGTCGACCAGCTTGTTGCGGCGGGCCTGCTCGCGGATGCTGTCCTTCAGCTCCTCGAGGCTGTCGAACTCGCTGGCCAGCTGGGCGAACTCGTCGTCGAGCTCGGGAAGGACCTTCTCCTTGACCGACTTGACGTTGATGATCACGTCGGCCTCTTCGCCGGCGTTCTCGCCACCGACCAGCTCGGTGCGGAAGGTCTTCTCCTCGCCCGCGGACATGCCCTCGAGCGCGTCGTCGAGGCCCTGCAGGACCGAGCCCGCGCCGACCTCGTAGGACACCTCGTTGGCCTGCTGCTCCTCGAGGTTGACGCCGTCGATCTCGGCGCGCAGGTCCATGACGACGAAGTCGTTCTTGGCGGCGGCGCGCTCGACGCCGGTCAGCGTGGCGAAGCGCTGGCGCAGCGCGTCGAGCTGGGTGTTGACGTCCTCGTCGGTGACCTCGGCGGTCGGGACGGTCACCTCGATGCCGGCGTAGTCGGGCACCTCGAAGCTGGGCCTGACGTCGACCTCGGCGGTGAACTCGATCTGGTCACCGTCTTCGATCTTGGTGACCTCGATGTCGGGCTGGCTGACCGGGAACAGGTCGACCTCGTCGACGGCCTGGCTGTACAGCTTCGGCACCGCGTCGTTAAGGGTCTCCTCGAGCACCACCGCGCGGCCGAAGCGCTGCTCGATGATGCGGGCCGGAACCTTGCCGGGGCGGAAGCCAGGGACGCGAACCTGCTCCGCGACCTTCTTGTACGCCGCCTGCATGCTCGGGCCAAGCTCGTCGAACGGCACTTCGACGGTGAGCTTCACCCGAGTCGGGCTGAGCTCCTCGACAGCGGTCTTCACGGGGTGGTCTCCTTGATCAAGCTTTGAGTGTTCGCGGGCGCGTCCAGATCTCTGCGGCTCACGCGCCGCGCCCACATGATCGGTGTTGGGCATGCTCGCACCGGCGAATGTCCAACGCCGCACGCCAGTCTAGGGCAGAAGCGCACCCAAGCACGACGAACAGACGGTCAGATCTCATCCTTGATCTTGTTGAGGAGGTCCACGGTCTCGTCAGGAGTGGTGCTGACGGCGCACAGGCGCTCCATGACCTCGGTGTAGCGGTCGACGTCCTCGCGCTTGTCGAGATAGAGCGCGCTGGCCAGCTGCTCGACGTAGACGACGTCGGGCAGGTCGCGGTCGGGGAAGCGCAGGATGCTGAAGGCGCCGCCCTCCGCGCTGTGCCCGCCGAAGTCGAACGGCATGACCTGGATGGTGATGGTGGGCTGGCGCATCAGGTCGATCAGGTGCTCCAGCTGGGCCTTCATCACCTCGGCCCCGCCGATGGGGCGGCGCAGCGCGGCCTCGTCGATCACCGCCCAGAGGATCGGGCCGCCCGGGCGCTCGAGCACGCGCTGGCGTTCGAGGCGCAGGTCGACTCTGCGGGCGATCTCGTCGCCGCCGACTCCCGCGGACCCTGCGGTGATGACGGCCTTGGCGTACTCCTTGGTCTGCAGCAGGCCGGGGACGAACTGGACTTCGTAGGTCCTGATGCGGGCCGCCGCCTCCTCGAGGCCGACGTAGGCCTGGAACCACGAGGGCAGCAGATCGTTGAAGCGGTGCCACCAGCCCGGCTCGTTGGCCGTGGTCACCAGGTCGAGGACGGCCCTGCGGGCGCTCTCTTCCGCCACGCCGTACAACGTGAGAAGGTCGGCGACGTCGCGCTCCTTGAAGCCGACGCGTCCCAGCTCCATGCGGCTGATCTTGGATTCGGAGCCCCTGATGAGGTGTCCGGCCTCTTCTCTCGAGACGCCGCGCGACTCCCTCAGCCTGCGAAGTTGGGAGCCCAGGAGGATGCGCAGAGCCGTTGGCCCCGAGCCCGGCGGGTTCTGCGTCACAATGCCTCCCTCTTCGGTCCGCACACAGTGTCACTAGTTCCCGGCCCTATGACAAGGTCTTAGCCGGGTGTCCGCTTTGCCAGTAACCAGGATGTGATTGCACATTGCACTTGCACGTGCATTTGGGTCTTGCAGCGTCGCTTGCCGTGACCCATGATGGCCTAGTGCATATAGGTGGCAATCACCGACATATGCACTAAGTCAGGATTAGTGGAGGTATTGGCGGGATGGTGGAGGACCCCCTGGCCACTGCCACCTGCCTGCAGATCACCCGCGAGGTCGGCTTCGACCGCCTCCTCCGCGCCGAGCAGCCGGACACCACCGCCTGCCCCCTCCCCTTCAGGGCCGACTCGGTCCGCACGGCCAGGGACGTCACCCGCTCGACCCTTGACGACTGGGGCCTGTCCGAGCTCGGCGACGACGCCGCACTGGTGGTCTCCGAGCTGGTCACCAACGCCGTCAGGTACGCCAGGGGCAACCGCGAGATCACCCTCCTGCTGATGCGGTCCGCTCCCCACGTGCTGCTGGCGGTGGCCGACCCCAGCGACGAGGTGCCCACGCCGAAGGAGCCCGACTTCATCTCCGAGAACGGGCGCGGCCTCTACATCGTCGAGACCTACAGCGAATGCTGGGGCTGGGACTGCCTCGACGGCGGCGGCAAAGCGGTGTGGGCGCTCTTCCACACCGGCTCCTGATTTCGTATCCTTTTCGCAACGAAGGGGAGTACCTCCCAACAGCCTGGTCGTCATCACGGCTATCCGCCCGGCCAGGCGGCCCTCAGGGCGAGGAAGACCTTCCGGTCCTGACGCAGACTGGAGGTCGCTTGATGCGCATGCTCGTGCCGATGGCCCTGCTCACCACCGTCTACGGCGCCGTTTTCGCGGGACTCGTGCTCGCCGGCGTCCCCCTCTACCTCGTGGCGGGCATCGCCGGCGCCGTCCTGCTGGTGCAGTGGCTGTCGACCGAACGCGTCGCGAGGCGGATCACCGGGGCGCGGTTCGTGACCGCCGCGCAGGAGCCCGAACTGCACGCCGTACTCGACCGACTGTGCGCGCTGACGGGCCAGGACAAGCCCCGGCTGGCGCTGAGCCCCTCGCCCGCGCCCAACGCGTACACGGTCGGCAGGTCGCGGCGCAGCGCGACCATCATCGTCACCCGCGGGCTGCGCGAGCGGCTGACGCCCGACGAGCTGGCCGCGGTGCTCGCGCACGAGATGGCCCACATCCAGCACCGCGACGTGGCGGTCATGACGCTGGCGAGCTCGTTCGCCATCTTCATGGCGTGGATCGCCAAGATCACCGGCAGGACGGCGCTGGAGGCTCCTGGACTGTTCTTCGAGGAGTTCCCCGTCGGCCTGCTGATCGGGCTGAGCGTGCTGCTGGGCGCGGGCGCGCTGGGACTGGCCAGTTTCGTGGCCCACCTGCCGCTGCGGGCGCTCAGCAGGGCGCGCGAGCTGGCCGCCGACAGGGCCGCGGCCGACCTGCTCGGACAGCCGGGGCTGTTGGCCTCGGCGCTGCTCAAGGTGCACGAGGCGGACGGGATCCCGCTGACGGACCTGCGGCGAGGGGTGCCGGCGCTGGGCCTGGTGGCCTGCCGTACGCGCAAGGGATCGCTGATGGCGACCCACCCGCACGTGCACGTCAGGGTCGAGCGGCTGCTCGCCCGGTGAGGACGTGAACCTGCGACGTGCTGCCGGTCACTGGGACATCGCGGCGCGCCGCCGGGGTCTTGTCCCGGACCGGCTCAGCGGCTCAGCCGGACGCTGATCTGCGCCCCGAGGACACGGAAACCGAGCCACGGGCGATACCCGGCAGCGGCGATCACATCCTGACCCCTGCGGACGACGAAGGCCGCCGAGGTGATCCCCTCCAGGCCGCTCTCATCCGCTTCCGGCTCCTCCACCGCAGCCAGGAGCGCCCGGACGTCTTGGTGGTCCGCCCGCAGGCCCTCGACCTCAGCGCCCGCGTGGACAGCCGTGAAGTCCCCGGATTCGAGGTATGCCGGCGTCGCCGGGCCCATGACGTCGACGACCGGCAGTGTTGTCCGCAGCCGGCCGAGGTCGAGGACGGCGCCGCCGGCGTGTTCGAGCAGAGCATCGCGCGCTTTGCGGCATTCCGCCATGATCGCGGCCCTCGAAACGCAAGGGCAACGGATTTGCGCGCGAGACTTCCCCCAGACGTGCCCTGCGCATCTTCTCCGCCGGCTACTGAGTTTGAACCAGCGATCACTCGCTTTACGGAGTGACCAAGATCAGATATCGGTCGCGCCCCCGTACCGCACGGCCCGCTGTAATGCGGTCGCGGCGGAGATGGATGTAACGGAGGGTTGGCACCCTTCAGGAGGGACGGGGCTATGGTGACGGCTGTCGCGAAGTGGGCCGGTGGGGTGGCGGCAGGGCTTGCCGTCCTGCTAATACTCCTGGCGTCGCCGTTCGCGCTCGATCGGCTCGGCAGTGCGACGGGTGTCGACTGGGCCTCACTTGCCGACGTCGGTGATGCTTACGGCTCTGCAGTCGCACTGCTGACCGCCGCGTCACTCTTGGTGTTGGCCATTTCGGTGGCTTTCCAGGCACGGTCGGCGCGGATCTCCTCGGAGACCACTGGGCGGCTGCTCCATGTCGAGATGATGCGTTTCGTGATGGAGGACCCGTCCCTCATGCAAGTGGAAGGCGCGAGGTGGGACGGCACGGCGGAGGCGTCCGAGGAGATGCGGCGGTGGGTGTACGCCAACATGCAGCTTGCGCTTTTTCGGTCGTTCTTCGCGCTCAAGGAGCTGCCAACAGCCGAACTGCGGATGCAGATGGCCGCCAGGTTCAGGTCGCGGATCGGACGAGAGCACTGGGAGTTCAACCGAACCTGGTTCCGGGCGAGCGTGCGTAACCGTCACGACCGACGGTTCTGCGAGATCGTCGAGGAGGAGTACCAGAAGGCACTCCAAGCGGGTGAGGCGGTGGCGGAACGTTCGCGCGTGTCCCGTGGCCGGCTGCCCCGGAGGCTCGTGGTGGGCGGCGTGGCGGCGATCGTCGCCGTCGGGGCAGGTGTGCTCTTCGGCAAGAAGCGCGGCGGCCGGGCCTGATCACGGACAAGCGCCAGCGCTGGCCAGCCCGCATCCGAGGTTGGGCAGTTATCCCAGACATGCAGACAGCAAATGGTCTTGCCACAGAGGCTCCCAGCGCTTCCACGCTGCAAGGGACAACTCCCATCCGCTTGTCCCTGTCGGATGCGAAGCGTCCCTGGGCCCGCGCGGAGAGGGCGATGGACCGCATCTTCGGCGCCTCTGGAGAAGAGTAGTCACCCAGTTAGACACCCGGAAGGCCACTCCCCATCCTGTGGAGTGGCCTTCCGGCACGTGCAGAAGTCGGGGCGACAGGATTTGAACCTGCGACTTCCTGCTCCCAAAGCAGGCGCGCTACCAAGCTGCGCCACGCCCCGCGACGTCGGTTACGCATGCGCTCCGGGACTCCGGTACGCTTACGCCCTGACGACCGGATGAAGTCTAGACCAGACTTCGACCGGCTCGCGCGGACGTAGCTCAATGGTAGAGCCCTAGTCTTCCAAACTAGCTACGCGGGTTCGATTCCCGTCGTCCGCTCAGACAGGCGAAAGGCCAGGTCATCCGCATGGGAGACCTGGCCTTTCGCGATCTTCCAGAATTCTTTTTGATCTTTCGTACCCGTTGTGTGCCCGACGCCTCTTTTCTGTGCCCCTCCTCGACGCCGCGGACGCCGAAGCCGTCAGCCGAGAGCGTCGAGCAGCTCAAGCTCACGACGGGCGCTGAGGCCGGCACGTCGTGCCCGGTCCAGACCCTGCTCGCGTTCCCAGCGCAGCGTGTCGGCAAGCAGCTCCGCCCGTGGCCGGTGACGGAGCCCGGCCGCGCGCGCCGAGGACCCGTTCCGTGCCGACCACCCTTCCCAGCCCGGCTCGACCAGCCACATCGGCAGCGACTCGACGCCCATATACCCGGCCACGCCGTTCTCGGTCAGCCATGCCGAGTCGGCGGTGACCACCGGACCGGTGTGCCCGCCGATGGCGCGGGACAGCTCGATCCACTCTGCGAACGGAACGACAGGACCGACGGCGTCGTAGGTGCCGACGCTTTCCTTCTCCGCGGCGTCGAGCAGCCAGGCGGCGAGGTCCCGCACGTCGACCGCCTGTGTCGGCATGGCCGGTGTGTCGGGAACCAGCATCGGCCCTTGCGGATCGCGTGCGGCACGGGCCACCCAGTAGCCGGAGCGTCCGCTGTGATCGCCGGGGCCACCGATGAGACCGGCGCGTGCGATGAGGAGGCGGTCGCCCACGACGGCCGTCGACGCCTGCTCGCAGGCGACCTTCGCCTCGCCGTACGACCCTCGGTCGACCTCGCTTCGGCCGGTGGGAGCGAGGAGTGCGGCTGACTCGTCCGCGTCCGCCGTGGCGTGGGAGGCGTAGGCGCTCACGGAGGAGACATAGATCCAGTGCCGGGCCCTGCCGCCCAGTGCGTCGAGCGCCTCACGAACAAAGCCCGGCTGCCACGACACCTCGAGAACCGCATCCCATACGCGGCCGAGCAGTGGTTCGTACGCCGAAGGATCGCGCCGGTCGGCGGCCACGAGCGTCGCTCCGTCCGCGACTTCTCCGCTTTCGCCGCGAGCCAGGCACGTCACCCGATGACCGCGCTCAACGGCCTGCCGTGACAGCTCCCGTCCCACCCATGCCGTTCCGCCCAGAACCAAGACATCCATTCCGACACCCAAGCACCGCGAACACCGAGCGCCCAACCGGGTTCACCGACAGCGCACCCGGCCCCTTGACCCCGGACCGGGTCCTTGCTGTCTGGTCGTGAGAATCCGGGGCCGGAATAGCCCGGCGGCGGCGGGGCGTTGCCGCGTCCATGATTATCGGACTGATCGGCAGCGGGTCCATCGGCGGCACGCTGGCCAGGCTGGCGGTGGACGCGGGCCACGAGGTGGTCCTCAGCAACTCGCGCGGCCCCGAGACGCTCGCCGGCCTCGTCGAGGAGCTGGGACCGAGGGCGAGGGCGGGCACGGCGGAGGAAGCGGCACGCGCCGGCGACGTGGTCGTGGTGACGATCCCGTTCGGCCGCTATCGCGAGGTGCCGCAGACCGACACGATCGTGATCGACACCAACAACTACTACGCCGCCAGAGACGGCCACGTCGCCGAGCTGGACTCAGGCGAGACGACGAGCAGTGAGCTGCTGGCCGAGCATCTGAAGGGCGCGAGGGTGGTGAAGGCGTTCAACACCATCTACTACCGCGACCTGGCGACGCAGGGCCTGCCGAAGGGCACGCAGGGCAGGCGGGCGCTGCCGATCGCGGGCGACGACGAGGAGGCCAAGCGGGTGGTGGCCGAGCTGACGGACGCGTTCGGGTTCGACGTGGTCGACGCGGGGCCGCTGGCCGAGGGCCGCAGGTTCGAGCCGGACACCGCGCCCTATAACAGACGGCACACCGAGGCCGAGCTGCGGAGGGCGCTGTAGCGTGCGGCCGATCTCGCCCGCGCTGCTCGTCGAGGAGCTGGCCGAGCGCGTCGCGGCGCATCCACGGGAGGCATGGGTGCGCGTGCTGGTCGACGGCGCGCCTGCCGCGCGGCCCGACCTGCTGGTCGACCAACTGGTCGAGCCGCTGCGGGTGCGCGGGAGGGCGGTGCGGCGGGTGTCGGCCGGCGACTTCCTCAGGCCGGCCTCGCTGCGCCTGGAGTACGGCAGGACCGACCCAGACGCCTTCTACGACGACTGGCTGGACGAGGGCGGCCTGCGCAGGGAGGTGCTCGACCCGCTCTCACCCGGCGGCAGCGGCAGGATCGTTCCTTCGCTGTGGAACAGCGAGACCGACAGGGCCACGCGCGCGCCGTACGAGAGGCTGCCGGAGGGCGGCGTGCTGCTGCTGGACGGCACGCTGCTGCTCGGCCGCGGGCTGCCCGCCGAGCTGACCGTCCACCTGTGGCTGTCGAAGACGGCCCTCGTACGGCGCGGCGACCCCGCGCACGGCTGGCGGCTGCCCGCCTACGAGCGCTACGAGCGCGAGGTGGCGCCCGCGCGGTCGGCCGACGTGGTGGTCAAGGCCGACGATCCGCGCCATCCCGCGCTGCTCACGTGAGCCGCCACACCCGCAGCGTGTTGTCGCCTCCCGCGCTCACGACGACCGTTCTGCCGCCGAGCACGGTGGTCGCCAGGCCGAACACGTTGTGGTCGTGGTCCTTGAAGGGCTTGCCCACGTCCTTGCCCGTGGCCAGGTCGTGCACCCTGGCGGTGCCGTCGTTGCCGCCCGAGACCACCAGCGTCCTGCCCGCCACCTCGGCCACGGCGATCGAGTAGACCCACCCCGAGTGCCCCAGGTACGGCAGGCGCCGCTCGCCGCCCGTCGGCTCGTCCACCCACACCTCCTGGTCGCCGCCGCCGGACAGCACGACGTTCCCGCCGTCGAGGCGGGCGGTCTCGACGACGGAGGCCTGCCCCGTGTGGGTCGTGACGCTCTCGCCTTCGCCGCCGTCGAGGCTCCACCGCTTCACCTCGCCGTCGGCGCCCGCGGTGAAGAACTCCGCGCCGGCGGCGGCGACGGAGAAGACCGCGCCCGAGTGGCCTTCTCTCCTCCGGCCGATCTCCTTGCGGGTGGTCAGGTCCCACACGCGCACGTCGCCGGCGCGTCCCCCGGTGATGGCCACGGGACGCCCCTCGCGCTGCGCCACGGCCAGGGAGAACACCGGCTCGTCCTGGTCGATGGGCCGGCCGAGCGGCTTGCGCCGTGCCAGGTCCCAGACCCTGATGGTGCCGTCGTCGCCGGCGGAGACCGCGATCTTGTCGCCGTCCAGGTCCGTGACGGCGACCTTGCGCACCCAGTTGGTGTGGCCGGTGAGCGTGGCCAGGGGTTTGCGGGTGGCCAGGTCCCACAGGCGGACCGTGCGGTCGCGGGAGCCGGAGACCGCGATCCGCCTGCCGCCCACGGAGGTCGTGGCGACCGTCTCGACGTCGTCGGTGTGTCCGCGCAGCGTGCCGAGTGCCTTGCCGACCGCGTCACCGGAGAACGCCGGAGGCGAGGGGGTCGCGGTGGGTGCAGGCGTGTTCGCCGGGCTGGTGGCGGACACCGGGGTGGTCGTGGGCACCGGGGTGGTCGCGGGCACCGGGCTGACGGTGGGGCTCGGCGGGCCGGCGCTCAGCCATGAGGGCACCGCGATCGCTGCTCCCGTCACGGCGGCCGCGCAGGCGACGGCGGCCATGCCGTACGCGACCTTCCTCCTGGTCTTGCTCGGGACCGTTTCGAGCCCCTGGCCGGGCGGGCCGGTCCGGCGCGAAGGGTGCGCGGGCGCGGGCGCGGGCGCGACGGGCGCAGCGGCCCAGGAGGGCGCGGCGGGGGCGGAGCGGTGGGCGATGAGGGCGAGCATCGCCTGGGAGGCCGAGGGGCGCGCCGAGGGCTCCTTGGCCAGGCAGTGGGCGAGGAGCTGGCGCAGACCGTCCGGGATGGCCGACAGGTCGGGCTCGGCCGACAGGATGCGGTGCAGCACGGCGGGGATGCTGTCGTGGCCGAAGGCGGGCCGTCCCGTGGCGGCGAACACCATGGTGGCCGCCCAGCTGAAGACGTCCGAGGCGGCGCCCACCCGCTGCCCGCCGATCTGCTCGGGCGACATGTAGGTGGGCGTGCCGACGACGCCGCTGGTCGTGGTGGCCATGGTGTCGAGCGCCCGCGAGATGCCGAAGTCGATGACCCTCGGCCCGTCGGGTCCGAGCAGCACGTTGGCCGGTTTGAAGTCGCGGTGGACGATGCCCGCCTGGTGGATGGCGGCCAGCGCGGTGGCCGTGCCGACGGCGATCCTGTGCAGGGCCGCGCCCGCGCGCGGGCCCTCCCTCTCGACGCTCTTCTGCAGGGAGACGCCGTCGATGTACTCGCTCACCACGTACAGCGCGCCGTCGCTCTCGCCCGCGTCGAGGACCCGTGCGGTGCAGAACTCCGCGACCTGCCTGGCCAGCTCGATCTCGCGCAGGAAGCGGGCGCGCACGTCGGGGCCGTCGGCGTGGCGCGCGTGCAGCAGCTTGACCGCGACGCGTCCGCCGTCCGCGCCCTCCGCGAGGTAGACCGCGCCCTGGCCGCCCTCGCCCAGCCGGTCGAGCAGCCTGTACGGCCCGAGCCGTACCGGATCTCCTGGCTTGAGCATCGCGCCCCTGTCCGTCCGTTGTGCGGGCATTCCGGGCGAACATCATGCCAAGGCCGCGGAGACGGCGCGCGCGACGGCCGGGTGAGAGAGGTATTCCTCCACGTCGTGGGCGCGCTGCAGCGGGTTCTCCACCGCGCGCTCATCCACCTGGCCCTTCCAGTCGTCGTCCAGCGGGCAGCCGATGCACACGGGGTCGGACGGGCACCAGACGTTGAGCCACGCGCCGACCCTGGGCGGCCGCGACGGGCCGCCCGAGAGCAGGTTGCGGTGCACGGAGTCGAGGCCGAGCGGGCTGCCCGCGGTCACCAGCAGCGGCACTTCCACCCCTGGAGGCAGCGAGGCCATGAGGTCCATCGCCACGACGCTGCCGAGGCTGTGCGCCACGATCACCAGCGGGCCCGAGCGCGGCACCGCGCCCAGGACGGCGTCGAGGACGCTCCGCCGTACCGCGTGATCGTCGAGGTAGGTGGCGATGTCGCGGAAGACGCTGGAAATGAGCGGCTTGTCGAGGTTGGTGGCGGAGGCGAGCCAGGACAGCGCGCCGTGCAGGCCGGTGAGCAGGCCTTCGCGCCGCGAGTCCGACGGCATCCCCGCCATCATGGCCGCCTCGCCGACGAGCTGCTCGTACAGCAGCCGCGCGGTCGGCGAGGTGGGCGCCTCGGTGGCGGGCTCGGCGAGCCGGTCAGCGTAGTAGGGCAGCCACGCGTCGCCCGGGTCGATGGTGGGCAGGTCGGCGAGCGTGAGGCCCTTGTTCAGCCCTGCCGCCCACCGCCTGCGCATCGCGGTGGGGTCGAGGCGTTCCTGGGCCCTGCCGTGCAGGAACAGCAGGTGCCTGCCGCCGCCGAAGGCGGTGGGGCGCGCCGCGAGACCGGAGGCGGGGCCGGAGGGCGGCCGCTCGGCGGGTACGGCGGGCGACCCCAGCCCCGCCGCGGGCCCCATCTCGGCGAGCAGGGCCCGCACCTCGGCGGCGACCTCGCGCCCCGCCAGATGGGCCAGAACGACGCTGACGCGCACGCCCTTGTTCGACACCCGGTTCTGGTCCGGCGGGCCGTCGACCGCCATCTGGTGCAGCGCGACGAGCTCCCACTGGTCGTTGAACACCGGCGAGCCCGAGCTCGGCGGCTCGGTGTCGGTGGTGTAGAGCAGGTGCTGCTCGGTCTGCTCCATGAGCTCGTTGCGCCTGGTGGAGATCTCCTTCGGCCTGCCGAGCGGATGTCCGGCCACGTTCACGGGCTCGCCTGCGACGATCTTGCCCTGCTGGGCGATGAGGGGGTTCCAGCCGAACAGCGCGCCCGCCTCCCTGCCGTCGGTCGCGGCTCTCACCAGGACGAGCGTGTAGTCGAGGCGCTCGTCGGTGAGGAAGCAGCCATCGGGGTCGAGCCTGAACCTGGTCGGCGCCTGGGGCTGGTCGTCGATCCCTGACTCGACGCCGAACTCGACGGCCACGCCGAGCGCCGCGGACGGAGTGGGCAGCACGTGGTTGTTGGTGAGCAGCAGCCTGGGCGAGACCATGAACCCCGTACCGCGCGGCAGCTCCCTTCCGGGTGTGCAGACGGAGATCCGCGCCACGGAGGTGACGGCCCTCGCTCCCCTGGCGAGGAAAGCGGCGGGCTGGAAGCCGGTCGCCGCCCCGATGATGCGCTCGTACAGCGGCGCGCCCCTGGCGACCCCCTCCCCGACGAGCCTCTCGATGGCCGAGACCGGCACCTGTCCCTTGGCCACGAGGCGTTCCGCCCTGGCCGCGAGTTGGTCCAGGTCGTCCACGATGCGCGCGATGGGGTTCATGCGCCCAAGGTGCTCCGGGGCCATGGTGATCGCATGAGTAGGGCCATACTCAGGATCATGACCTTTCCCCGCCAGCACGCCAGAACCGCCAGATTCCGCCTCGGGACGCCCCGTGACTTCACCGTCTCCCCCGATGGGCGGCGAGTCGTCTTCCTGCGCTCGCTCGGGGCCGAGGACCAGGTCAACCGCCTGTGGACACTCGATGTGGCCTCCGGCGAGGAGCGCCTGGTCGTCGACCCCGGCGACGGACGGCAAGCCGAGCTCTCGGAGGCGGAGCGCGCCCACAGGGAGCGCACCCGCGAGTACTCGCACGGCCTCACCGGCTACGCCACCGACGCCGACGTCACCAAGGCGGTCTACGCGCTCAACGGCCGCCTGTTCCTGGTGGAGCTGGACAGCGGGGCGGTGAAGGACCTCGGGTGCGAGGGCTCGGACCCGAGGCTCGACCCGACGGGCGCGAGGGTCGCCTACGTCGCCGACGGCGCGCTGCGGGTGGTGGGCGGCCTGTCCGTCGACCCCGACGGGCCCGAGGTGACCTGGGGCCTGCCCGAGCACGTCGCCGCCGAGTCGATGGACCGCCACCGGGGCCACTGGTGGTCGCCGGACGGCACCGTGCTGCTGGCCGCGCGGGTCGACAACGCGCCCGTCGAGCGCTGGCACGTCGCCGACCCCGCCAACCCGGCGAGCCCGCCGAGGGTCATGGCCTATCCCAGGGCCTGCACGCCGAACGCGGACGTCTCGCTCTGGCTGGTCACCATGGACGGCGAGCGGACCGAGGTGCGGTGGGACCGCGCCGCCTTCGAGTACGTCGCCCGCGTCGCGTGGACCGCCCACGACCTGCTGGTGCAGGTGCAGAGCCGCGACCAGCGCACGACCAGGATCCTGTCGGTCGCCCCGACGGGCGAGACCACGACGCTGCACGAGGACAACGACGCGGCGTGGGTGGAGCTCGTGGCCGGGGTGCCCGCCCGTACGGCGAGCGGCGCGCTCGTCCGCACCGCCGACGTCGGCGACACGCGACACCTGGTCGTCGGCGACGCGCCGGTCACCCCCGAGGGGCTGCAGGTCGTCCGGGTGCTGAGCGTGGACGGCGACACCATGCTCTTCCAGGCGACGGAGGAGCCGACCGAGCGCCACCTGTACACCTACGACGGCACCCTGACCAGGGTGACCACCGAGGCAGGCGTCCACACGGGCGTGCGCGCGGGCGGCACGACCGTCGTCGTCTCCCGCACGCTCGACCGCCACGGCGTGCGCGTACGCGCCGGAGCGCACGAGATCGCCTCCAAGGCCGCCACCCCCGCGCTGCGCCCACGGGTCACGCTGCTGCGCCTGGGCGAGCGCGAGCTGCGTTCGGCGCTGCTGTTCCCGACGGGCCACGTCGAGGGGTCCGCGCGGCTGCCCGTCCTCCTCGATCCGTACGGCGGGCCGCACGGCAGCCGCGCGACCGCCGTCCTGGACGACCACCTGGTCTCCCAGTGGTTCGCCGACCAGGGCTACGCCGTCCTGGTGACCGACGGAAGGGGAACCCCCGGCAGAGGACCCGCATGGGAGCGGACGATCAAGGGCGACAAGCTCAGCCACGCGCTGGAGGACCAGATCGAGGCGCTGCGCGCGGCCGCCGCGGCCCACCCCGACCTCGACCTGGGCAGGGTAGGCATCAGGGGCTGGTCCTACGGTGGCTACCTGGCGGCCGCCGCCGTCCTTCGCCACCCCGAGGTCTTCCACGCCGCGGTCGCGGGCGCGCCCGTCACGGACGCCCGCCTGTACGACACCCACTGGCAGGAGCGCTACCTCGACCAGGACCCCGCCGCCTACGACCGCAGCTCGCTCATCGCGGACGCGCCCAAGCTGAGCAGGCCGCTGCTGCTCGTCCACGGCCTCGCAGACGACAACGTGTTCGCCGCGCACACGCTCCGCCTGTCCGGCGCCCTGCTGGAAGCGGGCCGCCCGCACACGGTGCTGCCGCTGTCGGGGGTGTCGCACATGACGCCGCAGGAGACGGTCGCCGAGAACCTCCTGCTGCTCCAACTGGACTTCCTCGACCGGAATCTCAAGGGCTGATCCGGAGGTCGGCGGGGGTGAGCGGCCACGGACCTGCCGCTGCGGCAGCCCGCCTGTCGTGACGTCATCCGAAGGCCTTCCGCTTGAGCGAGGGGAAGCGCTGGGCCGTACGGAGGAAGGCCTTGAAGCCGAGCCTGGCGGGCGCGCTCTCGCCGACGAACTGCTCGGCGGCCCTGAGGGAGTCGCGGACGGCGGCGAAGCCGTACTCGCGCATCCGGGTCTCGTAGTCGGCGATGGCCTCGACCGGCGGTCTGCCGCCGGTCAGCGCCCGGCACAGGAGGCGGGCGTCGCGCAGGGCGACGTTGGCGCCGATGCCGCGCATCGGCGTCATGCTGTGGATGGCGTCGCCGAGCAGGGTGATGGTCGTCGGCTGCCAGGGCTCGATGGGGATCGAGGTGCGGATGGGCAGCAGTGACACCGTGTCGGGGTGGGACAGCTCGACCAGTTTCCTGAGGTCGGGGTGCCAGCCGTGGATCAACCCTGCGACGGTCCGCCTGAGCTGCTCGCCCGTCTGGCCGGCCACGTCGGCGGGGAAGCGCCGCCTGCTCGCGCCGAAGGCCCACAGGATGTAGCTGCTGGTGTCGTCCATGAGCTCGGTCGTCTCGCCGGTGTCGCCGAGGTCGTGCGGGGCGACGAACAGGCCCATGCCCCTGGGGGGCAGGACGTTGTTGGGACCGTCTGTCAGCCTCCTGTCGATGAGCCTTCTGGTCCGTTCGGTGAGCGGGAACTTGCCCGCGACCGTGGTGATGCCGGTCTCGACGCGCCGGGCGTGCGGGAGGTACTGCTGCCTGACGCGTGAGTTCCCGCCGTCGGCGGCGACCACGAGGTCGGCTGTGGCGCTGGTGCCGTCCTCGAAGAACAGCTCGGTGCCGTGCGGGGTGCGCTCGTAGCGCTCGAAGGTCGCGCCGAAGCGGACCACGTCGTCGAGTCCCGTCAGCAGGATCTTCCTCAGCGTGATCCTGCTGACCGAGTGGTGGTCGTCGGCTGGGTCGGCCGCCTTGGGGGTCTCGATCAGGAGCAGCGGCCTGAGCTGCTCGGTGAGGAAGCCGAAGTCCTGGCCGCCGTGGCCCGTGGTGTCGAGGAAGGTGCGCCACAGGTGCGGGGGCAGGCAGTCGTGGAGCGCTCGCGCGCCGTTGGGGTCGATGTGGACGCGGTAGCCCTGGAGACGGTCGGTCGGGGTGCGGTCGCGTTCGTAGACCGTCACGTCGTGGCCTGCCTTGTGCAGCCCCTGGGCCAGGCACAGGCCGCCGATCCCGCCGCCGATCACCGCGATGTTCGTCATGCCTCCGACTATCAACCAACTGGGTAATTGTGTCAACCATCCGGATGGATGATAGTTTGGGCGCATGCGGAGAGAGCCCGAGGAGAAGCAGCGCGACGCCGAGCGGACCAAGCAGCGGATCGTCGAAGCCGCCGTGGAGGAGTTCGCGGCCAAGGGCTTCGCGGGGGCCAGGGTGAGCGCGATCGCGGACCGGGCAGGGGTGAACAAGCAGCTGATCTCGTACTACTTCGGCGGCAAGGAGGGGCTGTACAGGGAGCTGACCAGCCAGTGGGAGCAGGCGGAGGGCGGGTTCGCCGAGGAGTCTGCGTCATTGGGGCAGTTGGTCGCCGGGTACGTCAAGGCGAACTCGGAGCATCGCTCGTTCGGGAAGCTGCTGGTGTGGGAGGGGCTGGCGGACGGGGCTCCTTCGCCCGAGTTCGCCGAGGGGATGCGCAGGAACGTGGAGGCGTTGCGGGAGCGGCAGGCGCGGGGGGAGTCGCCCGCAGGGGTGGACCCTGCGGCGATGATGGTGGCGCTGTTCGCGATGGCGGCGGCGGGGGTGGCGTTTCCGCAGGTGGTGCGGGCCGTGTGCGGGATGGATCCGGGGTCGGCCGAGTTCGCGTCGTTCTACGCGGGGCAGCTCGAGCGCCTGATGGACGCGCTGTCCCTCGGGTCCGCGGAGGGCTGACGCCCGAGTGCGGGCCGGGGTTCTTCCCTCTCTCTGGACGTCCACGACCTCTTTCCGGGGGCCGGAGCCGGACGGCTCGCGGGGCGTGGTGGCCCTTGGGCGGGTTCCGGGGACGGGCTAGCGTGGATTGATGGATGTCGATGTGATCGTGCTGGGCATGGGTCCCGGCGGCGAGGACGCGGCGGGGCGGTTGGCCGAGGCGGGGCTGAAGGTCGCGGGGGTCGAGGCGAACCTGGTCGGTGGCGAGTGCCCCTACTGGGGCTGCATCCCCTCCAAGATGATGGTCACCGCGGCCAACGAGGTGGCGGGGGGAGGCCTGGCTCCCGACTGGGCCCCCGTGGCGCGCAGGATCCGCGAGGAGGCGACAGACGACTGGAACGACAAGGTCGCCGCCGACCGGTTCACGGCCAAGGGCGGCCTCCTGGTCAGGGGGCACGGGCGCGTCACGGGACCGAACGAGGTCACCGTGGGCGAGCAGGTCATCAGGGCGGGACGGGGCATCGTGATCGCCACGGGGTCGCGGCCCGCCGTACCGCCGGTCAAGGGTCTGGACGGCACGCCGTACTGGACCAATCACGAGGCGATGGAGACGGAGAGCGTCCCTGACTCGCTCGTCGTGCTCGGCGGCGGCGCCATCGGCGCCGAGCTGGCGCAGGTGTTCTCCCGGTTCGGGGCCGAGGTGACGGTGCTGGAGATGGCCGGCAGGCTGCTGTTCATGGAGGAGCCCGAGGCGAGCGCGCTGGTGGAGAAGGTGTTCACCGACGAGGGCATCGGGGTGCGCACGGGGGTGAAGGTCGACGAGGTGACCTACGAGGACGGTCGCTTCACGCTGGCGGGGGTCACGGCGGAGAAGCTGCTGGTGTCCACAGGCCGCAGGGTCGACCTCGCGGCGCTGGGCGTCGGCGCGATAGGGCTGGACGAGAGCGCGAGGGCGATCCCGGTCGACGACCGGATGCGCGCCGCCGAAGGGGTGTGGGCGCTGGGCGACGTGGTCGGCGAGGGCGCGTTCACGCACATGTCGATCTACCACGCCGACATCGTCGTCAGGCAGATCCTCGGCGAGCCCGTGCACGAGGCGGAGCACCACGCGGTGCCGAGGGTGACGTTCACCGATCCCGAGGTGGGCGCCGTCGGGCTGACCGAGGCGCAGGCCAGGGAGCGGGGACTCGACGTCAGGGTGTCCTTCACCGACCTGGCGGCCTCGACGCGCGGCTGGATCGCGCGGGCGGAGGGGTTCGTCAAGCTGGTCGCCGCCGACGGGGTCCTGGTCGGCGCGACGAGCGCGGGTCCGTGCGGCGGCGAGGTGCTCTCCATGCTGACGCTGGCCGTCCACGCGAGGATCCCGGTCGAACGGCTCAGCCAGATGATCTACGCTTACCCGACCTTCCACCGGGCCGTGTCGGCCGCTCTTCCCGGGCTGCTCCGCTGACCAGCGGGATCGCCCATCGGGTGCCAGGGTCCGCGTCGACGAGCAGGGCCCTGGCCAGCGCGGACAGCGGCACGGCCAGGATGGCGCCGAGCGCGCCGAGCGCGACCGACCACACCAGCAGCGACAGCATCGTGATGGTGGTCGACAGGCCTGCCGACTCCCCCGCGTACTTCGGCTGGATCACCGACTGGATGACGAAGTTCAGCACGCTGTAGACGACGATCACCCAGACCATGGTGACCCAGCCCGAGTCCAGCAGGGCCAGCAGCGCGGGCGGCACCAGCCCGAGGATGAAGCCGATGTTGGGGATGTAGTTGGTGATGAACGCCAGCAGTCCCCACAGCAGCGGCAACGGCACGCCGAGCAGCCACAGCGCCCCGGCGTCGAACACGGCCACGATGAGGCCGAAGACGCTGGAGACCACGAGGTAGCGACAGGTGCTCCTGGTGAAGTGGGTCAGCGCGCGCACCAGGTCGGGCCTGGTGCCTTCCAGCGCGCGGATGGCCGCCTGCGTCGGCCCCGCGTCGAGGCTCATGCCGTACACCAGCAGGAGGATCAGCACGAAGGCCGAGACGACGCCGAGCAGGCTGGACAGGAAGCCCTGCACGAGCGGCACGAGCTTGCTGGGGTCCAGCGCCTTGACCGCCGCGGTCATCTGGTCGGCGGTGATCCCGAGGGTGCCGAGCCACCGCGTGACCCCCGAGGCCATGGCGTTGTACTCCTCGGTGTAGGTCGGCAGCAGGCTCGCCAGCTGCGCGACCGAGACGGCCAGTGAGGCCACGAACGCCAGCAGCACCAGCAGCACGACCAGCAGCGGCACGGTCATCAGCACCCACGCGGGCGCGCCGCGCCGCTTCAGCCACGCCCGCAGCGGGCTGACCGCGATCGTCAGGGTGAGGGCGAGGAATGCCGGGCCCGCGATCGCGCTGGCGCTCCTGAGCCCCGCAAGGACGATCACCGCGGCGGCGAGGCCGATGAGGATCCGCAGTCCACGCGACATCATGCGTCACACTATGGCGACCGCCGCAGGTGGAAGCAGGTCACCGCGCCGGGGGCGGAGGTGGCGCGGGATGCGCGCGGGCGCATGAGGCCACGCTGTCACGAGATTTCGTGTCTTGGGTCTTTCGCGGGCCTGGCGGAGGGATGAACATCGGGTACGGGCAGTACCCGATGTCCTACCTCAGCGAGCGTTGGGACGCTTGCCGTGGTTGGCCGCCTTCTTCTTGCGGGCCTTGGTCTTACGTGCGCGCTTGGCCATGGCTTACCTCCTCATGTGATGATCCCAACCTCTCGCGAACGCGTCTGCCGCGACAAGGGCTTTCCCAGATTCCACTCCCCATGTTTCAACATAGATGTGTCATAATTTGGTGGAATCTGTTGGAAGGAGGGCACGTGCTCGCACCACAGCGGCAACAGGCGATCCTGGAGCGCGTCCGCCGCAGCGGCGGAGTCCGGGTGGCCGACCTCGTGCGCGAGCTCGGCGTCTCCGACATGACCATACGCAGGGACCTGGAGGCGCTCGCCGAGCGAGGCCTGCTGGAGAAGGTCCATGGCGGCGCCACCATCAACGGTCCCGGCTCGACCGAGGAGCCGGGTTTCGCCGCCAAGTCGATGCGTCAGCAGCCGGAGAAGGACGCGATCGCCCGCAGGGCCGCCACGCTTGTCCACCCCGGCACCGCCGTCGCGCTGTCGGCGGGCACGACCACGTGGACGCTGGCCCACCACCTGGTCGACGTGCCGGACCTGACCGTCATCACCAACTCCGTCCCCGTCGCCGACGTCTTCCACCGCAGCCCGCGCGCCGACCGCACGGTCGTGCTGACCGGCGGCGTCCGCACGCCCTCCGACGCCCTCGTCGGGCCCGTCGCCGTCGCGGCCATCAGACGGCTGCACGTCGACACGCTCTTCCTGGGCGTGCACGGCATGAGCACGCGAGCGGGGTTCACCACGCCGAACCTGCTGGAGTCGGAGACCGACAGGGAACTGGTCGCCTCCGCGCACCGGCTGGTGGTCCCCGCCGACCACACCAAGTGGGGCACGGTCGGCATCAGCACGATCGCGGAGCTGTCGGAGGCCGACGTCGTCATCAGCGACGCGAACCTGCCGGAGGAGGCTCGCGCGGAGCTGGCCGAGCGGGCGGGAGAACTGATCATCGCGGAGGACACGAAGTGAAGCGCACCATCGCGCACATGGCCGACGGCCGAGAGCTGATCTACTTCGATCGGCGCGACGACGCCGACAGGAGCGCGATCGACGAGCGCGAACTGCCGCCCAGGCCCGTCGCCTCCGAGTTGCGCTACGACCCGCTCACCGAGGAGTGGGTGGCGATGGCGGGCCACCGGCAGACCCGTACCTTCCTGCCTCCGGCCAGCGAGTGCCCGCTGTGCCCGTCGAAGCCCGGCATGCCGACCGAGATCCCCGCTTCGGAGTACGACGTGGTCGTCTTCGAGAACAGGTTCCCGAGCTTCTCCACCCATCTGGGTTCCTACACCGACCCCGGCGGCCTGAGCGAGGTGCGTCCCGGCGTGGGGCGCTGCGAGGTGGTCTGCTTCACCTCCGACCACGACTCGTCCTTCTCCGCGCTCCCTGACGACCAGGTGGAGCTGGTCATGGAGGCCTGGGCCGACCGCACCGCCGAGCTGTCGGCCATCCCCGGCGTGGAGCAGGTGTTCTGCTTCGAGAACAGGGGCGCGGAGATCGGCATCACCCTGGCCCACCCGCACGGCCAGATCTACGCCTACCCCTACGTGACCCCGCGCACCCGCCAGCACCTGGCGGCCGCGGCCCGTCGGCCGAACCTCTTCGCCGACGTGCTGGCCGCGGAGCGCGCCGGCGAGCGCGTGGTCGCCGGCAACGAGCTGTGGACCGCGTTCGTGCCCGCCGCCGCCCGCTACCCGTTCGAGGTCCACCTCTACCCGCACCGCCAGGTGCCCGATCTGGCCGCGCTCACCCAGGAGGAGCGCGCCGCCTTCGGCCCCGTCTACACCCGCGTGCTGCGGGCGCTCGACGGGCTGTTCGGCGTGGTCATGCCGTACGTCGCCGCGTGGCACCAGGCTCCCGTACGGCAGGGCCGTGACCTGGCGTATCTTCACCTGGAGCTGTTCAGCATCCGCCGGGCCCCGGAGAAGCTCAAGTACCTCGCGGGCTCGGAGTCGGCGATGGGCGCGTTCGTCAACGACGTGCTGCCCGAGGAGGCCGCGAGACTACTTCGATCACAGGTAGATCACTAATTGATGTCCGCTTGAACTCGCATTACCGGACATTTACTACTAATATCCCCTTTCACCGGCTTTCACAGCCGTTACATGCCTAATCCCGGGCGCGTTGCCCGGGAACCGGGGACCCACCAAGAACCTGGGGTGTATCCACGCGAGTGGTAGGGCCGCATCTCCCGCCCGAACCCGTCAGCTAACCCGGTCGGCAGACGGAGAGGATCGTTCGTGGCGTCCCCCACGTCTCGTTTCGCATGCGGCTTTCTTGCCGCGTTGTCCCTCGTAACCGGTTCGGCGACCGCGGCCTCGGCTGCCTCCAAGCCGTCCGAACCCGCGTTGCGGGCCGAGCTGAAGCAGCTCAACTCCAAGGTCGACAAGCTCATCGAGAGCTACAACGCCAAGCGCGTGTCGCTGGCCGAGGCGCGGAAGGCCGCCGAGAAGGCGAAGGAGCGGCTGGCGACGGCCGAGCAGACCCTGACCAGGGCAGAGACCGAAGCCTCCAAGATCACTGAGATGCGTTACCAGGCCGGCACCCCCGACCTGCCGACGCTGCTCTACACCCCCGACCTCACCACCTCCGCACTGCTCGAGCAGATGAGCGCCGAGCAGGACGCCGTGGTCAAGAGCGTCGCCGCGGCCCGCGACACCAAGAAGCAGGCCGCCGCCGACGCGCTCGCGCTCGCCGACCGGATCAAGACGGAGACCGACCAGGTCGCCGACGACCGGAAGGAGGCCGAGGGCATGATCAAGGACATCGAGAAGAAGCTCCAGAAGCTCGTGCCGACAGGTCCGGGGCGCAAGAGCGACGGCAGCTGGGCGCCCGAGCTGCCCACGGGCTCGGAGAACATCACGCCGCGGACCACGCTCATGCGCGACACGATCAAGAAGACGTTCGCGCTGCCGTTCGAGGTGGGCTGCTACCGGTCGGGCGGCAGCGGAGAGCATCCGCTCGGTCGCGCCTGCGACTTCATGATGAGCTCGGGCGGCGCCACACCGACGGCCGTCAACAGGGCGCTCGGCGACCAGGTCGCCGCGTGGGCGCTGAAGAACCAGAGCCGCCTGGGCATCAAGTACGTGATCTGGCGGCAGCGGATCAACAGTGGCAGCGGCTGGCGTGCCATGTCCGACCGCGGCAGCGTCACCGCCAACCACTACGACCACGTGCACATCTCGATGAACTGATCCTTGCAGGGGGTCGGCGGCGGGCGTACGTTTGACTCGATGACCAGATTCCTCCTTCCGGTCACGAGAGGCGCTCATGAAGACCGTCAACCTGATGGATCCCGGCCTGCTGACCGACCCCTTCAGCGGCTTCGCCGAGCTCAGGGAGGAGGCGCCCGTCCTCCACGCCTCCTTCCCCGGGCAGGACACCCCGATCTGGCTGGTCACCCGGTACGACGACGTGAAGACCGTGCTGAGCGACCACCGCTTCGTCAACGACCCCGGCAACGTGCCGGGCGCCGACGTCTCCAACCTGCGGGAGAAGCTCACCCAGGCGAGGGGCGTCCCGCCCGAGTACGCCGTCTACCTCACCCGCGGCATCCTCGACCTCGACGGCGAGGACCACCTCAGGCTGCGCAGGCTGGTCTCGCGCGCCTTCACCGCCAGGCGCGTCATGGAGCTGCGGCCGCGGGTGGAGGAGATCAGCGCCGCCCTCCTCGACGCGCTGCCGACCGACCGCGTCGTCGACCTCGTCGAGGAGTACGCCTACCCGCTCCCCATCACCGTCATCTGTGAGCTCGTCGGCATCCCCGAGGCCGACCGGGCGCAGTGGCGGGCGTGGGGCGCCCGCATGACCACCATGGAGCCTGGCGCCCTGGTCGAGCCGCTCATCGGCATCGTCGACCACATCCGCGACCTCATCCCCCGCCGCCGCGCCGAGCCCGCCGACGACCTGCTCACCGGGCTGATCAGAGCCCACGACGAGGACGGCGACCGCTTCACCGACACCGAACTGGTCACCATGGTGCTCACGCTCGTCCTCGCGGGCCACGAGACCACCGCCCATCTGATCGGGAACGGGACCGCGGCCCTGCTCACCCATCCCGACCAGCTCGCCAGGCTCCGCGCCGAGCCCTCGCTGATGCCGCGCGCCGTCCACGAGCTCATGCGCTGGTGCGGCCCCGTCCACGGCACGCGCCTGCGCTACGCGGCCGAGGACGTCCAGCTCGGCGGCACGGTGGTCAAGCAGGGCGAGCCCGTGATGGCGGTGATCGTGAGCGCGAACTTCGACCCGCGCAGGTTCGGCGACCCCGACCGGCTCGACATCGCCCGCGAGCCCGACAGCAGGCGCGAGGTCCACGTGGGCTTCGGACACGGCCTGCACTACTGCCTGGGGGCGGCGCTGGCCCGCCAGGAGGGCGAGGTGGCCTTCAGCGGGCTGCTGTCGCGCTTCCCTCGACTGCGCCTGGCGGTGGCTCCGGAGAAGCTGGAACGGCAGCTCCTGCCCATGTCGTGGCGGCTGGCCGGCCTCCCCGTGCTGCTGGACGGCTGACCGCGTCCTGCGCCCCGGCGGCGCGCTGGTGTTCTACGGCGTGCACCCCTGCTTCAACGGCCCGCAGATCCAGAACCGCGACGACGGGACGCTGATCATCCATCCCACCTACCGCGTGCCGGGCTGGCACGAGGCGGCGCGGTGGTGGACTCCAGGGGGCATCAGGTCGCGCTTCGGCATGCGGGGAACGGTCGGCGTCACTCCTCCAGCGGGTCCATAATCACTCGTTATGACAGAAACCCGCATCAATACCCCGTTCGTAGCAGACGAGCGGGACATGCTCGACGCCTGGCTCGACTGGCACCGCGAGACGCTCGCGATCAAGTGCGAGGGCCTGACCGACGACCAGTTGCGCGAACGGTCGGCGGCCCCGTCCACGCTGTCGCTGCTCGGCCTGGTACGCCACATGGCCGACGTGGAGCGCGGCTGGTTCCGCAGGCACCTCATGGGCGAGGACGTCCCCCGCCTCCACTCGACGCCCGACCAGCCCGACGACGCCTTCGACGACATCGCCACGATGACGGGCGAGCAGGCGTTCGCGGCCTGGCGCGGCGAGATCGCCTACGCCAGGAAGGTGTCGGCCGGCCTCCCCCTCGACACGATCGGCAAGACGCTGCGCCACGGCCACGAGGTGTCCCTGCGCTGGATCATGGTGCACATGATCGAGGAGTACGCCCGCCACAACGGCCACGCCGACCTGCTGCGTGAGCGGATCGACGGCGTGACGGGCGAGTGACCTCAGCCGGACAGCTTGATCGGGTTGACCAGGTCGGCATAGACGAGCAGGCCCGCCATCACGATCATCACCATGGCGAGCGCGTATGTCAGCGGTAGCACCTTCGCGATGTCGACGTAGCCGGGCTCGGGCCGCCGCAGGACGCGGGCGTAGGCGCGCTTGAGCCCCTCCCACAGACCGCCGGCGATGTGGCCGCCGTCGAGCGGCAGCAGCGGGATCAGGTTGAACATGCCGATCGCCAGGTTGAACCCGGCCAGCAGGTTGACCAGCTCGAAGAGCTTGTCCTTGACCGGCAGGCCGGAGGCGGCGATCTCGCCGCCGATGCGCCCCGCCCCGACGACGCCGATGGGCCCGTTGGGGTCGCGCTCCTCGCCGGAGAAGGCGGCGTTCCACACGCCGACCATCCGCTGCGGCAGGTTGACCAGCGACTCGGCCACGTGGCCCGTCAGCGTGGCCATGTAGCCGATCACGGTGCCGAAGCTCTGCTGCTCGTAGATCCTGGTGGCCTGGACGCCGAGGAAACCCTCGCCCTTGGTCTTGGCGGTGGGGTCGTCGACGGCTTCCCTGCTGATGAGCGTGACGTTGAGCGTCATGGGCCTGCCGTCGCGGACGATGCCGACCGTGACGGGGCCAGGGCCGTTCTTCCTGATCTTCTGGGTCGCCTCTTCCCAGTCGGCGACCTTGACGCCGTTGAAGGCGACGATCCTGTCGCCCGCCTTCATGCCCGCCTTGGCGGCGGGCGTCGGCTGGTCGCCTGCCGCGCAGACCGTGCGGGTCTGGCCGTGGGGGATGACGCAGGCGTTGGTGTCGGGCGAGACCACGGGCGACAGGCCGGGTAGGCCGATGCCGACGAGCAGGATCGTGAACAGCACGAAGGCCAGCACGAAGTTCATCAGCGGGCCGCCGAACATGATGATGACCTTCTGCCACCACTTCTTGCGGTAGAAGACGCGGTCCTCGTCGCCGGGGCCGACCTCCTCCTGCGCGACGTCCCTCGCGGTGTCGATCAGACCCTGAAACGGTCCGGTCGAGGCCCTTCGCAGCTTGGTCGGGTCGTCGCCGGGGCGGGGCGGCAGCATGCCGATCATCCGGATGTAGCCGCCGAACGGGATCCACTTCATCCCGTACTCCGTCTCGCCCTTCCGCCTCGACCACATGGTGCCGCCGAAGCCCACCATGTACTGCGTCACCTTGACGCCGAACAGCTTGGCGGGAACGAGGTGACCGATCTCGTGGAGGGCGATGGAGGCCATCAGCCCGAGCACGAAGATGACGATCCCCGCGATGTAGAGCCAGATCATCTACGCGCGCTCCATGGCTGAGGAGAAGGTCCGACACGCCCAGACTAGTCGAACAATCCAATGCTGAACGGCTTGCGCGCCCTTTGCGGAATCTGGAGACTGCGTTGACACTGCGCATCCGTCCGATCACTCTAGGAGATGTGTTGCTTCGGATCCTGGTAGCCGAGCACCTCCCGCTGGTGCGGAGGGGCCTGGTCGCCTCGCTCGACGCGGAGGCCGATCTCGAGGTGGTCGCCGAGGTCGGCAGCGGCGCGGGGATCGTCCCCGCGGCTCTGGAGCACGACCCCCACGCCGCCGTCGTCGACCTCGGCCTGCCCGACCTCGACGGCCTGACCGCCGCCGCGCTGCTGCGCGAGCACGCTCCGGGCTGCAGGGTGCTGATCCTCTCCGCCCAGCCCAACCCCGGTCAGGTACGGCGGGCCTTCGAGGCCCACGCGCTGGGCTTCATGAGCCTCGACGTGGCGCCCGAGGCGCTGGCCGAGGGCCTGCGAGCGATCAGCGAGGGGCGCAGGGCCGTCGACTCGGAGCTTGCCGTCGCGGCGCTGGAGTCGGTCGCCAACCCGCTGACCCCGCGCGAGCGCGACGTGCTGAGGGTGGCGGCGGGCGGAGCCCGCTCCACGGAGATCGCCGACGAGCTGTTCCTCTCGGTCGGCACGGTCCGCAATCACCTGTCGCGCATCATGTGCAAGACCGGAGCCCGCAACAGGCTCGACGCGGTCCGCATCGCCAGCGACTCCGGCTGGCTGTAGCGGCTTCCGGCACAGGTGGTGGCCGAGTCCCGGTGGAACCGCGCCGCTCCTACCGGGACTCGGGGCTCTGGGGGCGCTCAGCCGTCTCCGGTGTCCTTCCCCGCGCGCGGCGCGTGCAGGAAGGGAAGCGAGACCGGCTCCTCGTGCAGCACGGCGGCGACGGCGAGGAGCACGCCCGCGGTGCCGGTGGCCAGGTCCATGGACAGGCGCAGCAGCCGTTCGCCGGGAAAGGCGAGGTGGGCCTGGTGGCGCAGGGCGTGCCAGCCCAGCGCCCTCAGCTGCTCCTCGATGCCGGGGTCGTCGCCCCCGCGCCTGGCCAGGTAGGCCAGGACACCCGCCCTGCCGGAGAACAGGCCGGGATACAGGAAGGACGGCGCGCGCACGGCCTCGTCGAGGGTCTTGTACGTGAGCAGGAAGTCGTCGTCGTGGCGGTGGCGCAGGTACTCCCCCAGCACCCACGCCAGGCCTGCGCTCCCCCTGTCGAGGCCGGGGCCCGCGAGCACGGCGTCGTGGGCGGCGCGGCGCAGCGCGTGCTCGGCCAGGTCGAGGAGCCTGCTCTCGCCGGTGCGCTCGTGCAGGCGGAGGAAGAGCAGGGCCGGGCCTGCGAGCCCGCGCAGCAGGCCGCCGGAGGGCGCGGGCGCGCTGCCTGCCTCGCCCAGCCGCCTGGCCACCAGATCGGCCACGTCGAACGCCGCCGGGAGCAGATGCGACTCGCCGGTGACGTCGGCCAGGTGCGCGAGGTTGAGCCCGATGCCCGACAGCCCGCCGTAGAGGTCGGGACCGAGCGAGTCCCACCGCCCCGCGGAGGCGATCCGCACCAGTTCGAGCGCCTCCTCACGCTTGCCGAGCAGGGCCAGCGCGTGGGCGATGCCGTGCAGGCCGTCGTAGAACCCGAGCCTGCTGCCCTCGCGCGGGCGCAGCGCCCGCTCGGCCAGCCAGCGCTCGTGGTCGGGTAGCCAGTTCGAGCCCGTGGCCCGCAGGGCCAGCAGGACGCCCGCCGCTCCGTGGGCCAGGTTCAGCCCTCCGGTGGTGAACTGCGCGATGTCGCCGGGAAAGAGCCTGTCCTCGCGCTCGGGGGTGGCCGAGGAGAGGATCGCCATCGTCATCGACCTGCGAAGGCGCTCCCAGCGCTCGGGGTCGGGCAGGGTGACCGAGTACCAGGCGGGGATGTGGGCGCCGGGGACGCGCTTGGCCCGCCGTACCCCGGTGATCGTCTGCACGGCCTCGTCGAGGAAGGCGTCGGGGACGGGGTAGGTGTCGCGGATGGCGTCGGCGAGCTCGGCCGCCTTGTACCTGTCGATCAGCAGCGGCTCGGTCACCGGCAGGAACACCGCCAGGCGCAGGCGGGCCAGCGCGTGACGGTCGATGTCGGCGCCCCTCAGGCCGTCGGGGGCGGTCCCGCCGTGGCGGCGGCCTGCCTCCTCGATGGGGACGCACATCTCGTAGTCGACGAGCGTGACGCCGCCGTCGGGCCTGACGATGACGTTGCCCGGGTGCAGGTCGCCGAAGACCATGTCGCGCGCGTGGATGGCGGTGATCGCCGCCTCGACCTTGGCGCACAGGTCGAGGGCCCACGCGGTGTGGTCGGCGGCGTCGCGCTTCTCACCCGTGAGCCGGTCGAGCGGGGTGCCGGGGACGTGCTCCATGACCAGGTAGCGGCGGTCGCCCACGCCGAACCCGCCCAGGATCGCCGGCACCGACTTCAGGCCCGCCAGGCAGGTCAGCGCCTCGTGCTCCCTGTTGAGCCGCGCCACCGCGTCGGCGCCCGTGCGGTCGAGCGCCACGTGCGCCCTGGCCTCCTTGAGCACCACCCGCGCGCCGGTGCGCCTGTCGCGGGCGAGGTGGACGCCGCCGCCGGCGGACTGGTGCAAGGTCTCCTCGATCGCGTACGGCAGGCCGTCCATGGTGTGCGCCCGCATGGCCGCGAGGTGTGGCTCCAGGAAGGCGGCCAGCCGTACCCACGTCGGAACGGTGAACTCGGGACCGAACGGGTCGGGCAGCAGCCTGCCCTCGGGGTCGGCGACGGCCGGTTCGAGACTGCCGTCGGAGGCGACCCTGTGGCGCTCGGCGAAGGCGCCGTAGCGGACGTGGAGCGGGCTCTCACCGACGCGCAGGGCGCCGGGGACCGACGGGCTGCGCCGGCCGCGCAGCGGATGGCTGAGCTCGATGAGCACCCGCCCGAGCTGGGCCTCGTCGGCCGGGTAGAGCGTGGCCAGGACGCCGGCGGCCGCTCCTTCCGACTGGTGGAGCAGGTGCTTGCCGCGCAGGAACGTGAACGCGACGCCCCGCGCGACGCAGTGCTCCCACACCTCGTCCATGATCGCCCCCGCGTCGCGGAGACAGGCCGAGACGCAGACCTTCCACCCCTGCTCGGGCAGCCCCGCCTCGACGGGCCGCATCGCCACCGTGTCGGCCTGCACGGTGCGCGTCCATCCGCCGGGAGCGTGCCTGATCGCATGGACGAACTCGGGCGCGCCGTCGATCACCGGTGAGTCGTAGAACAGGGGATCGACAAGGCAGTAGAGCTCATACCGGTTGTCCACGCCTTGAGAATCTCAAGCGGGCTCCACCGGCAGACAGTGACTCAGCTCACGATCTGATCGTGTGATTCGTCATGGGCGCCAGATGAGGACGAGAGCGCAGTCGTCGTTGTGTCCCGACGCCATCGAGTTGACCAGCGCCCTCGCGCCGTCGCGGAACCCGGAGGGCAGCAGCCGCTCGGCCTCGCCCAGCAGCCTGTCGAGGCCCGCGTCGATGTCGCGGCCCGGCTGTTCGATGAGGCCATCGGTGTAGAGCAGGAGCGCGTCGCCTTTGCGCAGCACCCCGCTGTCGGGCTCGCAGTGCAGGTCGGGCACCACGCCGAGGACCACGCCCTTGGCCGAGGCGATCTCCCAGTTGCCCGTGCCCGAGTCGAGCTTGACCACCGGCGGATGCCCGGCCGAGGTGATCGTGTACTCGCCGGTGGCCAGGTCGAGACGCAGGTGGACGGCGGTGACGAAGCCCTCGTCGCCGCGCTGGCGGTGCAGGTAGCCGTTGCAGGCGGGCAGGAAGTCGTCGACGGAGCCGAGCAGCCCGCCGAACGTGCCCGACAGCAGCAGCGCTCTGGTGCCGGCGTCGACGCCCTTGCCCGACACGTCGACCAGCGCGATCTCCACGTTGTCGCCGTCGCGCATGGACACCAGGAAGTCGCCGCCGAAGGAGGAGCCGCCCGCCTGTTTGAGCACCACCTTGGCGCCCCAGTCCTTGGGCAGCGAGGGCAGTTCGCTCTGGCTCTTGAGCCTGTCGCGCAGCTCCAGCAGCATGGCGTCGCCGCGCAGCCCCTGCACGCCCAGCTTGCCCCTGGTGCGCGCCATGAGCACGGCCAGCACCGTGGTGAAGCCGATCGTCACCATGAGCCCGAGACCGATCGTGTTGACCCCCAGGACCGCTCCAATGTAGGCGAGCGAGGCCAGGACGGAGACCAGCAGGACCGCCAGGCTGCGCAGCCGCAACTGCAGCCCGCCCACCAGGGTGATGAGGATGAACAGGGAGGGCGAGAACCACTCGGTGGAGACGCGGGCGGCGAGCCCGCCGACCACCAGGGTCAGCACCGACAAAGTGATCAGCAGATTGCGGTCGCGGGCCAGCGGCCCTCTCCTGAGGAACCTGACCGCGGGCACCAGACCAGGGACTTTGACCAGCACCGCACGCAGCCGAGGCGGGATCTGCGGCACCGGACGTGAGTTCATGATGCGCCTGACTGTATCGGTCTCTCCCGGGTTTGGGCAGCCCACTTGACCAAGGCCTTGATCATTAGGCACGGATATTGGGTGGCCGTCCGGCTTTGCCCGCTCCTACCGTGGACGGATGACCTATCCGATCCGCCCCATCTCGGATGAGGAGTGGCCCCAGTTCAGCGGCGTGCTCGCCGAGGCATTCAACTGGACGCCGCATCCGACCCAGTCCGAACGCTGGAAGGCGAACACCGAGTTCGACCGGACCCTGGCCGCCTTCGACGGCGACCTCATCGCCGGCGTCACCGGCATCCACAGCTTCTCGATGGCCGTACCGGGCGGCACGCTGCCCGTGGCGGGGGTGACCGCGGTCAGTGTGCTTCCCTCTCATCGCCGCCGCGGCATCCTCTCGCAGATCATGCGCCGCCAGCTCACCGACATCCGTGAGCGGGGCGAGGCCGTGGCCGCGCTCTACGCCTCCGAGGCGATCATCTACGGCCGGTTCGGCTACGGCAGAGCGGCCGACAACCTGGCGGTCCGCATCCCCACGCACCGTTCGGCCTTCACCGCCGCCGCTCCCTCCGACCCCTCGCTCAGGGTCCGCGTCGTCAAGCCCGCCGAGGTCAGGTCCACCCTGGAGGAGCTGTTCGCCTCGGTCATGGCCGAGCGTCCCGGCCGGTACACCCGCAACGAACACTTCTGGAACATGAGCCTGGCCGACGAGGAGTTCGACCAGCAGGGCGCGGGCAGCCTTCGCGGCTTCCTCGTCGAGGACTCCTCGGGGGCGCGCGGCTACGCGCTGTTCCGCGTCAAGGCGACGTGGGGCGAGAACGGCGGGCCCGACGGCGAGCTCCAGCTGCGCGAGCTGTACGCCATCGACCCCGCGGCGCACGCGCTGCTGTGGCGCGCGGTGCTCGACCGCGACCTGGTCACCAAGGTCACGGCCGACATCCCGGTCGACGACCCGATCACCCAGTTGCTGGCCGACGTCCGCCAGCTGAACTCGCGCTGGGGCGACGAGCTGTGGGTCAGGCTGGTCTCCGTGGACGCCGCGCTGATCTCCCGCGCCTACTCCGCGCCCGTGGACGTGGTGATCGAGGTGGCCGACGACGTGTGCCCGTGGAACGCGGGCCGCTGGCGGCTGACGGCGGACACGGGCTCGGCCTCCTGCAAGCCCACCGACGAGGCCCCTGACGTCTCGTTGCCGGTGTCCGCGCTCGGCGGGGCCTACCTGGGGGCGGGCTCGCTCGCGGCCCAGCAGGCGGCGGGCCTGCTGACCGAGCACTCGGCGGGCGCGGTCCGTTCCCTCGCCACGGCCATGTCGTGGTCTCCTGCCCCGTGGGCGGGATTCGTCTTCTGATCGGGGCCTGGCGCCGCCGCCCACGGCGGGGGCGGGCTACAGTCACAGGTATGGCGCTGCAGAGTTTGCAGATCACGGCGATCACCGCGATGCGGGCGAGGGATGTCTCCAGGCCCTCGCAGGAGCAGCAGGACGCCGCCGACCGGCGGCCGTTGCGCGACGAGGCACCACGGCGCGAAGCCCGCCGCAAGCCGTAGCTCACGGCGGGCTCGCGTCCCGCGGCTACGGCAGCGGCGGCAGCTGGCCGATGGTCTCGTAGGAGGCCAGCTGGGCGATGCGGCGGCTGTGGCGCTCGCCGCCGGAGAACGGCGTGACGAGGAAGACCTCGACGAACCCGGTCGCCTCCTCCTCGGAGTGCATGCGCGCGCCGAGGCTGATGACGTTGGCGTTGTTGTGCTCGCGGGCGAGCCGGGCCGTCTCCTCGCTCCACGCCAGGGCGGCGCGGATGCCGCGCACCTTGTTGGCCGCGATCTGCTCGCCGTTGCCCGAGCCGCCGATCACGATGCCGAGGCTGGCCGGGTCGCCCGCGACGCCCTCGGCCGCGCGCAGCACGAACGCGGGGTAGTCGTCCTCGGCGTCATAGACGAAAGGACCGCAGTCGGTCACCTCGTGCCCCTGGTCCTTCAACCAGGTCACCAGATGGTTCTTCAGCTCATAGCCGGCATGGTCGGCACCGATGTAGACACGCACGGGACCAGTTTCGCAGGTTCGCGGGGCGCGATCCACGTCGGTCCCACGCTAGAGTAAGAGGCTCTTGCCTATCCCAGTCCTTACAGGAGTACAGCGCCCATGCGTGAGATCCGGTACATCGGCGATCCCGTCCTGCGCACCCCGGCCGAGCCTGTCGTCGACTTCGACAAGGAGCTGAGGAAGCTCGTCGACGAGATGTTCGAGGCGATGTACGCGGCCGACGGCGTGGGCCTGGCCGGGCCGCAGATCGGCGTGTCGCGCAGGTTGTTCGTCTATGACTGCAGCGGGCGCAAGGGGCACCTGATCAATCCCACGCTGACGATCGACGACGCCGAGGAGGTGCTCGACGAGGAGGGATGCCTGTCGGTCCCCGGGCGCGACACCGGCAAGCCGCTCTACGCGGCGACGCCCAGGGCGGCGGGCGTCAGCATCGAGGGCCTGGACAGGCTCGGGCGGAAGGTGAAGCTCAGGGCTCGCGGGCTGCTGGCGCGCTGCTTCCAGCACGAGAACGACCACCTGGAAGGCACGCTCTACGTCGACAGGCTGCCGAAGAGCGAGGCCCGCAAGATCCTCCAGCGCACGCACTGACCGCTGGGGCGACGGGCGACCTGATCGTCTGACGCCGAGAGACTCAGAGCTGGAGCGACTTGATCTCGAAGTACTCCTCGAGGCCGTGCTCGCCCAGCTCTCTGCCGATGCCCGATTGCTTGTAGCCGCCGAAGGGCGCGTACGGGTTGAACTGGCCGCCGTTGACCGAGACCTGGCCCGTGCGCAGCCGCCTGGCCACCGCGAGCGCTCGCTCCTGCGTGCCCGCCCACACGGCGCCCGAAAGGCCGTACCGGGTGCCGTCGGCGATCTGCACGGCCTGCTCCTCGCTGGTGTAGGGGATGATCGACAGAACGGGACCGAAGATCTCCTCCTGCTCGATCGCCATCCCCGGTTCCACACCGGCGAAGATGGTCGGCTCGACGTAGTAGCCGCGGTCCAGGGGACGCTCGGTGCCGCCGATGATGAGCCGCGCGCCCTCCTCCTGGCCCGTGTTGATGTAGCGGACCACGCGGTCGCGCTGCGCGGCCGAGACCAGCGGACCGATCCTGGTGGCCTCGTCGAAGGGGTCGCCGACGAGGTACTTGCGGGCGGCCTCGACGGCCAGTCTCACCGCCTGGTCGTACTGGTCGCGGTGGACGATCATGCGCGACCACGCCGAGCACGTCTGTCCCGCGTTGACGAAGGCGTTGGCGACGCCCGCCTTGACCGCGACGGGCAGGTCGGCGTCGGGCAGGATCAGGTTGGCCGACTTGCCGCCGAGCTCCAGCGCCACCCGCTTGACGCCCTCGGCCGCCAGCACGGCCACCCGGCGGCCCGCTCCGGTGGAGCCGGTGAAAGAGATCATGTCGACCTCGGGGTGGGCGGCCAGCGCCTCGCCGACGACCGGACCCCTGCCGCTGACCAGGTTGAACACGCCGCGGGGCAGGCCGACCTCGTGGAAGATCTCGGCCAGCGCGTAGGCGGCCAGCGGCGCCACCTCGCTGGGCTTGAGCACGACCGTGCACCCCGCCGCCAGCGCCGGCGCGACCTTGCAGACGATCTGGTGGAGCGGGTAGTTCCACGGCGTGATCGCGGCGACGACGCCCACGGGCTCCTTCACCACGAGCGAGTTGCCGACCCTGCTCTCGCGCGGGTGGCTCTCGGCCAGTTGCGCGTAGGAGGCCAGCACGCCGGCGGGCATGAGCGTCTGCACCTTCAGCGCGAAGCCGTAAGGCGCGCCCATGTCGATGGAGATCGTCCTTGCGACGCTCTCCGCGCGCTCCTTCAGCAGGTCGGCCGCGGCCGCCAGCAGCTTGCCCCGCTCGGCGGGCGCGGTCGCCGCCCACGCGGGGAAGGCGGCGCGGGCGAACATGACCGCCGCCTCAGCGTCATCGGGTGCGCCTGCGGGAACGGTGTCGATCGTCTCCTCGGTGGCCGGATTGACGACATCGATTCCTTCTCCCGAGACCGAGGCCGTCCAGGCCCCGTTGATGTAGAGATGACGCATGTCCCCCATCCTCGCGTGCCGAAGGTCACAAAGCGAGAACCTTGACTCCCAGAGGGTACGGTGAGCCGCCCACGTTAGGGGGACATGTCAGAAATCTCGGCCTAGTCGAAGACGGGGCGCCGGGTGCGGGTCCGCTTGAGCTCGAAGAAGTCCTCGAAGCTCGCGACGGTGCGCACGCCGTCCCAGAGCCTGCCCGCGTCCTCGCCTCGCGGGATCCTCGTCAGGACGGGCCCGAAGAAGGCGACGCCCTCGACCTGGATGACGGGGGTGCCGACCTCCTGGCCCACGAGGTCCATGCCGCGGAAATGCGACTCCCTGATGGCCTCGTCGTAGTCGGCGGAGTCCATCGCGTCGGCCACCTCCCTGTCGAGCCCCGCGGCCTCCAGGGCGTCGGCGAGCGTGTCCCTGATCGTGGGGCCCTCCTTGGGCCTGCCCTCATTGTGGAAGCGCGTGCCGAGCTCGGTGTAGAGGGGGCCGACCACGTGCTCGCCGTACTTCTCGGCAGCGGCGGCCACGACGCGGACGGGGCCGATCGCCGCGGCGATCATCTCGCGGTACTCGGCGGAGATGTCCTTGTCCTCGTTGAGGACGTTCAGGCTCATGATGTGCCACCGGGGCTCGATCTCGCGTACCTTCTCGACTTCCACCAGCCAGCGGGAAGTGATCCAGGCGAAGGGGCAGAACGGGTCGAACCAGAGGTCTACGGGGGTTCGTTCAGACATGTTGGGGGTTCCCTCATTCGTGGTGACCTTGCCGTCGGCCATAACCTGAGTGAGAGTCAGGACTATTCCTGGCATGGCAGGATTCAGACAAAACCCCAAAGATGTGGTGAAGAGGAGCGGATCTTGGCAGGCAACCTGACCCGTGACGAAGCTCGCGAGCGGGCCCGGCTGTTGAAGGTCGAGTCGTACGACGTCAAGCTCGACCTGACGGAGGGTGAGGAGCGGTTCGAGAGCGTCACGACCGTTCGCTTCTCCGCCGCGGAACCCGGCGCGACGACGTTCATCGACCTGCACGGCGCGCACGTTCGTTCGGTGGAGCTCAACGGGGTCGCACTCGACGTCGCCGGCTACGACGAGGACAAGGGCCGCTTCCCGCTGCCCGGCCTGGCCGCCGACAACGAGTTGACCATCGACGCCGACTGCGTCTTCATGCGCACGGGCGAGGGCCTGCACAGGTTCGTCGACCCCGTCGACCAGAAGGTCTACCTGCACACGCAGTTCGAGACGGCCGACGCGCACCGCATGTACGCCTGTTTCGACCAGCCCGACCTGAAGGCGACCTTCGAGCTGACCGCGATCGCCCCCGCCGACTGGGAGGTCGTCTCCAACGGCGCGGCCGACTCCGTCGAGGAGCTCGAGGAGCACGCGGGCCGTCACGGCACCACCCAGGCGGCCAGGCGGCACCACTTCGCGGTGACCCCGCCCATCTCCACGTACATCACCGCGCTGGTGGCCGGCGGCTACCACAAGGTGACCTCCGAGCACGACGGCATCCCGCTGGGCATCTACTGCCGCGCCTCGCTGGCCGAGCACCTCGACGCCGACAACATCTTCGAGATCACCCGCCAGGGCTTCGACTTCTTCCACGAGGTCTTCGGCGTCCGCTACCCGTTCGGTAAGTACGACCAGCTGTTCGTCCCCGAGTTCAACGCGGGCGCGATGGAGAACGCGGGCTGCGTCACCTTCCTCGAGGACTACGTCTTCCGCTCCCGCGTCACCGACGCCGTCATCGAGCGCCGCGCCGAGACGATCCTGCACGAGATGGCGCACATGTGGTTCGGCGACCTGGTCACCATGCGCTGGTGGGACGACCTGTGGCTGAACGAGTCCTTCGCCACCTACGCCTCCGTGCTGTGCCAGGCCGAGGCCACCCGGTGGGGCAAGGGCGCGTGGACCACGTTCGCGAACGTGGAGAAGGCGTGGGCCTACCGCCAGGACCAGCTCCCCTCCACCCACCCGATCGCCGCCGACATCCCCGACATGCAGGCGGTCGAGGTCAACTTCGACGGCATCACCTACGCCAAGGGCGCCTCGGTGCTCAAGCAGCTGGTGGCCTACGTCGGCCTCGACAACTTCCTCGCCGGCGTGCGCGACTACTTCAACGAGCACGCGTGGGGCAACACCGAGCTGAAGGACCTGCTCGGCGCTCTGGAGCGGACCAGCGGCCGTGACCTGTCGTCGTGGTCGAAGGAGTGGCTGGAGACCTCGTGGGTCAACACGCTGCGTCCTTCGTTCGACGTGGACGCCGAGGGCCGCTTCACCCGCTTCGAGGTGGTGCAGGAGGCCCCGGCCGAGTACCCGACGCTGCGCTCCCACCGCGTCGCGATCGGCCTGTACTCCCTGGTCGACGGCGCGCTGACCAGGACCAGGCGGGTCGAGCTCGACGTGGTCGGCGCGCGTACGGCCGTCGCCGAGCTGCTCGGCGAGACTCAGCCCGACCTCGTGCTGGTCAACGACGACGACCTGACCTACGCCAAGGTCCGGCTCGACGAGCGCTCCCTGGCCACGCTGGTCGGCGGCGGCATCTCGCAGTTCACCGAGTCGCTGCCGCGCGCCCTGTGCTGGTCGGCGGCGTGGGACATGACCCGCGACGCCGAGATGGCCACCCGCGACTACGTCAAGCTGGTCATCTCCGGCATCGCGACGGTCAAGGACATCACTGTCGTGCAGACCGTGCTGCGCCAGGCCCGCCAGGCCGTCCAGCAGTACGCGGACCCGGCCTGGCAGGCCGAGGGCCTGGCCCAGCTCGCCGCCGCGCTGAAGTCGTGGATCGGCACCGCAGAGGCGGGCTCCGACCACCAGCTCGCCTACGTCAACGCCTTGTGCGCGGTGGCCACCTCGGCCGAGGACCTGGCCTTCGTCAAGGGCATCCTCGACGGCACCTCGGTGCCCGAGGGCCTCGCCGTCGACGCCGACCTCCGGTGGACGCTGACGCACGCGCTGGTCTCCGGGGGCGTGCTCGGCGCGGCCGACATCGAGGCGGAGCTGAAGCGCGACCCCACCGCCTCGGGCGAGCGCTCGGCCGCCCTGTGCAGGGCCGCCATCCCGACCGCCGAGGCCAAGGCCGAGGCGTGGGCGGCGATCACCGGCGGCAAGCTGGCCAACGCGATCTTCAGGACGACGATCACCGGGTTCCAGGACCCGCACCACGTGGACCTGCTCGTGCCGTACAAGGAGAAGTACTTCTCCGAGGTCGGGCGGATCTACGAGGAGTGGACGTTCGACATGGCGCAGAGCTTCGCGGTCGGCTGCTTCCCCTCACTGCTGATCGACGAGGAGACGGTCCAGGCGGCGCAGGACTACCTGGCCTCCTCCGGCGCTCCCCAGGCGCTGCGCAGGATGATCATGGAGGGCGCCGACGGCGTGAGCCGCGCGCTGCGTGCCCGCGCGAAGGACGCCTCCTGACGCACGGCTGATCTGACGGGCGCCCCTCTGCCGAGGGGCGCCCGTTGTGTTTCATCACGGTTTCGAACTCTTGACAGGGGGACACGTCCGGACTCATATTTTCACCACTAACTTTATTTCCAAAGAAAGTCCGGTCCCTGTATGGCAGGCAGTGATCGCGGCGACCTGACGAGGACGGCGATCCTCGCCCTCCTCGGCACGGTCGGTCCGCTCAGCCGTACCGAAATCGCCCGGGAGCTCGACCTCAGCCCCGCGTCCGTCACCCAGCTCACGCGCGAGCTCATGGGTCACGGCATGCTGGAGGAGCTCGACCTCAAGCCATCGCGCGGCGGCCGTCCCGCGCAGCGGCTCGGTCTCGTGGGCACCGCGGGGCGGGCGCTCGGCGTCAAGGTGACGGCAGACCACCTGGTGATCGTCGACGTCCGGCTCGACGGCGTGGTGCTCGGCTCGTGGGAGCACCTCTTCGACCCGTCGGGGCCGCACGCGCTCGACGACCTCGCGAGCACCGTCGAGGCCACGCTGGCGCGGATCGAGCAGGCTCCGGCGCTGCTGGGCGTCGGCGTCGGCGTCCCCGGCAGCGTCGACGACCAGGCCGTGGGCACGGTCAACGCGCCGACGCTTGGCTGGCAGGCGATGCCCGTCGGCGAGCGGCTGCGCCGCCGCCTCAGCCTTCCCGTACTGGTCGAGAACGACGTCAACGCCCTGGCCGCCGCCGAGCGCCTGTACGGCAGGGGCCGCACGCACCGCGACTTCCTCGTCCTGACGATCGGGCGGGGCGTCGGCGCCGCCATCGTGACGGACGGGCGCGTCTACCGGGGCGCGAGGGGAGGCGCGGGCGAGTTCGGCCACGTGCCCGTCGACCCCTCGGGCCCGGTCTGCGGCTGCGGCACGGCGGGCTGCCTGGAGGCGTTCGTCGGCTCGGCCGGACTGGTGACGGCCGCGAGGGAGAAGGGCCTGCTCGAGGGCCACGCGGCGCTGGGCGACCCGGGCGCGCGGGACGCGGTCGACGAGCTGGGCAGGGCCGCGGCGGCCGGCGACAGAGCCGCCCAGGACGTCTTCGACCAGGCGGGCAGGATCCTCGGCAGGTCCACCGCCGGGCTGATCAACGTGGTCGACCCCGAGGTCGTGGTCATACTCGGCGAGGGCGTCGCGCACTGGCCGTACTGGCAGGTGGGCTTCGACAGGGCGGTCCGCGCCCAGCTCATGCCGGGGCGGCGCGACATCGCGATCGAGGTGGAGAGCTGGGACGAGACGAGCTGGGCCCAAGGCGCCGCCGCGCTGGTGCTGGCCACGCCGTTCGACGCGGCGGGCGCCGCGGGTGAGCAGGGAAGGCTCGTGCGCGCCAGGCTGATCGGAGCGACCCCATGACGCTCACCGCCGCCCCTCCGCGGACCCGCGCGGCGGCCCACCGGGCGGGACCGCCGCGCAGGAGGCTGCGCTACGCGGGCACCGTCGCGGTCTTCCTGCTGCCGAGCCTCGTCCCGCTCGTGCTGTTCACGCTGGTCCCGATGGCCGGATCGCTGTGGGTGAGCCTGCACGAGTGGAACCTGATCGAGCCGATGCGCTGGGTGGGCCTCGACAACTACGGCGAGGTCCTCGCCGACCCGAAGACACGGTCCGCCTTCCTGCACACGCTCTACTTCATCGCCGGATACCTGCCGCTCGTCTACGCGGGAGGGCTGGGCCTGGCGATGCTGCTCAACAGGGCGATGGGCGGGCGCAACCTGTTCCGCGCCATCTACTTCCTGCCGGTCATCACCAGCTGGGTCGTCGTCGCGCTGATGTGGAAGTGGCTGCTCAACCCGGCCAGCGGCATCGTGAACTGGGCGCTCGGCCTGCTCGGCGTCCAGGGGCCCGGCTGGTGGACGGACCCGACCTGGGCGATGCCGTCGATCATCCTCGCCTCGGCGTGGAAGGACCTCGGCTTCGTCATGATCATCCTGCTGGCGGGACTGCAGGCGATCCCCAACGAGTACCACGAGGCGGCACGGGTCGACGGCGCGTCGGCCTGGCAGCGCTTCCGGCGCATCACGCTGCCGCTGCTGTCGCCCTCGACGTTCTTCGTGGTCGTCATCTCGCTGATCAACGGCTTCCAGGTCTTCGACCAGGTGCACGTCATGACGGCGGGCGGCCCCGGCGGGGCGACCGAGGTCGTGGTCGAGCAGGTCTACCGGCTCACCTTCCAGTACGGCAGGGCGGGCGCGGCCTCGGCGCTGTCGTGGCTGCTGTTCGCCGTCGTCCTGCTGGTGACGCTGATCCAGGTCCGTGTGCAGCGCCGGTGGGTGAACTATGGGTAAGGCCCTGAAGTACGCGCTGGTCGTCGCGGGCGCGCTGGTGATGCTGTTCCCGTTCGCGTGGGCGGTGATCACCTCGATCACGCCCGGCGGGAGCGTGCTGGCCACCCCACCCGACTTCACCCCCGCCGGGGCCAACCTGGGCGCGTACGGCAAGCTGCTCGAGGTCACGCCGTTCTGGCGGATCCTGCTCAACAGCGCGTGGATCGGGGCGGCCTCCACCATCCTGCAGCTGGTCACCAGCGCGATGGCCGCCTACGCCTTCGCCCGGCTGCCCTTCCCCGGCAGGGGCGCGCTGTTCGCCGTCTACCTGGCGACGCTGATGGTGCCGCTGCAGGTGCTGATCGTGCCGCTGTTCATCGAGATGCGGACCTTCAACCTCATCGACACCTACTTCGCGGTCCTCGCCCCGACCATCGCCTCGGCGTTCGGCGTGTTCCTGCTGCGGCAGGCGATCGCCCAGGTGCCGAAGGAGTTCGACGAGGCGGCGGTGCTGGACGGCGCCGGACATTTCCGGATTTTTGCGCTCATTGTGGTGCCGCTGATCAGACCCGCGCTGGCGACCTTCGCCATCTTCGGATTCATGGCCAGCTGGAACAGCTACCTGTGGCCGCTGGTGATCATCAAGTCGCCCGAGTTCATGACGCTCCCCCTCGGCCTGGCCGAACTGCACGGCCGCTTCACCACCGAGTGGAACGTCGTCATGGCCGGGTCCGTGGTCAGCGTCGTGCCGATCCTCATCCTCTATCTCTTCGCCCAGAAGCACGTCATCGCCTCCGTCGCCCAATCAGGGCTCAAGTAAAGGATCACCCCCTATGACCAGGACAAGGCTCGCCTTCGCCGCGCTGGCCACCGCGGTCCTCGCCACCGCGTGCTCGCAGGGCTCGGCCACCAGGGATACCTCCGCCGCCGGTGAGGGCGGCAAGGTGACAGTGCGGTACTTCACCTTCTCCGCTGCGCCCGACCATGTGAAGGACCTCGACAAGATCGTCGCCGCCTTCGAGAAGGAGAACCCGAAGGTGGACGTGGTCGTGGAGACCGCGCCGTACGACCAGTACTTCACCAAGCTGCAGACGAGCATCGCGGGCGGCACCGCGCCCGACACCTTCGAGCTCAACTACGAGAACTTCGTCACCTACGCCGGCGCGGGCTCCCTGCTCGACCTGGGCGCGGCCTCAGGGGACGCCGCGCCCACCGGGTACGCGCAGGAGTCGCTGGAGGCCTTCAAACACGAGGGCAAGCAGTTCGCGCTGCCGGCCTCCTTCTCCACCGTCGTGCTCTTCTACAACAAGGACCTGTTCGAGAAGGCGGGCGTGGACGCGCCGACCGCCTCGTGGACGTGGGCGGAGGAGCAGGCGGCGGCCGAGAAGCTGACCGACAAGAAGGCGGGCGTGTTCGGCGACTTCCAGCCGGTGCAGTTCTTCGAGTTCTACAAGACGCTCAAGCAGGCAGGCGGCGAGTTCCTGTCGGCCGACGGCAAGAAGGCGGCCTTCAACAGCCCGCAGGGCGTCAAGGCGGCCACGTGGCTGGTGTCCAAGGTGGGCAAGACGATGCCCACGGAGGCGGAGATCGGCGGCACCGCCGACTACGACACCAACCTCTTCAAGTCGGGCAAGCTCGCGATGTGGCACAACGGCATCTGGCAGTTCGCGGGGCTGAAGGACGTGCCGTTCGAGTGGGACGTCGTCGTCGAGCCCGGTGACGCGGCCAAGGCCAGCGCGGTCTTCCACAACTCGGTCGCCGCCTCCGCGACGACCAAGCACGGGAAGGAGGCCTACGCGTGGGCCAGGTTCCTCAGCTCCTCCGGCGTGGCGGCCTCCACGCGGATCGAGTCGTCGTGGGAGCTGCCGCCGGTCTCTGACCAGGGGGTGCTCGCCGGCTACCTCAAGGACCCCAAGCCCGCCAACCGCCAGGCGGTGTTCGACTCGCTGACGTCGATCGCGCTGCCGCCGGTGATCAAGAGGCAGCAGGAGATGCAGGACGCGGTGACCCAGGAGCTGTCGAACGCGGCGGCGGGCCGGGTCTCCGTCGAGGAGGCGCTCAAGTCGGCCGCCGCCAAGGTGGACGAACTCCTCGGCTGACCTTGTCCGAGAGCCCTTGCACATTCACTCACCAGGAGAACTGATCCAGTGATCGTAGGAAGCGACCTGGCGCGGGCGCAGCTCGTGTCGCGCAGTGTCGATGTGATCAGCACGCATCAGTCGCCCTCGGGGGCCTATCCCGCGTGTCCCACCTTCTCCGCCTATCGCGGCTACGCGTGGCTGCGCGACGGCGCGTTCATCGCCGAGGGCATGAGCCGCTCGGGGGTGGTCGAAGGGGTGACCGCCTTCCACGAGTGGTGCGCCGGCGTCGTCGGCGCCCGGCGGGCGCGGGTGGACTCGCTGGTCGAGCGGGCCGCGAACGGCGAGAGCGTCTCCCCCGCCGAGATGCTGCCCACCAGGTTCACGCTGGAGGGCGGCGAGGGGACCGACGAGTGGTGGGACCACCAGCTCGACGGTTACGGCACGTGGCTGTGGGCGCTGGCCGAGCACACCGGACGGCACGGCGCCGAGGTGAAGGGCGCGCGCACGGCGGTCAGGGTCGCGGCTAGGTACCTGTCGTGGTTCTGGGACCAGCCCTGCTACGACTGGTGGGAGGAGCACGTCGACCAGCGGCACGTATCGACGCTGGGCGCGATCCACGCCGGCCTGAGAGCCGCGATCGGCACCGGGTTCCTCGACGAGCAGGAGGAGAGGGCGGCGGCCGAGGCGGTCGAGGGCATCGCGGCGCTGGTCGCGGCCGAGGGGATCGCGGAGGGCGGGCACCTGCGCAAGTGGCTGGGCAGCGACGCGGTGGACGCGAGCCTGCTGGCGTGCGTGTACCCGTTCGAGCTCTACCCGGTGGACCACCCCGTCTCTGTGGCGACGGTGGCGGAGGTGGAGAGGCAGCTCGCCCACGAGGGCGGGGTGTACCGCTACCTGGCCGACACCTTCTACGGCGGCGGCCGCTGGGTGCTGCTGGCGGGCCTGCTCGGGCTCAACCACGCGGCGGCGGGCCGGCGCGAGGAGGCGCTGCGCCACCTCGACTGGATGGGCGCGCAGGCCACCGACTCGGGTGAGCTGCCCGAGCAGGTGTCGGACGTGCTGCTCGCGCCCGGCAGGTTCGACGAGTGGCTGGCCCGGTGGGGCTCGGTGGCGAGCCCGCTGCTGTGGTCGCACGGGATGTACCTGATGCTCGCCGACCTGCTGGAGGTCGGGGCAGGCGATCGACCCGTCGGCACGTCGGCTCGCCTGATCACGCGTCCGGCGAAGGAGGGCGCGTGATCAGGCACAGGCCGTACGGCTCGGGCCACCCCTACGCCGAGTCCGAGGACCAGCGGGTGCCCGCCCTGCCGATGGCGGGCGAGAGCGTCGAGTTGCGGGTGCGGGCCTCGGCCGACGTCACGTCGGTGGTGTGCGAGTGGGTCGTCGACGGCGGCCCGGCGGTGGAGCTGCCGCTCAGCCGTCCCGTGAGCGAGGAGGAGTCCGCGGCGGTCGACGGCGGGCATCTGGCCGCCGCGCAGGCGAAGGCGGCCAGGGCCGCCTCGGGCTCGTGGTCGGCTGTGACGCCTCCGCTCCAGGCGGGGCACCGCTACGCCTACCGGTTCAGGGCGGCGGGCCGCACCACCAAGTGGTTCGAGGTGACGGCCGCCGAGTGGGGCGACAGCGGAGGCAGGCTCGCCGTCGAGGGCGCTGACAGGGTGGTGCCCGGCAGCGTCCGGTGGCTGGCCGACGGCGAAGGGGTACGGCGGGGCCGCTTCGAGCTGGCCCTGGAGCCCGGCGCGCACGTCGTCGGCTTCGGCGAGCGCTTCGACGCCGTCGACCAGCGCGGCAGGAAGCTCGACGCGGTGGTGTTCGAGCAGTACAAGTCGCAGGGCGCGCACGGGCGCACCTACCTGCCGATGCCGTTCGCGCTGGTCGTCAACGGCTCGCGCAGCTGGGGCCTGCACCTCGACACCTCCCGCAGGACCTGGTACGAGATCGGCGAGAGCATCGTCGTCGAGGCCGACGGCGACGACCTGACGCTGAGGATTCACGAGGGCTCGCCCGCCGAGGTGCTCGACGCCTTCCTCGGCACGGTGGGCAGGCCGACCGAGCTGCCCGACTGGGTGTTCAGGCTGTGGGCCAGCGGCAACGAGTGGAACACGCAGGACCGCGTCATGGCCGAGATGGACAGGCACCGCGACAGCGACATCCCCGTCGGCGCGCTGGTCATCGAGGCGTGGAGCGACGAGACGACGTTCACCGCGTTCAGGGGCGCGCAGTACGAGCCTTCGGAGGAGCCGCACACGCTCGCCGACTACCGCTTCCCCGCCGACGGTCCCTGGGCCGACCCCAAGGGCATGGTGGACGAGCTGCACGAGCGCGACATCAAGGTGCTGCTGTGGCAGATCCCGCTGCAGAAGATGCGCCCCCATCCCAGGCACCAGGCGGCCGTGGACGCCAGGCAGATCCTCGACAGGTGCGTCAGGGAGGCCGACGGCCGGCCGTACAGGAACAGGGGCTGGTGGTTCCCGCTGGCGCTGATGCCGGACCTGAGCTCGCAGGAGGTGCGCGACTGGTGGACGGCCAAGCGCCGCTACCTCGTCGAGGAGGTCGGGATCGACGGGTTCAAGACCGACGGCGGCGAGCACGCGTGGGGGCACGACCTGCGCTACGCCGACGGGCGCAGGGGCGACGAGGGCAACGGCCTGTTCCCCGTGCACTACGCGCGCGCCTTCGGCGACCTGCTCGCGCGGGCGGGCAAGGCGCCCGTCACGTTCAGCAGGGCCGGTTTCGCGGGCTCGCAGCCGCACGGCGCGTTCTGGGCGGGTGACGAGGACTCCACGTGGGAGGCGTTCCGCTCCTCGATCAGGGCCGGGATCACCGCCTCGGCCTGCGGGATCGTCTACTGGGGCTGGGACCTCGCCGGGTTCTCTGGCGACCTGCCGAGCGCGGAGCTCTACCTGCGCGCCGCGGGGACGTCGGCGTTCATGCCGATCATGCAGTACCACTCGGAGTTCAACCACCACCGCAGGCCGCTGCGGGACAGGACGCCGTGGAACATCGCAGAGCAGACGGGCGACCCCCAGGTCGTGCCGGTGTTCAGGCGGTTCGCGCACCTGCGGGAGCGGCTGGTGGGCTACCTGGCCGACGAGGCGCGCAAGACCATCGCGGGCGGCGCGCCGCTGATGCGCGGCCTGTTCTTCGACCACCCCGACGACCAGGACATCTGGCGCCACCCGTTGCAGTACAAGCTCGGCGACGCCCTGCTGGTCGTCCCCGTCACCGACCCGGGCGCCGACAAGGTGGAGGCCTACCTGCCCGCGGGCGAGTGGGTCGACGTCTGGACGGGCCTGGCTCTCGACGGCGGGCGGACGGTCACGCTGCCCGCTCCCCTCGACCGGCCGCCGGTGCTCTGCACGGCAGAGCGCTGGCCCGACCTCTCTCCCGTCTTCTCATCCTGAGAGGAGCTCCCATGGCCTGGTTACGATCGGGCGTCATCGTCGTGGTGACCGTCCTGCTGGCCTCCCTCGTCGCCGCTCCCGCCTACGCGCTGGACGGCGTCCACCACCAACCGACCGGCATCGACGACCTGTATTCGGCCGAGCCGACCGAACGCTCCCCCCGCGACCCCATGGCGGGGGAGAGCGTCCAGATCAACGCCACCACCTGGCCGATCGAGCCGGGTCAGACCGTCTGGGTCACCTGGACGAAGAACGGGGCGAACCAGACGCCCGTCGGCGCGGCCTGGGACCACAACAACGGCAACAACAGCTACTGGAAGATCAACCTGGGCCCCTTCGCCAGGGGCGACCAGATCACCTACACCGTCAACGCGGACGTGAACGGGGGCGGGCAGAAGAGCACGGGCCCGTTCACGTTCACGGTCACCTCCTGGAGCACGGTGACGAACGTGACGGGCTTCACGAACAACGGCACGTCAGTAGATGTCACGACCGGTGACAGCGCGGGGTCGTTCACGCCGAAGATCCGCTTCGCCTTCCCCGCGCTCGACCGCTTCAGGACCCAGGTGGCCCCCACGGGCGCGGGCCTCACCATCTCGGGCGTGTCCGGCTACACCGTGTCGGACTCGGCGAGCACACTGACGATCTCCACGAGCTCGCTCGTGCTGAAGATCCAGAAGTCCCCGTACCGGCTGTCGATCTACAAGGGCGATGGCACCACGCTGATCACCAGGCAGGACAGCTCGAACAACATCCGCTGGGCCAGCGACGGCGCCACCACCGTCACCAAGATCGAGGACAACTACCTGTCGCCCGCGGGCGAGCGGTTCGAGGGGTACGGCGAGCGCTACGACCGGCTCGACCAGCGCGGCACCAGCGTGCACAACTACGTCTACAACCAGTACAGGGACCAGGGCGCGACGCGCCGCACCTACCTGTCGGTCCCGTTCTTCACCAACTCGGCCGGTTACGGCATCTACCTGCCCAGCACCCGCTACGCCCTCCTCACCCCCGGCGACAGGGCGGGCTTCGCCGTGGACACCGGAGGCGCGCTCAACACCACGCTCGACTACCACTTCTTCGCCGGGACCCCCGCGAAGATCGTCGACGACTACACCGCCGTCACGGGACGCCCCCAGCTGCCGCCGAAGTGGGCCTTCGGCGTGTGGATGTCGGCCAACGAGTGGAACACCCAGGCGGAGGTCGCCGCCGAGCTGGCCAACGCGACCACGCACAAGATCCCGCACACGGCGATGGTGCTGGAGCAGTGGAGCGACGAGGCGACCTTCTACGTCTGGCACGGCGCGACCTATACGCCCACTCCCGGCAGCGGCAAGCTGGCGTACTCGAACCTGACCTTCCCCGCCGGCACGGCGTGGCAGAACCCGAAGGCGATGGTCACCGACGCGCACAGCAAGGGGATCAAGATGATCCTCTGGCAGATCCCGGTGCTGAAGGAGAACTTCGACTCCAATCCGCCGAGCGCCCCTCAGCAGCACCTCAACGACAAGGCGTACGCCGAGGCCCAGGGCTACGTCGTGAAGAACCCCACCAACGGCCCCTACCGGATCCCGACGGGCCAGTGGTTCGGCGACAGCATGGTCCCCGACTTCACCAGCGCGGCGGCCACGAACTGGTGGATGAGCAAGCGCGACTACCTCATGGACGAGGTCGGCATCGACGGCTTCAAGACCGACGGCAGCGAGGCGATCTTCGGCAGGGGCGTGAAGTTCGCCGACGGCCGCAAGGGCGACGAGATGCACAACGCCTACCCCAACAGCTACACCAAGGCCTACAACACCTACGTCAAGGGCAAGAACGCGCAGAACACGATCTTCAGCAGAGCGGGGACGTCGGGCGCGCAGACGAGTTCGATCTTCTGGGCGGGCGACCAGAACTCCAGTTTCTCCGCCTTCCAGGAGGCCGTGCGGGCGCAGCTGTCGGCGGGCCGGTCGGGCGTGCCGTACACGGCGTGGGACCTGGCGGGCTTCACCGGTGACTTCCCCAGCGCCGAGCTGTACCTGCGCTCGGCGGCGCAGGCCACGTTCTCGCCGATCATGCAGTACCACTCGGAGAAGTCCAACCCGTCCGCCTCCGAGGCGCGCACGCCATGGAACGTGCAGGCGCGCACCGGCGACGCCTCGGTGGTACCGGCGTTCAGGAAGTTCGCCGACGTCCGGATGAACCTGATCCCCTACCTCTACACCGAGGCGAAGGAGAGCTCGTCGACGGGCGTGCCGATTATGAGGTCGATGAGCTTCACCTTCCCCGGTGACGCGACGGCGGCGCCGCTCGACCAGCAGTACCTGTTCGGCTCGCAGCTGCTGGTGGCGCCGATCACCACGCAGGGCGCGACCGCCAAGAACGTCTATCTGCCCGCGGGCGAGTGGTACGACCTGTGGAACGGCGGCAGGTTCACAGGGCCTGGCACGAAGACCTACAACGCGGGATGGGACACGATCCCCGTCTACGCCAAGCCCGGCGCGATCATCCCGCTCAACCTCAACGCCGACTACCAGCTCGGCGGCGAGATCGGCAACAGCGTCACCGCCTACACCAACCTCGTCTTCCGGATCTATCCGGCGGGCAACACCTCCTACGCCTACTTCGAGGACTCGGCGGGCGCCACCCGTACCGTCGGCTCGGCGGAGAACTGGGGCGCGCACCAGGTGGCGGTGACCGTACCGGCGCTGACCACGACGTCGACGCTGCAGGTGGCCTCCACCAAGCCCACCTCCGTCACCGGCGCGACGGCGCGGGCCACGCTCGCCGACCTGAAGTCGGCGGCCGAGGGCTGGTGGTGGGACCCGGCGCAGCAGCTCACCCACGTGAAGCTGGCCGGCGCCGCCGCCAACAGGACCGTGACGCTGAACGGCGTCGACAAGGCGGGCTACGAGGCGGAGTTCGCCTCGGGCACCGGCACCTCCACCAACACCGACCACCCCGGCTACACCGGCACAGGGTTCGTCGACCAGTTCTCGGCCTCGGGCGACGCGGTCACCTTCCAGGTGAAGGCGGACGCGGCGGGCAGCCACCAGCTCAAGCTCCGCTACGCCAACGGCGCGGCCACGGCCGCGTCGGTGACGGTCACCGTCGACGGCGTCTCCGCGGGCACGCTCTCGCTCCCGTCGACCTCCAACTGGGACACGTGGGGAACGGCGACGCTCACCGCGTCACTGGCCGCGGGCGCGCGATCCATCAAGATCTCGTACGCCGGTGGCGGGGTCAACCTCGACAACCTGGTGGTGGCGCGGCCATGAGACGGACACTGGTGATGCTGGCCGCGCTGCTCCTCCCTCTGCTGGTCGCGCTGCCCGCGCAGGCGGCCGTGCAGCGGGTGCAGTTCACGAGCGGGTCGGCCTACCTCGTCGTGGAGCTCCTCGACGACGACCTGGTCCACTTCGAGCTGGCCGACGGCACCGCCCCGGGCACGGGGGCGGCGCTGTTCACCACGCCCCAGGTCGCCAAGAAGGACTACACGGGCCCGACCAGCTTCAACCAGACGGGCAACACGCTGACCACCGCCTCGATGAAGGTCGAGGTGACGGCGGGCACGCTGTGCGTCAAGGTGTCCGACCCCACGCGGCTGCTGTACGAGGCGTGCCCGCGCAACCTCTCGCAGGCGTGGAAGGGCCTGACGATCACCAAGGGTTCGATCCAGAACGCCTACGGCCTCGGCGAGCAGTTCTTCATGGGCGGCAGCGCCGACGGCGACTGGGTGGGGCGCAGCCGTACCCCGGGCGGCCAGTACGGCAACGCCATGGCCTACGACACCGACAACGGGCCCGTCGGCAACGCCCAGATCCCCGTGCTGTTCGCGGTCGGCGCGGCCAACCTCAACTACGGCCTCTTCCTCGACCAGGTCTACAAGCAGGAGTGGAACCTCACCGGCGACCCGTGGACCGTCGACACGTGGGGCGACCAGGTCCGCTGGTACACGGTGACCGGGCCCGACCTGCCCGACCTGCGTAAGGACTACATGGAGCTGACCGGAAGGCCGCCCGTGCCGCCGAAGAAGGCGTTCGGGATGTGGGTCTCGGAGTTCGGCTACGACAACTGGGCGGAGATCGACAACCGGCTGTCGGGCCTGCGCACGGCCAAGTTCCCCGTCGACGGGTTCGTGCTGGACCTGCCGTGGTTCGGCGGGGTGACGGCCGGCTCGGACAACACCCGGATGGGCTCGCTGTCGTGGGACACCACGGCCTTCCCCAACCCCTCGGCGACCATCGCCTCCCTGGCCTCGAACGAGGGTGTGGGGCTGATGACGATCGAGGAGTCCTACATCGGCAAGAACCGGCCGGAGCACGCGGACATGGCCTCCCGCGGCTACCTCAACAGGGCGGGATGCTCCTCGTGCGCACCCGTCTACCTGACCACCAACGACTGGTGGGGCCGCGGCGGCATGATCGACTGGACGCAGGACGCCGCCGGCGACTACTGGCACGCCACCAAGCGCCGGCCGCTGGCCGACCAGGGCGTCATGGGCCACTGGCTCGACCTGGGCGAACCGGAGATGTACGACGCCGCCGACTGGACCTCGGGCGTGCTGCCGGGCAAGCACGCCCACGCCGACCACCACAACGTCTACAACCTCAAATGGGCCGAGAGCATCGCCCGCGGCTACGCCTCCGGCACCAAGCGGCCGTTCATGCTGGCCCGCTCGGGTGCGGGCGGCATGCAGCGGTACGGCGTGGCGATGTGGTCGGCCGACATCGGCTCCAAGCTGACGGCGCTGGCCCAGCAGCAGAACGTCCAGATGCACATGTCGATGTCCGGGATCGACTACTTCGGCTCCGACATCGGCGGATTCAGGAGGGAGATGCTCAACTCCGACCTGAACGAGCTCTACACGCAGTGGTTCGCCAACGGCGCCTGGTTCGAGGTGCCGATCAGGCCGCACACGGAGAACCTGTGCAACTGCGCGCAGACCTCCCCCGACAAGATCGGCGACACCGCGAGCAACCTGGCCAACCTGCGGCAGCGGTACGAGCTGACGCCGTACTACTACTCGCTGGCGCACCGGGCCCACAGGTTCGGCGAGCCGGTGGTGCCGCCGCCGGCCTACTACCACCAGAACGACCCGAACGTCCGCGAGATGGGACACGAGAAGCTCATCGGCAAGGACCTGCTGGTGGGCGTGGTCGCGGCGGCGAACGAGCGCAGGCGCAACATGTACCTGCCCTCGGGCACCTGGTACGACTACGCGACCAACGAGAAGCTGACGAGCACCGGGCAGTGGTTCAACGACCGGCCGCTGTGGGTGAACGGCTCGTTCAGGCTGCCGGCCTTCGCCCGCGCGGGGGCGATCATTCCCAAGATGTTCGTGGACGACAAGACCATGAACGTGCTGGGCAAGCGGACCGACTCCACGACGAGGAACGAGCTGGTCGCCCGGGTGTACGCGGCCTCCGCCTCCTCCAGTTTCACCCTTTACGAGGACGACGGGGCTTCCACCGGATATCAGGGCGGGGCCGTCCGGACGACCCTGCTCAGCCAGCAGCTCAGCGGATCGACGGCCACGGTCACCGTCGCCGCCTCCAGCGGCACCTACACCGGCGCGCCCGCCGGCCGCGCGAACGTCGTGGAGCTCGTCGCGGACACGCAGGCGTCGGCGGTGACGCTCAACGGGACGGCGCTCACCCAGCACGCCGACAAGGCGGCCTTCGACGCCGCCGCCAGCGGCTGGTACAACGCGGGCGGCAACCTGATCGTGGCCAAGTCGGCCTCGCTGGGCGTGACCACGGCGAAGACGTTCGCGTTCACGCTCGGGCAGGCGCCGGTGTCCGTCACCTTCTCGTGCGCGAACGGCACGACCACCGCCGGCCAGTCGGTGTACGCCGTGGGGAGCGTGCCGCAGCTCGGCGGCTGGTCGGTGGCCAGTGCGGTGAAGCTGTCGCCGACGGCGTACCCGACGTGGACGGGGACGATCAGCCGGCTGCCGCCGAACACGGCGGTCGAGTGGAAGTGCGTCAAACGAAAGGAGGCCGACTTCCCCGACACCGCGGACGCGTGGCAACCGGGCGCGAACAGCACGTTCACCACACCCGGGTCGGGCACCGGCGGCACCACCACCGGCTCCTTCTGACCCCCGCCTCTCCCCGACGGGCGTCCCCTCCTGGGGGGACGCCCGTCCCCTCCTCCGCCGCCGCCCTGGCCCTTTCGAGCGCCTCCGTCGGACGCCGATCGCCGGGTGGCACGCATGTGACCGGAGCGAGTGCCGCCCACTCCGTGGGGGTTCGGTGGGGTATATGGGGAACCCTCCCCGGGTACCGTCCACCCGGTCCCATGCCCCCTCTTCCGTTTCCCCGATGGCGCGGGACCTGCGGTGTTAGCCTCGACGAGTGCTCGACTCGGGGACCACGCTCAACGATCGCTACCGTCTCACCTCCAGGCTGGGTGGTGGCGGCATGGGCGAGGTCTGGCGTGCCGACGACGCGGTGCTCGGCCGTACGGTCGCGGTGAAGGTCCTGCTCCCCGCGCTCATGGAGGACCCGCGCTTCGCCCAGCGCTTCCAGAACGAGGCCAGGGCGATGGCCACGCTCACCCACCCCGGCATCGTCGACGTCTACGACTGCGGCGCCTGCGAGCTCGGCGACGGGCGCAGGGTGAGCTTCCTGGTGATGGAGTTCGTCGACGGGGAGTCGCTCGACCGGCTGCTGCGCCGTTCCGCGCTCACGGCCGAGGAGACGATGCGCCTGGTCGCCGAGGTGGCCGACGCGCTGGCCGCCGCCCACGAGCGCGGCATCGTGCACCGCGACGTCAAGCCGGCCAACCTCATGATCAAGGCCGACGGCAGCGTCACCCTCACCGACTTCGGCATCGCCCACTCGGCGTCGGGCGGCCAGCTGACCGTGACGGGCACCGTCCTGTGCTCGGCGGGCTACTGCGCGCCCGAGCAGGCCTCGGGGGGCGACATCACGCCAGCCGTCGACGTCTACGCGCTCGGGGTGGTCGCCTACCAGTGCCTGACCGGCGAGCTGCCCTTCGACGGGGAGACGCCCGTCCAGATCATCTTCAAGCACCTCAGGGCCGCCGTGCCGCCGCTGCCCGACGACGTTCCCGCGGGGCCGCGGTCCCTGGTGACCTGGGCGCTGGAGAAGGATCCCGCCATGCGGTGGGCCTCGGCGGCCGACATGGCGGCGGCCGCCAGGCACGCCGCCGCCCACCCCATGGACGACCTCAGCCCTGTGACGGGCGGCGAGACCGGCGTCGAGCGGCTCGGCCCCTCTGCCGACAGCGCCGGACCGCAGGCGGGCGAGCCTGGCGTGGAGCCGATCGCCGGGCCCGTGACGATGCCCGCCGACAGGCCGCGCCGCGGTCGCAGGCGGGCGCTGGTGATGGCGGGCGCCACCATGGCCGCCCTCGTGGCGACGCTCGCTGCCGTCGGCTGGACGTGGTTCCAGGAGCCCGCGCCGGTCGGCGGCGTCCAGCAGGAGCTGCCCGTGCCGCTGCCGGTAGGGGGACACACGGTCCAGGCGCGGGTGCCGGTCAAGCAGGAACAGGGACGCACCCCTGCGGTCGGCGGCAAGGCCAGGCCCATGGCCAGCCCCGACCAGGTGGCCACCGTCCCGCCGATCACGTCCAGGCCGACCGTCCCTGTCACGCCGCCTGCCGAGCCGACCCATGAGCCGACGCATGAGCCGACCTCGCAGCCTTCCCAGGAGCCGACGACGCCGCCGGGGCAGCAGGAGCCGACCACCGAGCCGACCGTCGACCCGCCCACCCCCGACCCGCAGACGGGCCCTGGCGGCGACGTCCAATGCATCAAGGCCCCCTGCCCCTAGCCGTCACGATCTCGAACGGCCCCACCCATTCACGGGTGCGCACCCGAAGGCTGACGGTTTTCGAGGGGGTGGGTGTGGGGGCCGGTGGGGGGTTGGTGTTGTGTGGGTGCCGTGGGCCCCAGGGCCCTCCCACGAACGAATCGGACACACATGAGAGAGTGATCACGTGGAAACGACTCGTGATCTGCTCGTCGCGCTGGCCAACCGATACGCGTTCGCCGATCTCGGCGCGCTGGCCCCGACCGAGGAGATCGCCGAGGTCTGCGAGTTCGGCCAGCGGTTGCTCTCGCTGGACGCCGAGGACTTCGCGGTGGGTGCGCCCGCCGTACCGAGCGATCTACGGCGCAGGGCCCGTGACTGCCACATGCCGCAGACGCCGCGCGAGCAGCCGAGGGGCGCGCTGGAGTCGCTGCGGCCCGCCTACCGCCTGCTGCTGGAGGTCATCGCGATCAGGTGGTTCCGGCGCGAGCTGAGCCCGATGATCGCCGCCGTGCACATCGCCAGCGAATACCTGCCGCTGCTGGCGTTCGAGCCGCACCTGGGTCACGCGGGCGATCCCGCGCGCTGGCCGGAGGGGCTGAGCGCGCCGGGCAGCAGGTTCGGCGTGATCGGCGACAGGGAGTGCGACCACACCAAGTCGGAGCAGTCGGCGACCAACCGCACGCTGCGGGTGGCGAGCGAGCCGCCCGAGGGCTGGCGCGCCTACTTCGACAGGCAGCACAGCCAGGTCGCGGGCGCGCTGGCCGTGTGCGTGGCCACCTGCCGCAACCCGTGCACGGCGATGGACTGGATCGATCCGGAGGCGCGCGAGGACCTGCACGTGCGGGCCCGCACCGCGCTGGCGTTCGCGGAGACCCCGCTGGTACGGCTGCGCCACGCCGCCCCCGTCGGCCACGGCTTCGGCGTTCCCTCTCCCGAAGAGGTGCTCGACGCGTGGGAGCGCAGCAGGCTGGCGCTGGACAAGAACGAGGTGGGCGCCAAGGCGCTGGTCGACGACGGCTTCCCGATCCCCGGCCTGCCCACGCTCGTCTCCGCCGTGGCGGGGACGCACCTGGAGCCCGCCACGCTACTGCGTGATGTCAGCGCCCACGTCGCGAACCTGCTCGTCGCGCAGGGCGATCTGGCATGATTCATGATCGTGTGGACCTTCTCCCCTGATGTCATGGAGTTCGCCGAGCACGCCGAGGCTTTCCTGGAAACGGATCCAGCGGCCAACACCGTGCCGCTCACCGTCCTGGCCGGGCTGCGCGCGGGCATGCCGGGCGACGGCTCCTCCTTCGGCTGGTGGAGCGAGGACGGCGAGGTCAAGGGCGCGGTCTTCCGCACCCCTCCCCGGCCCTTCTACCTGGCCCGCATGCCGCTCGCCGCGGTGCCGCCGCTGGTCGAGGAGTTGCGCGTGCGTGGCGTCGAGACACCCGAGATCTCGGGGCCCGTCGACGTGGTCGACGCCTTCGTCGCCGCGTCGGGCGCGACCCCCGCACGCCGCAGGCCCGAGCGCCTCTACCGGCTCGGCGCCCTCGACGTGCCCGACGTGCCGGGCAAGGGCAGGTGTGCGGACATGGGCGACTTCCCGCTGGTGATGAACTGGTTCGACGCCTTCGCGGCCGAGGTGAGCCAGAGCGCCGGCGGAGACCTGGCCGAGGTGGTCCGGCGCCGCATCGCGCATGGCGACATCATGCTCTGGGCGGACGGGGACGCGCCCGTCTCGCTCGCGGGCATCTCACCCGAGGCGGCGGGGATGTGCAGGATCGGGCCCGTGTACACGCCGCCGTCGAGCCGCCGCCGCGGGTACGGCGCTGCCGTCACCGCCTACGCCAGCCAGGTCGCGCTCACGGAGCGTTGCACGATGGCGGTGCTGTTCACCGACCTGAACAATCCCACGAGCAACGCCGTCTACCAGAGCATCGGCTACGAGCCGGTGTCCGACTATGCCCGCGTCGTGCTCGAACCCGTACCCTAGGTGCCATGCCGCGTTACGACTTCCGGTGCCGCGCCTGCGGTTCCACCTTCGAGCTGACCCGTCCGATGTCGGCCTCCGGCGACCCTGCGGCCTGCCCCGAGGGCCACACCGACACGGTGAAGCTGCTGTCCACGGTCGCCATGACTGGCAACGCCTCCGCGCCCTCGGGCGGCGGTGGCGGTGGCTGCTGCGGCGGCGGCTGCTGCTCGTGACCGCCGCTGCGGGGCGCTGCTCCTAGCCCGCGGAGGCAGGTTCCGAGGAGAGGGCTCGCGCCTGCTGCGGCGGCTCGATGCCGGTGAACGCGCGGACGGCCAGCCTGGCCACCCGCTCGACCGTCTCGATGCCCGCCCCCATGTCGGGGTTGCGCTCGGACAGCACCGCGAGGAAGAGCTCGTGGCCCGGCAGCGCGAGCCGTCCGACGCTGTTGATGGTCCACAGACCGTTGTGCGCCTGGACGGGCAGCCAGCCGTTCTTCAGCGCCACCTGGCCGTGACGGGCCGCCGCGCTGACGCCCCACGCCTGCTCGGGGGCGACCGACGACAGCAGCCCCAGCGCGTAACGCTGGTGGCGGGCCGTGAGCGGGCCGCCTGGGTCGATCAGGCGCTCGAGCACGTCCACCTGGTCGGACGGCCTGCTGAGGGTCGCGCCCCAGCTGTAGCCCGGCACGGTGTGGGTGACGCCGTGCCGCCGCAGGGCCTTGCTCAGCCCCTGCGGCCCGCCGATGGCGGTGAACAGGTGCTGGGCGCTGGTGTTGTCACTGTTCCTGATCATCAGGGCGGCGTGCTGCCGCTCCTCCACCGTCAGCTCCCGCGCCTCGCGCTCGGCCTGCAGCAGCAGAGCGAACAGGATGTCCACCTTCGCCACGCTGGCCAGCATGAACGGGTCGTTCTGGCGGAAGGCGTAGCGGACGTTCGTGGTCCTGTCGTGGACGGCCACCGCGAACCGCCCTGGACGGCTGTCGAGGTAGGCGGCGAGCGCGCGGTCCAGCCGCCGCCGTACCTCCGCGGGCAGGCCGGTGGAGGGAGCGGCTCCGCCGAGGTCCGCGGACGGGTCGCCTTCCGCGGCGACGGGCTCAGGCGCCGCCACCCGGTGTCCAGGCGCTGATAGTGAGGCGTCCGCGTGCGCGCAGCCGCCTGTGACGATCGCCAGTATCACGACGAGCGAGATCCCCCGAAGACGCATGCAGCGGAGCCTGCCAGCCGTCCGGTAAGCATGAAGGCCATCGAAGGTCAAGCATCCATCAGTATTGCGCCTGAGGTGTCGGGCGCCGCGCCGTCCGTGCGGCGCCAATCGTCGGCGTGGTCATGTTCGGCCTGTTCGGCATCCTGACCGTGCTGAGCGCGGGCGGCGATTCGGCCCGGCCGGCAGGATCGCCGCGTCCGACTACATCGGGCAGTCGGTGATCACGGCGATCCTACGGACGCCACCTACGGGATCAGGCGGCCTTCCTCCGCTGGAACGGCAGGAACCGATCGGCCAGGTGGGGCCGAGCGGGAGTCAGCGTCGGCTCCACCGCGATGACGCGGTCGAACCTGAACGCCCTGATCGCGCGGCGCATCCTGCACACGCCGACCAGGTACCAGAACTCGCGGTGGACCAGGCAGGTCACGGGGTCGACGTCGCGGATCGTGACGTTGCCCCCCGCGTCTCGGTAGTGGATGCGGATCACGAGCCTGCTGGTGATCGCCTCGGCGATCACCCTGGCCCTGGAGGCCACCTCGACGGGCAGCGGATCGGTGAGCGTCGCCAGAGTGGTGGCGATGACGTCGTCGTCGAGCTCCAGGTGCTCGAACGCGTGGCGCAGGCCGCGGCGCGCGGTGACGGCCTGCGGGCCCGCTCCCAGGTGCGCCAGGGAGAGGGCGAGGGCGGCGATCTCGGCGGACGTCAGTGGTCGCGTGGGGGACTTCACGACTGTCGTCATACCCATAGAGTACGGCGCGGCACCGACAATTCTCGAAAGAGTGTGCGCCTATCGGCGCGATTTCAGCGCCTCGGCGAGCGCACCCATCGCGGGTATCGCCGCCCTGAACGACTCGCGCTGCGCGGGGCTGAGATCGGCCAGGGCGACGGCGAAGATCTCGGCCCACGCCTCCTCGATGAGCGCCATGCCGTGCAGCGCGTGGACGGTCGGCGTCAGCCGTACGGACCTGCGGTCGGCGGGGTCGGGTTCGCGCCTGACCAGGTCGCGCCCCACGAGCGAGCGCACAGTGGCGCTGACGTTCGCGCCTGGGCGAGGAGGTCGTCGGCCATTCCTCTATGTCGCGGCGGGGGTCGTCATCAGCCGCGCCGTCGTCTCCGACCTGGTCAGCGGCGCGGCGGCGGCCAGGCTGTTCGGCATCCTCATGGCGCTCACCGGCATCGGCCCCATCGTCGCTCCCCCGCCGGAGCCCTGATCAGCGAGCTGTACGGCTGGCGCGGCGTGTACGTCGTGCTGACCGTCCTGACCGCCGTGTCGTTCCTCGGGGTACTGCTCGCCGTACCCGAGAGCCTGCCCAAGGCGCGCAGGCAGCCGGGAGGCGTGGCAGGGACGCTACGGGCGGCGCGGCGGATGCTGGCCGACAGGGGCTTCCTCGGCTACACGCTGGCCTTCACCTTCACCTTCGCCTTCGGCGCGCTGTTCTGCTACATCTCCGCCTCGCAGTTCGTGCTGCAGAACGTGCTGGGCCTGAGCGTCGGCGAGGCGTCGCTGGTCTTCGGTGGGGGCGCGGTGATCGTCACCCTGGGCTCGTCGGCGAACGCCGCGCCGGCGGCCCGCGTGAGCGCGGCGAAACTGCTGGCGACGGGCCTGGCCGGGCTGCTGGTCACGACGGCCGCGCAGGCCGTGGTCACGGTCGCCGGCGGGCTGACGCCTGCCGTGGCGCTGGTCACGGTCGCCGGCTTCTCGGCAAGCCTCGGGCTGGTGTTCGCCAACGCGACGGCGCTGGCCATCGGACGCGTGCCGTACGCGGCGGGCGCCGCCTCCGCCGTGCTCGGCACGCTGCAGCACGCGCTGGCGGCCGTCGTGGCGCCCCTGGTGGGACTGGGCGGCGACCGCGACGCGGTGGCGATGGCGGTAGGCATGGTCACGCTGGCCGCGCTCGCGCTGGCCTCGCTCGGCCTGACCAGGCGGTCGAGCCGCGACCTCGTCACCGTCTGACCCGCGCCCGGCGGGGCGCGGGCCGTACGGGAACAGAATCAGCGGGACAGCTGGGACAGGTCCCGCGAGGCGCCCGTGGAGGCGGAGGTCGTCATCGCCGCGTAGGCCTGCAGCGCCACGCTCACCGGCCGCTGGCGCTCGCGCGGCCGGTAGCCGCCCAGGTCGGCCAGGAGGCGCTCGCGCCGCTCAGCCAGCTCGGCCTCCGGCACCCGCAGCTCCAGCACCCGGTTCGGGATGTCGATCTCGATGAGGTCGCCGTCCTCGACCAGCGCGATCGTGCCGCCCTCGGCCGCCTCGGGCGAGGCGTGGCCGATCGACAGGCCCGAGGTGCCGCCGGAGAAGCGCCCGTCGGTGACCAACGCGCAGGCCTTGCCGAGCCCCTTGCCCTTGAGGAAGGAGGTCGGGTAGAGCATCTCCTGCATGCCGGGGCCGCCCTTCGGGCCCTCGTAGCGGATGACGACCACGTCGCCCTCCTTGACCCTGCCGCCGAGGATGCCTTCGACGGCATCCTCCTGCGACTCGAACACCACGGCGGGCCCGGTGAACTTCCAGATCGACTCGTCGACGCCCGCGGTCTTCACCACCGCGCCGTCGCGCGAGATGTTGCCGTAGAGGATGGCCAGGCCGCCGTCCTTGCTGTAGGCGTGCTCCCTGTCGCGGATGCAGCCCTCGGCCCGGTCGAGGTCGAGGTCGTCCCAGCGGTTGCCCTGCGAGTACGGCTTGACCGTGCGGACGTTGCCGGGCGCGGCGTGCCACAGCTCCACGGCCTCGGGCAGCACGCTCTCCGAGGCGGGGTCCCACGCGGCGATGACCTCGCCGAGCGTGCCGCCGTTGACGGTGTGCACGTCGCGGTGGAGCAGGCCGGCCCTGTCGAGCTGGCCCAGGATGCCGGGGATGCCGCCGGCGCGGTGGACGTCCTCGATGTGGTACTTGTTCGTGGCCGGCGCGACCTTGCACAGGCACGGTACCCGCAGCGAGATCTCGTTGATCTCCTTGAGCCCGAAGTCGACCTCCGCCTCCCGGGCGGCGGCCAGGATGTGCAGGATCGTGTTGGTCGAGCCGCCCATCGCCACGTCGAGCGCCATCGCGTTCTCGAAGGAGTCCTTGGTGGCGATCGAGCGCGGCAGCACCGACTCGTCGTCGTCCTCGTAGTAGCGCTTGGTGACGTCGACCACGCGGCGGCCCGCGTCCTCGAACAGCTTCTTGCGCGCCTTGTGCGTGGCCAGGATCGTGCCGTTGCCGGGAAGCGCCAGCCCGATGGCCTCGGCCAGGCAGTTCATGGAGTTGGCGGTGAACATGCCCGAGCACGAACCGCAGGTCGGGCAGGCGTTCTCCTCCATCTCCAGGAGCTCTTCGTCGGAGACGGAGTCATCGGCCGCGGCGATCATCGGGTCGACCAGGTCGAGTTTGCGCCCCGGCGTCTTGCCCGCCTCCATCGGCCCACCCGAGACGAAGATCGTCGGGATGTTCAGCCTGAAGGCGGCCAGCAGCATGCCAGGGGTGATCTTGTCGCAGTTGGAGATGCAGATCAGGGCGTCGGCGCAGTGCGCGTTCACCATGTACTCCACCGCGTCGGCGATCAGCTCGCGGCTGGGCAGGGAGTAGAGCATGCCGCCGTGGCCCATCGCGATGCCGTCGTCGACGGCGATCGTGTTGAACTCACGCGGGATCGCCCCCGCCTCCCTGATCGCGCCGGCGACCAGGTCGCCGACCTCGCGCAGGTGCACGTGCCCCGGCACGAACTGGGTGAAGCTGTTGGCCACCGCGATGATGGGTTTGCCGAAGTCGCCACCGGCTACGCCCGTCGCCCGGAGCAGGGCCCGGGCGCCGACCATGTTCCTGCCGTGCGTGACCGTACGAGACCTGAGGGCGGGCATGTGCGCATCTCCCATCACTAGCGAGTCTTCACATGGTACGACCCTCGCTCGGTGGCTGAGACAACGTGTCCACGAGCCGGACGGCAGCGCCCGCGCACGCGGAAGCCGCCGCACCCGGGTGCGGCGGCTTCAGTGAACTGGGGACGGTGGTGCCGTTACGCCTCGCCGTAGCGGGGTGGAAGCACCTGGGCGGCGATCTCGTACAGCCGCTCGATCTCGGCGTCGGTGAGCGCGCGCTCCCGTTTGGTGATCCACTTGCGCGCCCTGCCGCCCTCGTAGACGTCCACGTCGCGGATCGTCATGATCTTCCAGGGGACCGGCGGGCCGTAGATCGCCAGCGACGCCACGACGGTGACCTCGCGGCCGTAGGCCTTGCTGATCAGCTCGCTGGCCTGCGTCGCCTCCCACTTGGCCTCGGTGAGGCGCGGTTTCATGTCGAAGGGGCCGTGGAAGAGCTTCTTGCCCATCTGCACGCGCACCGGCAGGCGTTTGTCCCATTTCTCGGAGTCGACCGCGTAGACGCCCGTGGGGCCGATGACCAGGTGGTCGATCTGCGCCTCACTGCCCGGGATCGCCCTGGCGTGGAGCGTGCGGTAGCCGCTGCGCTCCAACCGCTTCAGCTGCGCCTCGGTCTTCCGCTCGGCGACCGACGAACGCCGCCAGGCGGGAACCGTCGAGTGCGACTTGGCGCGGTAGATCGTGTCGGCGATCGCGGCGAGGACGGCCGCGCTCATCCCCACGCGCACGTCGGAGACGAGGAAGCCCACCACGACACCGACGGCGACGGCGATCAGGAAGCGCGTGCGCAGGTGCCTGTACCTGGGCTGTTGGAGCAGGCTGAGCAGTGAAGCGCGTTCGACGGGCGCGTACGTTGACGTGGGCGCGGAGTGCTTGGCGGCGGTGCCCTCTTCCTCGGCAGGCCTGTCACTCACCCAGATCGGTGACGTAGTGTTACCGTCTTCTCGCTGCTTAGCGGAGTCCACGCTACAAACGGTAGCCGAGCCCCTCGCCGGTGCCTACTGTTGGCGCGTCCATAGTTTTATGGCCCACGTCACCGCGTTTGGGGCCCCAATTCGGGGTATCTACATCTTTTCTTCTCTAGACAACTCTGCCTACTCTGCGATTCGTGGCGCACATACATGATCTCACCGCTCTCGAGCAGGCGGAAGCCGTCAGACGCCGGGAAATCTCACCAGTTGAGATCACCGAGCACTACCTCGACCGCATCGAGCGGATCGACCCGCAGGTCGGCGCCTACGTCACCGTGACGGGCGAACGCGCGCTCGCGCAGGCGCGCGAACTCACCGACCCCCACGGCCCCCTGTACGGCGTGCCCATCCCGATCAAGGATCTCAACCTGGTGAAGGATGTGCCGATCAGGTTCGGCTCGGCGACCTACGACGACTTCGTCTCTCCCGTCGACGACACAGTTGTGGAGCGGCTGCGTGAGGCCGGCACCGTCATGCTGGGCAAGACCGCGACGCCCGAGTTCGGCCTGCCGTGCTACACCGAGACGTCCGTGTCTCCGCCGAGCCGTACACCGTGGGACCTCTCGCGCTCGGCGGGCGGGTCGAGCGGGGGCGCGGCGGCGGCCGTGGCCGCGGGGCTGGCGCCCGCGGCGCAGGGCAGCGACGGCGCGGGCTCGATCAGGATCCCGTCCTCGGTCTGCGGGCTGTTCGGCATCAAGCCGACCAGGGGCCGCATCAGCTTCGCCCCGATCATCCCCGATCTGGCCGGGCTGTCCACCAACGGGCCGATCGCCAGGACCGTCGCCGACGCCGCGGCGCTGCTGGACGTGATGGCGCACAACACCCCGGGCGACCTCTACCTCGCCCCTCCGCACGAGGGGACGTTCCTCGAGTGCGCGGCGCGGGAGCCGGGCCGCCTGCGGATCGCCCGCTACGCCACCCCCGTCGTGGAGGGCGCGGAGGTTCACGCCGACGTGCTCGCCGCCTACGAGGAGGCGAGCAAGACGCTGGAGGCGCTCGGGCACGAGGTCGTCGACATCGCCTCGCCGTTCGGTCCCGACCTGGTGCCGCAGTTCGTCCTGATGTGGTTCTCCTTCGCGTGCATGCATCCCGTCGCGCTCGACCGGCAGGACCTGCTGCGCCCGCTGACGGCGTGGCTGCGCGAGCGCGGCTTCGCCGTACCGGCTCCGACGTTCCTGCAGGCGCAGTCGTCGCTGCAGTTGGCCACGCGCATGGCGCTGATGGCGACCGACCCCTACGACGCGGTGCTCACGCCCACGGTCACGCGGCCGCCCGTCCCCGTCGGCTGGTTCGAGGAGGCAGGCGACCCGGAGGAGACCTTCGAGCGGATGAAGCGCTTCGCGCCCTTCCCGCCGATCTACAACGTGAGCGGCCAGCCCGCCGTCAACCTTCCGCTGCACTGGAACGCCGACGGCCTGCCGATCGGCGTCATGCTGGCCGGGCGGGTGGGCGGCGAGGGGACGCTGATCTCGCTGTCGGCGCAGGTCGAGGCGGCTAGGGGCGGATTCTGGGGCGATCGGAGACCGCCCGTGTGGTGAGGGGTCTGGCCGGGGCGTCCCCGCGGGTTTACGGTCATGGTGTGGACGGCGCGCTGGAGATCCTCGGCTTCCTCATCGGAACCTCGCTCGGGCTGTTTCTCCTCATCAGTCTGGTGGTCCTGCTGCCCGCCAAGGCGACGGTGAGGGACGACGTCCCTGACGTCGTCTGGCTGGGCGGTCCCCAGCACAGCGAGCACGGGGTCAGCACCTCGGAGCTGGTGCTGACCGATCGCAGGGCGCCGTGGGCGCCCGCGCCCGAGGTCGACTGGGTGGGCGCGGCGGAGAAGTCCGAGCCGGGCGGCCGGCTCGGCGGCGCCTCGGCGGGGTGGTGAAGGCCATGCGCGCTCTCACCGCGGCCCAGGCCGACGACGTCCGCACGGCGCTCGAGTCCGCCGAACGGCGCAGCGGGCTGCGCTTCGGCACCTTCCTCGGCACTCCGGTGGGCGGGAGGCGCCACTTCGCCGAACGGCTGCACGCCGCCATGGGCGCGGAGTCTCCCGACGCGGTGCTCATCTTCGTCGACGCGGCGGGCCGGGCGCTGGAGATCGTCACGGGCGAGAACGCCAGGCGGCGGCTGTCCGACGGGGCATGCAGGCTGACCGCGATGTCGATGGCCACCACCTTCAGCGCCGGCGACCTCGCCGGTGGCCTGCTCTACGGGATCAACTCCCTCGCCGAGCAGGCCACACGACGTTAGAACGGCGGGCTAGGCCGCCGTCTCCGACAGGTAGGGCGCCCACTGCGGGTCGCCGACGAGTTGAGCGCCGATGAGCCGCCAATGGGCGCCCCGTGGCACCGCCGGGGCGACGCGCAGGGTCCACCCCAGTTCCTCCAGGTACTTGTCAGCCTTCCTGTGGTTGCACGGCATGCAGGAGGCGACGCAGTTCTCCCACGTGTGCGTGCCGCCCCGCGAGCGGGGGATGACATGATCGATGGTCTCGGCCCGCTGGCCGCAGTAGGCGCAGCGGAAGTCGTCGCGACGCATGAGCGCCGCACGCGTCAGGGGGATGCGGGACCGGTATGGGATGCGGACATATCTGCGGAGCCTGATCACCGACGGGACGTCGACCGTGCAGGTCGCGGAGCGCAGGACCGCTCCCCTGCCGTCACGGTGGACGACGTCGGCCTTCTCCCTGAGCACCAGCACGACGGCTCGGTGCAGTGAAAGCGTGGTCAGTGGCTCGTAGGTGGCGTTGAGCAGGAGTACTTGGCGCATCAGGGGGCCACCCCCCGACGCACGGGTATCAGAGGGGCCATGGCCCCTGTTGGCGGTCCCTCCTGGGACCCGGTCGCTTCCGTCACGTGGACCTCCGCCGGACGGTCCAACGGATGGTCACCACGGCACCGTCCTTCACCAAGTCTGGCGTTTACGGCATGTCCCCGCCACCCATTACTGATGACCATAGGGACACGCGATGTCATTTATGCCCGTTCGACCTCGGCTTTACGCGTCCCCGGTAGGGTTCAGGCATGTACCCAGCCGCTCGCCGAGACGAGATCGTCGAGAACCTGCACGGCACGCCCGTGCCCGATCCCTACCGATGGCTCGAGGACCCGGACGATCCGGAGGTGAAGGGCTGGCTGCTGGCGCAGGAGGAGCTCTTCAGGGCCCAGGTGGAGCCGCGAAGGTTCAAGGAGCGGATCGCCGAGCTGTTGCGGTCCGGCTCGGTGGGTGTTCCCGCCTGGCGAGGCGAGCGTCATTTCTTCTCCCGCCGCACCCCCGACCAGGAGCACGCCGTCTACTACGTCGTGGACGCCGACGGCACCGAGCGCGCGCTCATCGACCCGATGGCCATCGACCCCTCGGGGCTGACCACGCTCGACGCCGTGCAGCCCGACAAGGAGGGGCGCCTGCTGGCGTACCAGATCTCGGTCGGCGGCGACGAGGAGTCCTCGCTCTACATCATCGACGTGACGACCGGGGCCAGGATCGAGGGCCCGATCGACAGGTGCCGCTACTCGCCCATCGCGTGGCTGCCGGGCGGCGAGGCCTTCTACTACGTGCGCCGCCTGCCGAGCACCGAGGTGCCCGAGGGCGAGTCGCAGTTCCACCGCCGCGTCTACCTGCACCGCGTCGGCGCCTCCACGGAGGACGACGTGATGATCTTCGGCGACGGCATGAAGATGACCAACTACTACGGGGTGTCGGTCTCCCGCGACGGCCGCTGGCTGCAGATCTCCGCCTCCGAGGGCACCGCGCCGCGCAACGATCTGTGGGTCGCCGACCTGTCCTCCTCCCCCGCCGAGCGGCCCGAGCTGACCGTGGTCCAGGAGGGCGTCGACGCGCAGACCGGGCTGGTCTTCGGGCGTGACGGGCGCGTCTACGTCCACACCGACCGCGACGCGCCACGCGCGAGGGTCTGCGTCGCCGACCCCGCCGACCCGTCCGTCTGGACCGACCTCATCCCCGAGGACCCCGAGGCGGTGCTGACCGACTTCGCCGTCCTCGATGACCTGGAGCGCCCGGTCATGCTGGTCGGCTGGACCCGCCACGCGCTCAGCGAGATCAGCCTCCACTCCCTGGAGACCGGCGAGAAGATCGGCGAGGTGCCCACGCCCGGCCTCGGCACGATCGGCGGGATCTCCGAGCGGCCCGAGGGCGGCCACGAGGCGTGGTTCGGCTACACCGACAACACCACGCCGCCGACCATCCAGCGCTACGACGCCGTCACGGGAGAGACCACGCTGTGGGCCGCCTCCCCCGGCGCGGTCGAGGTGCCTCCCGTCAAGACCTCACAGGTGGTCTACCAGTCCAAGGACGGCACCGACGTCCACATGCTGGTGATCGAGCCCGTCGACCGCGAGGGTCCGCGCCCGACGATCCTGAACGGCTACGGCGGCTTCGGCATCTCCATGACGCCCGGCTACTCCGCCTCCGTCCTGGCCTGGGTCGAGGCGGGCGGCGTCTACGCGATCGCGGGCCTGCGCGGCGGCGGCGAGGAGGGCGAGGACTGGCACCGCGCGGGAATGCTCGCCAACAAGCAGAACGTCTTCGACGACTTCCACGCCGCCGCCGAGCACCTGATCGACACCGGCGTCACCACCTCCTCGCGGCTGGCCATCTCGGGCGGCTCCAACGGCGGCCTGCTGGTCGGCGCCGCCCTCACCCAGCGGCCCGACCTCTACGCGGCCGTCGCCTGCTCGGCGCCGCTGCTCGACATGATCCGCTACGAACTGTTCGGGCTCGGCGCGACGTGGAACGTGGAGTACGGCTCGGCGGAGGATCCCACGCAGTTCCCCTGGCTGTGGGCGTACTCGCCGTACCATCACGTGCGTGAGGGCGAGTCGTATCCGGCGACGCTGTTCACGGTCTTCCAGTCCGACACGAGGGTGCACCCGCTGCACGCGTGGAAGATGTGCGCGGCGCTGCAGCAGGCGCAGGCGGGCGACGCGCCGATCGTGCTGCGCAACGAGACCGAGGTGGGACACGGGGCGCGCTCGGTGAGCCGCACGGTCGACCTGGCCGCCGACCAGCTCACCTTCCTGGCCAAGCACACCGGCCTCTGACCGGGCGACCCGCGGCGGAGCGCCGTTCACGCTCCGCCGCGGTCCCTCCCGCCGACCGCCGGGCCGCCTCCCGAGTCGCCGTCCGGAGCCGCGGCGGTATCGTCGAGGTCATGGGCGCGACGACGGCCGGCCAGCACGCGCAGGGCCTCACCATGACCGAGCGCACGCCCTCCCCCGCCCTGCGCCCCTACGTGACCAGGCTGTGCGCCTACAGGGAGCACTACGACCACCCCATGACCCGCACCGAGGTGGCCATGCCGGGCGTGGTGCTCATCCTCGCGTTCGGCGCGCCCATGGAGGTCGGCGGCGCGCGGCTCACCTCGTTCACCGGCGGCCTCGGCGACCGCTACACGGTGACCAGGATGGCCGCGCCGACCGAGGGCGTGGAGGTCATACTCACCCCGTTCGGCGCGCGCCGCCTGTTCGGCGTCCCGATGAGCGAGCTGGCGAACCTGGTGGTCCCTGTCGACGACCTGCTGCCCGGCTGGGGTCCCGCGACGGTCGCCAGGCTCGGCGAGCTCACCTCGTGGCACGACCGACTGGCGGCCGCGGAGTCGCTGCTCGCCGCCCGCATCATGCCCGCTCCCCCGTCGGACCCACGCGTGGTGTGGGCCTGGGACCGGCTGGTCGAGTCGTCGGGGTCGGTCAGCGTGGCGTGGCTGGCTGGTTCGCTCGGCTGGAGCCACCGCCACCTCGTCTCCCGCTTCCACGACCACGTGGGCCTGACCCCGAAGGCGTCGGCCAGGGTGCTCCGCTTCGACCGGGCGATGGGCCTGCTCCGCTCGGGCGCGGACCTGGCGGAGGTGGCGACGGCGTGCGGCTTCTACGACCAGCCGCACATGAACCGCGAGTTCCGGGCGATGGCGGGCGCCACACCGGGTCAGATTCGTCCAAGACGGCAGGCGGTCGCGGGCGCAGACTCGGACTCATGAAACGAACCGTTTTCGCGCTGGCCCGCTACCAGGATGTCCTCGCCGCGGCCGAGTTCCTGAGCTCCGCCTTCGGGTTCGTCCCGCACGAGGTGGCCAAGAACCACGCCGAGATACTCGTGGGCGACGACATGATCATGCTCGGCGAAGGCAAGGCGGGCGGGCCCGGCATCTACGTCGCCGTGGACGACCCCGACGCGCACCACGACAAGGCGGTGGCCGCGGGGGCCGTCGTCACCATGGAGCTGGTGGACCAGCCCTACGGGTCGAGGGAGTACGCGTGCAAGGACCCTGAGGGCAATCTCTGGTTCTTCGGCACGTATCGCCCCTGATCCTTGTCACGTCCGCACGGCCGGCCGGAGTCCTGCTGGAGTACGCGTGGAGGACGGGCGGCCACCGGTGAGGGACGGTGGCCTTGGGGCGCCTTGCCGTACGGAACGGAGATCAGCGGGGGAAGACGATGGTCTTGTGGCCGTCGAGCAGCACCCGCTGCTCGGCGTGCCACTTGACGGCGCGCGCCAGCGCGACGCACTCCACGTCGCGGCCGATGGCCACCAGGTCCTCAGGCGAGTGGCTGTGGTTGACGCGCGCCACCTCCTGCTCGATGATCGGCCCCTCGTCCAGGTCGGAGGTGACGTAGTGCGCGGTCGCGCCGATCAGCTTCACCCCGCGGTCATGGGCCTGGTGGTACGGCTTGGCGCCCTTGAACGACGGCAGGAACGAGTGGTGGATGTTGATCGCCCTGCCCGCCAGCTTCTCGCACAGCTCGCTCGACAGGACCTGCATGTAGCGGGCCAGCACCACCAGCTCCACCTGGTAGTGCTCGATCAGCGCGAGGATCTCCGCCTCCTGCCTGGGCTTGGCGCCTGGGGTGACGGGCAGGTGGTGGTAGTCGATCCCGTACGACTGCGTGAGCGGCCGAAGGTCGGGGTGGTTGGAGGCGACGGCGACGATCTCGATGTCGAGCAGCCCCGAGCGGACGCGATAGAGCAGGTCGTTGAGGCAGTGGCCGAACCTGCTGACCATGATGAGCACCCGCGGCTTGACCGACAGGTCGCGCAGCTTGAACTCCATGCCGAACTCAGGGGCCAGCGTGGCGAAGGCGGCGGCGAGCTCGTCGTGCGGCAGGGGTGCCCTGAACTGCACCCGCATGAAGAACCGTTCGGCGTTCTGGTCGCCGAACTGCTGGCTCTCGGTGATGTTGCAGCCGCTGCGCGCGAGCAGGCCGGAGACGGCGGCGACCACGCCGGGGCGGTCGGGGCAGGACAACGTCAGGACGTACTCGGCGTTCATATTCTGACTCTCGCGGAGGTGGGATCGTAGGGCGCCTTGCGGCTGATCTGGGCAGAGTACCTCTCTCCCGCGCAGTCCACCTCGGCCATCGACAGCGTGCCGTCCTTCACGAAGCCGAGCGCCACGGTCTTGCCGATCGTGGGGCTGTGGGCGGCGGAGGTGACGTGGCCGACGGGCTCGCCGTCCGCGAGCAGGGATTCACCTCCCCACAGGTGGGCGTCGGTGGTGATCGACACGATCGTCCCGCGGGAGTCGTGGATCCGGTCCATGCCGCGGAAGGGCGCGGTCTTCTTGCAGGTGAACAGCAGTCCGGCCGCGGCGGGCGTGATCTCGGGGCCGAGCTCGCGGCCCCACGCCCTGTAGCCCTTCTCCAGCCGCATGGCCTCGATGGCGTAGTAGCCGGCCTGGGTGACCCCCGTGGCCAGCAGCGTCTCGTAGACGGTGACCGCGAACTCGGTGGAGACGTAGAGCTCCCAGCCCAGCTCGCCGACGTAGGTGACGCGGCTGGCCCTGACCGTGGCGTGGCCGAGGTCGATGAGCTGCGAGGTGCCGAACTCCCCGAGCACCGCCTTCGACACCTTTTGCAGGATATTTCGGGATTCGGGGCCCATGAGGCCGAAGACGGCGTAAGCGCTGGTGACGTCCACGAGGACCGCCCTGTGCTCGCCTATCCCCTTGGAGAGGTGGTCGAAGTCGCGCGTGGTCTGTGCCGAGCCGGTGACGATGAGGTATTCGTCCCGCGCCACCCTGGTCACCGTCAGGTCGCTCTCGTATCCGCCCCTGTCGTTGAGCATGCCCGTGTAGACGACCCGCCCGACCTCCACGTCGACGTCCGCCGTGCACAGCCACTGCAGCGCCGCGCACGCCTCCGGCCCCTTCAGCGTGAACTTGGAGAACGAGGTCTGGTCGAACAGCGCCGCTCCGCTCCTGCAGGCGTCGATCTCCGCGTCGACCGTCTCCTGCCACCCCGGCCGCTCGAAGGTGTACGGCGCGGCAGGGCCGAAGTAGTTGACCCGCTCCCAGCCCATCTTGGACCCGAAGCAGGCGCCCGACGCGGCCAGCAGGTGATGGACGGGCGAGCGGCGCAGCGGGCGGGCGGTCTGCGGCTCGCGGTTGGGCCACGCCATGGCGTAGTGCAGTCCGAGCGTCTCGGTGACCCTGTCGCGCAGCCACGTGTCGTTGCCCGCCCAAGGCGCGAACCTGCGCAGGTCGGCGGGCCACAGGTCGGCGGTCGGCTGGCCGTTCACGATCCACTCGGCCAGCGCCAGTCCCGCGCCGCCCGCCGACGCGATGCCCGCCGAGTTGAACCCGGCGGCGACGAAGTAGCCGCGCACCTCGGGCGCCTCGCCGAGCAGGAACATGTTGTCGGGGGTGAAGCTCTCGGGGCCGTTGTAGAACATGCGGATGCCGGTGCTCTCCAGGGCGGGCACCCGCCGGATCGCGTTCTCCATGATGATCGAGAACTGGTCCCAGTCCTCGTCCAGGAGCTGGAACTCGAAGGGACGCGGGATGCCGTCCATGCCCCACGGCTTGGCGTCCGGCTCGAACCCGCCGACGACGAGACCGCCCACCTCCTCCTTGAAGTAGGCGTAGCCGTCGGGGTCCCGCATCACGGGAAGGTCCGGCCGCACGCCCGCGATCTGCTCGGTGACCACGTAGAAGTGCTCGGCCGAGTGCAGCGGCACGGTCACGCCCGCCTGACGGCCCAGTTCCTTGGCCCACTGTCCCGCGCAGTTGACCAGGACCTCGCACTCGATGAAGCCCTCGGAGGTCTCCACGCCGCGCACCCGCCCGTCCTTGACGACGGTGCCGGTGACCCTGACGCGCTCGACGACCTCCACGCCGCGACGCTGCGCGCCGCGGGCGAGGGCCTGGGTGAGGTCGGAGGGGTTCGCCTTGCCGTCCCCTGGCAGCCACACGCCGCCGACCAGGTCGTCGGTGCGCATGACCGGCCACAGCTCGCCCGCCTCCGCCGCGGTGATGACCTCGGCGGTGATCCCGTAGGCGCGGGCCTGCGCGGCCGTCCTCCTGAGCTGGGTCATCCGCTCGGGAGTGCGGGCGACGCTGACGCTTCCGCACTGCTTCCAGCCGGTCCCGAAGCCCGTCTCCTTCTCCAGCCGGGCGTACAGGTCGGTGCTGTACTGGATCAGCCTGGTCATGCTCTCGGTGCTGCGCAGCTGCCCGACCAGGCCCGCCGCGTGCCAGGTGGTACCGCACGACAGCTGGCCCTGCTCCAGGACGACGACGTCACTCCAGCCCAGTTCGGCCAGGTGGTAGGCCACGCTGCAGCCGACGATGCCACCGCCGATGACGACGACCTGCGCCCGGCTCCTCAAGAAACGCTCCTCAACCTGGGCCATGTGCGCACCGTGCGCAGCATGGTGATGAAAGCCTGTTCGGCGGGGCCCAGCAGCCGGTCGCGGCGGTGGGCCAGCACGATCGGGCGGGGCCTGGGCGCGGGAGTGACCTCCACCGCCGCCAGTCGCCCGTCGGCGAGCTCCTGCTCCACGCAGTGTTCCGACACCAGCGAGACGCCGAGCCCCGCGGCGACCGCCTGCTTGATCGTCTCGGGGCCCCAGATCTCGGTCCTCTTGTCGAGGCCCCACGTCTCCATCGCCTGTTCCTGCAGCTCACGGGTGGAGGAGCCGGGCTCGCGGATGAGGAAGAGCTCCTCCGCCAGCGCCGCGGGCTCCGCCGTACCGCTGCGGGACAGGACATGGCCCGGCTCGGTGATCACGACGAGCCTGTCCTCCAGGATCGGCTCGCTGACCAGCTGCGGGGCCGACGGCTGCCCCGCGAGTACGGCGACGCCTATCTCGCCGTCCACGAGTCCGCGCTCGACCTGCTGGCCGTTGCCGACCTGGATGCCGATCTCGATGCCGGGATGGCGGTCGCGGAAGGCGGCCAGCAGCGGCGGCAGCAGGTAGGTGCCGACCGTGGTGGTGCCGCCCGCGACCAGCTTGCCCGTCTGCAGGCCCGAGACCTGCCTGATGGCGGCCACGGCCTCGTCGGCCAGCAGGAACACGCGCTTGGCGTACTCCAGCATGACCTCACCCTCGGGGGTGAGCCTGATCCGCGCGCCGCTGCGGTCGATCAGCGTGGCACGCAAGGCCTGCTCCAGCTGCCTGACCTGGTGCGACACCGACGGCTGGCTGAGGTAGAGCTTCTGCGCCGCGGCCGAGAAGCCACCGCACTCCACCACCGTCATGAAGATCCACAGTCGGTGCAGGTTGAGCTGCATGCCCGTTAACCCCTTGCTGCCTCGATCGCCGCGCCGAGCGTCCCTTCGAGCTGCTCAAGCCGGTCCCAGGGGATCTCCCCCATCGTGCAGATACGGAAGAAGTCGTTCGACAGTCGGCCCTGACCGGCGTAGATAACGTAGCCACGCTTCTTGAGCTCATCGTGAAGCGACTGGTACGTCACGCCGTCCGGCAGATGAAGCATCGTCACGGTATTGGACCTGAAACGTTCATCAACGAGAACCCTCAGGCCCAGCCGCTCGAACTGCCCGCGCACCAGCGCCGCCCGCTCCCGGTACAGCTTCGTCCGCGCCGCGAACCCGCCCTGCGCCTCGTACTCCTCGATCGCCTCGTCCAGGGCGTAACAGACCTGGACGGCAGGCGTGAACGGCACGTCGCTCTTCAGATAGGCGGCCGCGTTGAGGTAGAGGCTGCGCTCGGGAACCTCCTGGACGCGAGCGATCGACGCCGGGCTGCACAGGATGAAGGCCATGCCCGGCAGGCCGTGCAGACCCTTGTTCGCGGTCCCGCAGACCACGTCGACCCGCACCTCCGCGAGATCCTGATCCTCGATCGCGGTGCCGGAGATCGCGTCGATCACGAACAGCGCGCCGGAACCGGCGACGATCTCGCCGATCTCCTTGATCGGGTTGATCAGGCCCGTCGTGGTCTCGTGGTGAACGCAGATGACCGCGTCGATGTCGTCGTGCTCGGCGAGGGCGTCTCGCACCGCCTCGGGGTCGGCGGGCACGGTCCAGTCGCTCCTGACCTCATGGACGGCGATGCCGTGCGCCCGAGCGATCTTGATCATGCGGTCGCCGTACACGCCGTTGTTCACGACCAGCACGCCGCGGCCTTCGCGGACGGAGCTGATCACCGCCATCTCCATCGCGGCGGTTCCCGAACCCGTCACCAGGATGGCCTCGTGGGTGCCGCCGAGGTTCAGGCAGCGGGGCAGCGCCTCGCGGATCCTGAACAGCAGATCCGTGAACTCCGGCTCGCGGTGGCACAGGTCTCCGCGCAGCAGGGCGTCCTTGACCCGCTGGGAGGTACAGGCTGGTCCGGGATTCAGCAGAATGAGCTCTTCGTCCATCATCCACTCGATCTTCTGGAGATATCGGGCGTTATGGACGCTAGTCGCGGCCCCCACAGCCCGACCAGGCCGGATTTCACTATGGGGCCCATAGGGGGACGATTCTGGACACCCCTCCGCCCAACATCCCAGCGCCACTCCAACGACCACCCCGGCCCGCGCCCGACACCTCACCCGCCACCGCAGGAGGAACTGCGGCATCTCCTTCGCCCGACCTCACCGCCGTCTCGCCCCCCAAACCGCAAGACACCGCCGCCACTCCAGCGTCCACCTCCGCCGCCCCGCCACCCCGGACATGGCCCCTTCACCGAACGGGCCCGCCGGAAAACGGGAAGCTATCAACCAAGAGGTGTCGAGACCGAGACCATTACCCCGGCTATATCCGGCATCACGGATTACAGGCTTGTGCCCCCCTAGCAGGTCGGATTGGGTGGAGCGCATGCCTGTGGAGGTGTTGGTCGCCTGCCTGTTCGCCATCGTGTCGGGAATGAACGATGGCGGCGCCCTGCTGGCCACAGGCCTCAAACTCCCCACAGTCAGACCCATCGTCGGCGTCCTCACCCTGGTCCTGCTGACCGGCCTGGTGCCACTGGTTTCGCAACAGGTCGCGCTGACGTTCGTCACCCGCCTCGCCACCTTCCAAGGCCCGGACGCCACCCACGCCATGATCATCGCCGTGCTGTCCGCGATCGCGATCGTCATGGTCCTCAGCTACTACGGTCGTCCCACGAGCCTGACCCTCGCCACCGTCGGCGGCCTGACCGGCGCCGGCCTCGGCGCCGGACTCCACGTGTCGGCGAGTTCGGTGGTGCTGGTACTCGCTGTCGGGCTGATCGCCCCGTTCGCCGGAGCGCTCGCCGCCTGGGCCGCCATCCGCCTGCTCGTCGCCGTGACCACCAGCAAGGGGCTACGGACCTGGCACTGGGTAGGCTTCCTCCTCCAGTGCATCGCCTATGCGGCCAACGACGGGCAGAAGATGCTGGGCGTTTTCCTGATCGCCTTGGGCACGTCGGGGCCGTCCGTCACGTTCGGGGCCGCACTGCTGTTCGGCCTCGGCACCGTGTACGGCATGCCCAGGGCGGGCCGTACCCTCAGCCGCGAGATCATCGTCTCCCGCCCCCTGCACGGGGTGGCTGCGGAGCTCGGATCAGGGGTCACGGTGATCGCGTGCGCGGCGGCGGGGATGCCGGTGAGCATGACCCAGTCGATCGCCGGAGGACTCATCGGAGCCGGAGTCGCACAGGGCAGCGGCAGAGTGCGGTGGTACGCGGCCGTCAAGATCGTCTTGGCCTGGGTCCTCACCCTGCCGGTCGCCGGACTCCTGGCCGGATTTACCGCCTTCGCCGTACGGGCGATCGGATGAGGAGGAGGCGATTCCCGCCGCCTGAGCACCCAATGCGCCGAAGCACTAGATGGAGCGTACGAGAGATCAGAAGCCCGCCGAAGGCAGAGTGCGACGCTGAAGCACGCAGCGGCGAGAAGCAGACCCATGACCAAGACGCCCGACACACGAGCGCAGGAGCAGCCGGGCACCACGTTGGCGAGCACAGAAGGTTCGCGACTCGGAAGGCGCGCGACTCGGAAGGTTCGCAGCACGGACGTGGTCCTGAAGCGCCGGTGCGAGCGCAGCAGGCCCAGGGGCCGGGAAGCGCTGGTGAGAATGTGGTGGAAGGGGGCGGAGGTGGCATGAAGCGGTTGAGTCGGATTCGCGACCTGCTGGCGGGCAGGATGGACGGCGCGCTGACCGAGGCGCTCGTCGGACAGCTGGAGGCGACCAAGCAAGGCGCCTGGCTGGCCATGGCGATGATCGGCGGCGAGGTGGGCAGAACCGGCGCGCACGAGCAGATGCGCTCCATCGAGCACCTCGGCGACACCGAACGCGCCCGCCTCGTCGAGGAGCTGAGGAACGCGCTGGTCACTCCCATCGACAGGGAGGACCTGTTCCGCCTGTCCCGCTCGATCGACGACGTGCTCGACTCGTTGCGCGACTTCGTGCGGGAGTCGCATCTGTACAGGGTGCCGGATCAGATCAGGTTCGCTCCACTGCTGGACCAGGTGATCGTCGGTATCGAGGCGTTGGAGCGCGCGGTGTGCGACCTCGCGTCCCGGCCCTCGGCGGTGGTCCAGGACGCGCTGGAGGCGAAGAAGGCGGGGGGAGCCATCCGGCGTATGTACCAGTATGAGATCGCCCGGATCTTCTCGGGTGAGTTGACGGCTGAGGCGATGAAAGAGCGCGAACTGGTCCGGCGGCTGGAGATCGTCGGCATGGCCATCGGCCACGCGGCCGACACCATAGCCGACGGCGCCATGAAACGCTGAAGCCCCTGCCCGACACCCGCGACACCCGCGACGCCATGGTCGGTGGTCGCCATCTCATCCGGCAAGAGCCCGATGGGCATGGGGGAGGGCGGGCGGGGAGGCGGGTCAGAGGTCCAAAGTGTCCGAGAGGCGGGCGAGCTGCGTCATCCCGTCCGCCATGTCGTAGCCGCCCGCCGTCAGAGGTTGCAGGGCGACATGGTCCGCCCCGGCGTCGAGGTGGGCTCGGACGCGTTTGGCAACGGCCTGCTCGTCGCCCCATGCCACGATCGCGTCCGCCAGCCGGTCGCTGCCGCCGTCGGCGAAGTCGGAGTCGGTGTAGCCGAGGTCGCGCAGGTTGTTCACGTAGTTGGGCAGGGTCAGGTAGTACGCCATGTGCTCGCGTGCCACCTGGCGAGCCTTCGCTGGGTCTGGTTGCAGAACGACGGCGAGCTCAGGCACCAGCAGTCGGTCCCTGCCGAGGATCTCGCGGGCGCGCGCGGTGTGCTCGGGAGGGACGAAGTAGGTGTGCGCGCCTTCGGCCCTGTCGCGTGCCAGCTCGAGCATCCTGGGCCGGAGCGCCGCCAGCAGCCTGGGGGCGTCGCCGCCTTCGACCATGGCCGTGGCCGCCTCGTCCATGCCGTCGAGGTAGGCGCGCATCGCCGTGAGCGGCTTGCCGTAGTCATGACCTCGTCCCGTGACCAGACCGCCGTGGCTGACGCCGATGCCCAGCAGGAACCTGCCTGGGTAGGCCTCGCCGAGCGTCGCCCGCCCCGCTGCCATCGCGGTGGCGTCACGGGCCCAGATGTTGGCGACGCCGGTGCCGACCGCGATCTGTCTGGTGGCGGCGAGCAAGAGGGCGGCACCCGCGAACGGCTCTCTGCTGTTGGAGCCCTCATTGATCCAGAGCGTGGAGTAGCCGAGCTCCTCGAGCTCGGCGGCCGCCTGGCGAACGACGCCTGCCGGAGCCCTGCCGAACAGGGGATACCACACGCCGATCCGACCGTTGTCCATCACTGTCGTGGCCTCTCGGGTAGGCTGTTCGATCGAGATGGAACATTACACGAGTGTTCGACAGACGTCGAACAGGGCGCGCGGGTTGACCCACGGCTCCCCCATGGAAGCGTCCCTTCAGGCGGCGCTCGACGCGCTGTCCGACCCGATCAGGCGGTGCATCGTGCGCGAGTTGGCTGGGGCGCCCGACTGGGCGCTGCCGTGCGGCACGTTCAAGGAGCTGCCGGTCGCCAAGTCGACGCTGAGCCACCACTTCACGGTGCTGCGCAACGTCGGCCTGCTGGAGCAGCGCGACGAGGGCGCCAGGCGGTTCAACAGGCTGCGGCGCGAGGAATTCGACGCCCGCTTTCCCGGCCTGCTCGCCCTGGTGCTGTCGGAGCCCTGACCCCTTGATCGGGTACGGCACGCAGGCGAACCGCTCGACAGGCGACGATCCGCGACCGAGCCTGATCGGGTCCGGCATGCGGACGACCGGCACGACAGACGACGACCCGCGAGCTTGGCCCTGGAGCAGGGAGCACGTCGGGGAGGGGTGCGAAGTCCTGCTGGAGTAGCGTGATCGACGGGTGGTCACCGGTGACCGCGGTGGCCTATCGGGTGCCTGCCGTAACGAGAAGCCAGCTCACCACAGGAGAAGCCGATGGGCGCCTACCGCATGGGTGTGGACAGGGAGGGAATGCTGTGAGCAGTGATCGGCCGGCGGCGAGAGTGGTGTGCCTCGATCGCGACGGCAGGGTCCTGCTGATGAACTGGTTCGACAAGGTCAGCGACGAGGCCATCTGGGAGCCTCCTGGAGGCGGGCTCGATCCTGGCGAGAGGCCGCTCGAAGCGGCCAGGCGTGAGCTGACCGAGGAGACGGGCCTGCCGGGTGAGGCCGTTCAGGACAGGTGGGTCGCGGTGGATCGCGACTTCACGTGGCTGGGTGTTCGCTATGTGAAGGTCGAGCCGTTCTTCGTTGCCCGCTTCGACGAGGCGTGCCCCGGGGTGAAGCCGGGCGAGCTCACGGAGGAGGAGAGCGAGGCGCTTCTCGGCTATGGCTGGTTCGGCGCCGAGGAGCTGGGCTCGCTGCCGGGCCGTCTCGACCCGCCGGAGTTGCCCGAGGTGATCAGGAGACTGAGCTAGCGACGTACGCGGCCACCTCGTCGGCGCCGAGGAAGTCCGCCGTGCGCCCGTCGTCGTGTTCGACGTGGAAGCCGCCGTCCACGCTGATCTTCATCGATCCTGCGATGAGGATGGGGCCGCCGTGTTCGGGCGGGTCGTACCGGTTCTGGAGTAGCGTCAGTCTCAGATGTCTGACCAGGAGGGCGCGTCTGCCCGACTCGGCGAGCCGGTCCTGTACCCATCCCAGCTGCTGGATCTGTTCTTCTTCCACCCGTTGGGTGTAAACGGCACCCATAAGTACCACACGTCCCTAGATCGGTGAGATTCCCCTGTCGTGACCCCAGCGTGCATTCAAGTGACTACTCTAGGTATGGATTCGGGTCGCACACCTGGAGTGTGCGAACCCCGACCGCTTTTGTAGAACCTCTGTAGAACCGGAGCCCCCGATGCCTGCTGCACGCGAGCTCGACCCGAGCTCCAGCCCGCTGGCGTTCTTCGGCTCGGAGCTGAGGGAGTTCCGCACCCGCGCGGGCCTTTCTCAGGAGCAGCTGGCCGAGCGGTTGAGCTATTCGCTGTCCCTGGTCTGCGCGATCGAGCTGGCCAGGCGAACGCCGTCCCGTGACTTCGCCGAGCGGGCCGACCTGGTGCTCGACACCGGCGGGTCGCTGCTGAGGCTGTGGCCCCTGGTACGGCAGGCGGCCTACCCCGCCTGGTTCCGCCCGTGGCTGGAGATCGAGCAGACGGCGCGCACGCTGCAGACGTGGCAGCCGCTGCTGATCCCCGGGCTGCTGCAGACCGAGGACTACGCGCGGGAGGTCTTCCGCAGGGAGCCCGCCGCGACGGCGGAGCAGGCGGAGGAGGCGGTGTCGGCGCGCATGACCAGGCAGGCCGTCCTGCGCCGGCGCGATCCGCCGATGTACTGGGTGGTGCTGGACGAGTGGGTGGTCCGCAGGACCGTCGGTTCGGCGGCGACGATGCGCGGGCAGGTGCGCGCGCTGCTGGAGTCCGCCGAGCTGCCGAACGTCACCGTGCAGGTCGTCCCGGTGGACGCCCAGGCGGTGCCGGGGCTGACCGGCGCTTTCGTCATCGCGAAGGTTTCCGGAGAGCCCGATCTGGTCTACCTCGAATCCGCGGGAGAGGGGTACGTCACGGATCGTCCTGCCGATGTCGAGTCCATCGCCCGCAGATATGACGTGATCAGGTCACTCGCCTTACCGGTTCACGCAAGTCTAAATTTGCTGTCGAAAGTGGAGGAGAGCATATGAACGACCTCACATGGCGCAAGGCCCGTCGTAGCGGTGGCAATGGCGGGGATTGCGTCGAAGTAGCCGTCCTCGACACGCCCGGGGACGCCGTCGCGCACAAGCCGGAGCAGGACAGGCTCTTCGTCCTGCGCGACTCCAAGGACCCCGATGGACCCCGGCTGTTCTTCACCGAGACTGAGTGGGAAGCATTCAGACTCGGCATGAAGGACGGCGAATTCGACGATCTGGCCTGATCCAGCGCCAGGTCGCAACCGCACGAGAACCGCAAACCGCACAGCCGGGCCCGTGGAGGCGTGCCGCGCGCCCGGCTCAGATCACTCCTGGCACCGCCACGGTGATCTGCCCCGTGAACCCCCTGCTCGCCGCCTCGAGCGCGGGCTCGGCGGGCGTGCCGGGCCACAGGTGCGTGAGTACCAGGTGGCCGACGCCCGCCTTGGCGGCGTTCGCCCCCGCCTGCTCGGCCGTCGACAGGTAGGGCGCGTCCTCCTCGGGCACCACCTCGGGATAGGTGGCCTCGGCGAGGAGGATGTCGGCGTCCCTGGCCAGCTCGACCAGGTCGGGGGTGGGTCCGGTGTCGCCTGTGTAGGCGAGCACCTTGTCTCCCGCTTCGAGTCGCAGCCCCGCGTTCGGCACGTGGTGCGGCAGCGACCAGGCCTCGACGGTGAACGGCCCCAGCTCGTACGGCACGCGCGGCGTCAGCTCGTGCGTGACGTACTCCAGCATGCCCCGCCGGTCGAGGGCCAGGACGGCGTCGAGCGCCCCGGGCGGCGCGTGCACGGGCAGCGGCGGTGGTGAATGGCCGCCGAGCGAGCGCGCCCGCAGCAGCGGGTTCAGGTCGGCGCAGTGGTCGGGATGCCCGTGGCTGACGAGCACCGCGTCGATCTCCTCGGCCCTGGCCGTCGCGAGCAGCAGGGGCAGCGTGGCGTAGCCGGGGTCGATGAGCACCCTGAAACCGTCGTGCTCGACGAGGTAGCCGCTGCACGCCGCGCCCGCGGCGGGCCACGCGCCGCACCCGCCGAGCACGGTCAGCCTCATCGCGTGAGGTCCCTCAGCGGCAGGGAGCGCACGGGCAGCGCACGGGCAGCCGTGACGGGCAGCGGGCTGTCGCGGGGCGGCAGGGCGCGGGCGGGCAGGGTACGAGCGGGCAGGGATCGGGCGGGAAGCGGTCGCAGCGGCAGGTCGCGCCGCTCGGAGCCGTGTGTGGAAGTCAAGCGATCACCTCGTTGTGTGCGGTTGACATCAGGCCGCGGAGCAGCGGCCCGCAGGCGCGCTCGTGCTCCGCCTCCACCGGCAGCCCTTCGGCCACCCGGGCGTGGTAGATCTCGCGTTCGAGCTCGTGGGTGTAGAGCTGCGCGGTCAGCCCGACGACCACCGTCACGCCGGTGCCGCCGCGCGGGATGACGGCGACGGCGTGGGTGCGCAGCCAGCTCTCGTCGGCTCCGCCGTACCAGCCGCACTTGACGGCGGCGTCGGGTACGGCCAGCGCCTCGCGCACGCCGAACGCCTGCTCCTCCGGCACCTCGCGCATCCAGGACAGCACGTCGGAGGCCACGGGGTCGCCGGCGAGGGCGGCCTGCGCGAGGGCGGTGTAGGCGGTGGCGACCTCGACCGCGGCGACCTCGACCGAGCCGAAGCGGGAAGGGTCGCCGTTGCCCTGGCTCCAGGCCGCGCCCGTGCGCCGCTGGATCTCCGCGAGGATCACCGCGGGGCCGACGGCCAGCCACAGCGCCCTCGTGTCGCTGTTGGAGGAGGTGACGACGGCGGGCTCGGCGTGGTCGCGCCAGAAGCCCTGGTCGGTGACGTGCGCGGCGGCGGCCCAGCAGTACAGGGGCTTGAGCAGTGAGGCGCAGCGGAGCCTTTCGAGACCGTGGGTGAGCGTGATGGTGCGCGACGGCACTGTCGCGGCGGGCCCGCTCACTCCCCTGGTGATCGCGGCGGCCTGTGCGCTGGCGCCTGGGCGCAGGTCGCGGAGGGCCGCGGCGAAGCTCGTGCTCATCGGCCGATGCTACAACGGCCGGTGACGCGTGGGCGGCGCCCGCTCGTCGCGGGCGCCACACGTCAGCGGGAGAGGGTCCGGTCCGCGGGCCCGTCGTAGTGGTCGGGGCCCTGCATCGACAGGTCGAGCGGCTGGACCATCGGCGAGTTGGACGAGGCGCGCCAGCCCTTCTCGCGGGTCACCTCCTCGATGGAGTGCGCGCAGAGCGACAGCGACCTGCACACGATGAACAGCGCCTTGAGCTGGAGCGGCTCGTAGCCCATGTCGAGGCCGATGCACCCCATCGCGCCAGGGCCGTTGATCCAGACGCGCCGGCCGAAGACGTCCTCGGTGGCGTCCTCCATCGCGCGGGCGATCCCGACGTACCTGCCGGTGACGCCCAGGGAGTCCGACAGCTCCATGAGCCTCACGGTGCGCGGGTCGCGGATGTGCTGGGCGTGGTGGAAGCCGGGCATCCGCTCGCGCCGCTCGCGCATCTCGGCCACGATCTTGGCGGCGGCCTCCTGGTCGCTCAGCCCGTCCTGCTCCGCCCTCGCCGCCACGCCGAGGAACATCTCGGCCGGACGGTCGGCGGTGCCGTGCAGGCGGCCGATGCCGGCGACACCCGCGGCGACGGCCGCGTTGAGCTCGGCGCCGCCCGACGTCGCGAACCTGACCGTGGCGGAGGAGGGCGACATGGCGTGCTCGGCCATGTTCACCATGATCGCCTCGGTCATCCTGCCCACCTCTGGCGTGGGCAGCTCGCCCCTGAGCACCAGGTGGAAGTGCTCGCCGAAGGAGATGTTCCCCGTCAGCTCGTTGACGTCGTAGCCGCGGATGACGATGCGGTCCTTGTTCTTCCACGCAATGGCCGTCTCCCATGCGAACGGCTGCTTCATCGGGCGATCCTTTCGGGAAAGTACACGCACGCCGGGTCGATCTCCTCGCGCAGCAGGCGAAGCTCCTCGGGGTCCGGCGGCAGGACGGTGTCCAGCGAGTCGGCGAACGCGGGCGTGAAACCCGTGTTCTCCAGTACGGCTCCCGCCGTGGCGCCCGGCATGAGCGCGGTGACGGTGAGAGCGGAGTCCTCGGCCTCCATGACGCACAGGTCGGTGACGACCTTCACGCGCAGCGGCCCGAGCCCGGCCTTGGCCCGCTCGCCGGGCCCGCCGAGGAAGCCGGGACTGGTGACGTAGCCGCAGCGGGCGGGAAAGCGCCGCCGCTCGTGGTCGGTGAGGATGACGACCTGCGAGCAGTGGCTGGCGATGTCGTTCGCGCCGCCGCTGCCCGGCAGGCGCTTGCCGGCGACGGTGGTGGAGTTGATGTTGGCGTACTGGTCGACCTCGGCGCCGCCGAGGAAGCCGGTGCGCACGAGCCCCCGCTGCACGAGCCCGCCGAGCGCCTCGAACAGCGAGCCGTGGCGTGAGGCCCCGTGCATGAGCCTGGGGTCGACGACCGAGACGGGGGTGGGCACGACCTTGGGGAACATCACGCCCGACTCGATCACCAGCTTGGCTCCGGGGGCGTGGGTCTTCTGCGCGAGCGTGGCGGCCAGCAGCGGCAGTCCCGTGCCGACGATCACGAGGTCGCCGTCGCGGATCTGCCGCGCGCCCTCGACGACGAGCAGTTCTCTGGGCAGCGCGGTCACACGAGGCTCCTCATCCGGTCGGAGAGCGCCCCGCGGAGGGTTCCGCCTGCGTCTCTGGTGGCGAGGTAGTCCTCGAAGGACGCGCCGAGGTTGTCCGAGATCCACGCGCGCAGTTCCTCGTCGCCCGTGCGGCCGACCGCCTGGTACTCCTTGATCTCCGACTCGGCGAAGTCGTAGGCGCGGTAGACCGAGGTGGGGAAGGCCCCGAAGGGCTGCTCGACGACCGCGGTGACGTACGCCTCGGGGATCGTCACCTGCTCGGGGCGGTCGGCGAAGGCTCCGGCGGGCAGCACCTCCTCGGCGGAGACGATCGTCACCTTGGCGGCGCGCACCATGTCCACCTCGTGCGAGGTCACGCCCTCGATCACGGTGTTTCCCAGGGTGTCGGCCCTGTTGGCGTGGATGAGCGCCACATCCGGCGCCATCGCCCTGACCAGCACCAGTGGCCGGCCGCCGAACGGGTCCACCGACTCGACGGCGACCCCCGAGGCGACCATGTCGGCCAGCAGGTCGGTGCCGAGCAGGCTCCTGGTCGGCAGGTACGGCAGGCCGAGCGCCGCCGCGGCGAACCTGCTGGCCATGGCCAGGTGCGAGTGGTCGCCCACCGTCACCTGGCCGCGTTCGACCGCCCGCCGCCAGGCGAACAGCGTGCCGTACCGCTCCAGGTTGCCGGTGCCCTGCTCGGTCCGCACCACGAGCCCCGCGGCGACCAGCATGTCCAGCGGGAGCGACAGGTTGCAGCCGACGACGGTCAGGCCGCCGACGCCCTGCCTGATGACCTCGTGGACCAGGGCCATCGGGCAGCGGTTGATGTTCTGCCCGCCCATGCCGACGACGGAGCCGTGGGCGACGAGCCGCCCGACCGCCTCGGAGGCGGTCAGTAGCTTATGCACGCCGACCGCCACTCGGTGTAGAAGTCCCAGACCTGCGGCGAGCACTCGGGCGGCCCGAACTGCGACAGTTTGGCGCCCATGTGCGGCAGGTGCGCGTAGGCGCCCACGCCAGGCCTGTTCACGTGCAGCATGCCCGCCTCGAAGCGCTCGAGCGCCTCGAAGATGGTGGCGGGATCCTGGGTGAAGATCGTGCCGCTCATGCCGTACCTGACCGAGTTGGAGATGCGCATCGCGTCGTCGAAGCCGTCGCAGTCGATCACCGAGAGCACCGGGCCGAAGATCTCCTCCTGGGCGATCTCGCTGTTCCACGGCACGTCGCGCAGCACGGTCGGCTGGACGAACCAGCCGTTGCCCGGAGCGTGTCCGCCGCCGATGGCCACCTTGGCGCCCGACTCCTGGGCGGTCTTGATCGCCTCCAGGCAGGCCCGCATACGGGCCTCGTTGACGACGGGGCCGATGGAGGCCTCATCGTCGGCGCCGGAGCCGACGCGCAGCGCGCCGACCTGCTCGACGAGCCGCTCGAGGAACTCCTCCTTCACCGCGACGTCCACGACGACCCTGGAGGTGGCGCTGCAGCGCTGCCCCGACTGGCCGAACGCGCCGAAGACCGTGGCCTTGACCGCCTTGTCCAGGTCGGCGTCCTTCAGCACGAGCACCGCGTTCTTGCCGCCGAGCTCCAGCTGGGTGCGCAGCAGGCGTGGCGCGCCTGCCTGGTGGATGGCCAGGCCCACGGGCAGCGAGCCGGTGAAGCTGATGCCGGCCACGCCCTCGTGCGCGACGAGCGCCTCGCCGGCCGCGATGTCGCCCTGGACGAGGTTCAGCACGCCCGCCGGCACGCCCGCGTCGGCGAAGACCTCGGTGAGCAGGGCGGCCGTCAGCGGCGTGAGCGGCGACGGTTTGAAAACCGCCGCGCACCCCGCGAGCAGCGCGGGCGCGACCTTCCACATCGGGATGGCCAGCGGGAAGTTCCACGGCGTGATCAGCCCGACCACGCCGATCGGAGCGCGGAAGGTGTAGGAGAACGTGCGCGGCTCCTCCGCGGGCAGCGTCTCGCCCTTGAGCCTGCGGCCCTCCCCCGCGGTGAAGTCGAGGATGGCCAGGGCGCGCCTGACCTCGCCGCGCGCCTCCTTCAGCAGCTTGCCCTGCTCGCGGGTGATCGCCTGGGCGAAGTCCTCTGCCCTGTCCTCCAGGAGGCGTTCGGTGGCGCGCAGGTACTCGGCGCGCTTGATCGGGCCGAGCGCCTTCCACGCGGGCATCGCCGCGGTGGCGGCCTCGACCGCCAGCTCGACGTCCGCCCCGCCTGACTCGGCGAAGTCCCCGAGGTGGTCGGAGAGGTCGCCGGGGTTGAGGTTCGGCCGGGTCTGCCCGCTCTCGGGGGCACGCCATTCGCCTCCGATGTGGTTGAGCAGGTATCGACTCCCCATCGGGTTCCTTTCCAGTCTGCTTCTCGTACGGCAAAGCCTCACGTCCCACCACGATTCGGACAAGTGGGATAAGACCGATGCTCCTCATAGGCTGGCGTTATACGACTCCCCCTATAGCGCCGATAGACAAATGCGCATTGGCCTTCCCGAACCACTGCACTAGACATTCGAGAAAAGCCCGGCCTTGTAGGAGTTCACCCCGAATTCACCCGGGGGCCGTCGCCGAGATACCCGACAAAGGCCATCATTCGGTGCGAAAACGGCTGAGAAGGGTAAAACTATGACTAATCTCCGTCCAGGAGTGGTGGCGGTGGCGTCCGTGCTGGCGCTGACCGCGTGCGGGTCCGGCTCGGGCGACTACGACTGGAAGTCCGCACCGGACACCGGCAAGATCGCCGAGCAGGGCAAGGAGTTGCCCACCTACGGCCTGGCCCCCGACTGGGCCAACTACGGCGAGGTGGTCAAGTCCTTCTGCGCCAAGCACAACGGCACCTGCGCGCACAAGGACACCGACATGTCCTCCTCCGAGGAGATCGTCAAGTTCGACGCGGAGAAGGACAACCCGGTCGGCACGGCCAGCGACATCGGCCTGATGTGGGGCCCGATCGCCGAGGCCAAGGGCGTCGTGCCCGCGTACCTGCCGCCCTCGGCGAGCAAGCTCAAGGACTGGCAGAAGGGCAAGGGCGGCTGGGTGGCGACGTTCGTCGGCGCGCCCGCCTTCGTCGTCAACACCGACAAGGTGATCAACCCGCCCAAGAGCTGGGCCGACCTGCTCAAGCCCGAGTACAAGGGCCAGATCGCCATCAAGAACCCGACCTCGTCGGGCACAGGACAGGCGATGGTCGTGGCCGCCGCCGTCGCCAACGGTGGCTCGGTGGACGACCTGGCCCCCGCCTACGACTACTTCAAGAAGCTCACCGACGCCGGCAACATCAGCGCGGTCAAGATGAGCGAGGAGACGCTGGAGAAGGGCGAGGCCCCGATCCAGATCAACTACGACTTCAACGGCCTGGCCCAGAAGGCGGCACTGAAGGAGAAGAACGTCGACGTCGAGGTCATCATCCCCAGCGACGGCTCGGTCTGGTCGCCCTCCGGGCTCATGATCAACAAGTACAACGCCGGCAAGGGCGACTTCCTCAAGGCCTTCCTCGACTACGTGCTCTCCGACGAGGCGCAGACCCTGTTCGCCAGGTTCGGCGCGAGGCCGATCCGCGCGCTCAACGGCGACCTGCGACTGCCCTCCGACGCCAAGGCCAACTGGCTGCCCGAGTCCGCCTACGCGTCCGTCAAGGAGATCGAGATCACCAAGGTGAATCCCGAAAGCATCGTCGCCGACTGGGAGTCGAAGGTTCTCGCGTGATCGTGGGAGAAGAAACGTCCGCCCCCGTCGCAACTTTGCCCCCCTCGGGTGAGGAATCCTCCCCCGCTCGGGTCGGGGGAAGGTTCTCCACCCGAAGTTTTCTCCCGCGATGGGCCCCCGCGCTGCCGCTGCTGGTGTTCACGTTCGCGATGCTGGTCCTGCCCGCGCTGCGCCTGGTGCACGACACCTTCGCGCTGCGCGGTGGCGGCTACGGCCTCGACAACATCGTCAAGGTCATCGAGAGCCCGCTGGACCTTCAGGCCATCGGCGGCTCGCTGGCACTCGGCCTGGTCCAGGCGACGCTGGCCACCGCGCTCGGCGCGCCGGCCGCGTGGCTGATCACCAGGATGCGGCTGGGCGGCAGGGCGTTCTGGCTCTCGCTCATGAACGTGGCCTCGAACTTCGCCGGGATCGGGCTGGCGTTCGGCTTCGTGGCGCTGATCGGCGCGACCGGGATGCTCACGCTGCTCCTGGGGATCTCCTTCCCCTCCGTGGGCTCCTTCAGCGGGATGAACGTGGTCTACCTGTACTTCAACATCCCGATGTTCGTGCTGCTCACCCTGCCCGCGCTGAGCGTGCTCAAGGACGACTGGCAGGAGGCGGCCGAGGTCTGCCGCGCCACCAGGTGGCAGTTCTGGCGCTACGTCGGCATCCCCGTGCTCGCGCCGTTCGTCATCGCGGGCTGGCTGCTGATCTTCACGTGGACGATCGGCGTCTACGCCGTCGCCTACGCGCTGGCCTCCTCCCCTGGCTCGCAGAAGCTGATCACGCTGCAGATCGGCACCACGCTGGAGTCGTCGGTGTTCGGTTTCGAGCGGGCCGCCGTGCTGTCGGTGCTGCTCATGCTGCTGGCCATCGGCGCCACCGCCCTGTACCGGCTGTCGCTGCGACGCGCTGCGAGGTGGCTGTGAACCGCAGGATCTTCCTGACGCTGCTCGGCGCCTATTTCGCGCTCCCGCTGCTGGCCGCGCTGCTCTACTCGCTGGCCACCAGGTGGACCGACACCCCGCTGCCCGACGGCTACACGCTCGGCCACTGGGCCAAGCTCTTCACCAAGCCTGAGGTGGCGGGGGCGCTCGGCAGGTCGTTGCTGCTGGCGGCGGTCGTCGTGGCCATCGACATCCTGCTGGTGGTGCCCGCGGCGTACTGGTCGGTGGTGCACAACCCGCGCATCGGCTCGCTCATCCAGACGATCGCGGTGATCCCGTTCGCGATCCCGTGGGTGGTGCTCGGCGCGGGCATCCAGCTCGTCACCGCATCCGTCGCGCCGCAGCTGTTCCACACCTTCTGGCTGCTGGCGGCCGCGACGGCGGCGATCTCCTTCCCGTTCATGTACTGGGCGGTGGAGAGCGCGCTGCTGGCGGCCGGCGCCGTACGGCTGAGCGAGGCCGCGGCCACCTGCGGCGCGAGCCCCGCGCAGACGCTCGCCAGAGTCATCATGCCCGCCATCAGGGGCGGGGTGGTCTCGGGTTCGCTGCTGGTCGTGGCCACCGCGATGAACGAGTTCGCGCTGGCCAAGATCCTGGTCGGGGTGAGCTTCGAGACGCTGCCGCTGTGGTCGGCACGCCAGTTCGTCTCGCGCACGCTCAGCGACCCCAACGCCCTCGCGGTCGTCACCGTCTTCACCTTCGGCTTCCTGTTCGCCCTGTCGGCCCTGGTCGTACGGCTGGGCAGGGGCCGCGTCACCACCATCGGAAGGACCCTTCGTTGAGTCACGTCGTCCTCGAAGGCATCACCAAGCGCTATGCGGGACACAACGCGCTGAACGGGGTGAACGTCAGCGTCGAGCAGGGCGAGTTGCTCGCCCTGCTCGGCCCCTCCGGCTGTGGCAAGACGACGCTGCTGCGGTGCGTGGCGGGGCTGACGACGTTCGACGGCGGCCGGTTGCGCATCGGCGGCACGGACATGACGGGCGTGCCCGCCCGCAAGCGCCCCATCGGCATGGTCTTCCAGTCCTACGCCCTGTTTCCCAACCTCACCGTGCGCGGCAACATCGCCTTCCCGCTGACCGTGCGGAAGGAGAAGCACGTCCAGGAGCGGGTGGAGGAGATGCTGGAGCTGGTCGGTCTCACCGAGCAGGACGAACGGCTGCCGAACCAGTTGTCGGGAGGGCAGCAGCAGCGCGTCGCGCTGGCCCGCGCGCTCTCGCCGCGCCCCGAGGTGCTGCTGCTCGACGAGCCGCTCTCGGCGCTGGACGCGCAGGTGCGGCACCGGCTGCGCGACGAGGTGCGGCGCATCCAGCACCAGGTGGGGATCACCACGATCTTCGTCACCCACGACCAGGCCGAGGCGCTGGCCATCTCCGACAGGGTGGCGGTGATGAACCGCGGCGAGATCGAGCAGTGCGCGCCGCCCGCCGAGATCTACAGCGCCCCGTCCACCAGGTTCGCCGCGGGCTTCGTCGGCAACAGGAACGCGCTGGAGCTGGACGCGGTCAACGGCAAGGTGTTCGACGTCCCCGCGCCTTCGTCGCGGGTGCTGTGCATGTTCCGTCCCGAGGACGTGTCGCTGTCGGCCGAGGGCACGAGGGCGACCGTCGACGTGAGCGTCTTCCTCGGCGCCACCACGCGGCTCTACCTGCGGGCCGAGGTCCACGGTCGGCCGGTGACGGTCTTCGCCGACCTGCCCTCGCGCGCGGCCGCCTCGATCTCGCCCGGAGCGGAGGTGTTCTTCCGGGTCGACCCCGACCACGTGCAGGTCTTCCCTCAGAACCCGTAACGCGTCCACACCAGCGTGAGAGCGGTGACGGGCAGCGCCACGACGGCGAGCCAGCCCAGCACCCGCCATCGCCTGGCCAGGCCCGGCGTCGACAGGAAGGCGGCCACCGCGCCCGCGGCCGTGAAGGCCAGGCCCGCGCGCAGCACCTCCACCACCTGGAACCGCGAGGACGGCACGGCCTCGCCGAAGCACCTGATCGCCAGCAGCACCGCCGCCGCCGTCACGGCCACGCGGCGGGCCGGTGTCACGGCCACGAGGGCCAGCAGCGGCACCGCCGCCGCCAGCACCACGATCGTCACCACCAGGTAGGCGCTGAGTGTGGGGTAGAGGCACGGCCAGTCGCTGCAGTGCGTGGCCCTCCTGGTGGCGCGCATGGCCACCCACCACAACGCGCCCAGGCTCCCGTAAATCGCCGCTACCCGCCCCAAGAGCCGCACCATGCCCCCATTGTGTGCGATCGCGCCGCCAAGCGCGTGATCACTCCATACCCATCGCGCGCAGGGCAATAGCCCTGTTCGCGTATAGATCGGGGTGGGGTTCGAGCTCGATCGCCCTGGTCAGGTCGGTGACCGCGCCCTCCAGATCGCCGCGCTCGTAACGCAGCGCGCCCCTGCCCGCCCACGCCGCCGCCAGCCCCGGCGCGGCGGCCAAGGCGGCGTCGAGCGCCCGTGCCGCCTCCTCGTACCGTCCCCCCGCCGTCTCGAGCTGGCCGAGCACGGTCAGCAGGTGGGGGTTGCCCGGCGCGATGGCGAGCCCCGCCCGAACGTCGGCCATCGCCTCCGCGTCCCTCTCCAGCCCCGCCAGCAGCCCTGCGCGATTGATGTAGGCGTCGAGACAGCCGGGATCCAGCTCCATGACGTACCCGAAATCGGCCAGCGCCGCCTCGTCCTCAGCGAGCGAGACCCGCAACTCCGCCCTGTTGTAGTACGCCTCGGGCAGCGGCGGGCTCAGTGCGATCGCGCTCTCGTAGTCGGCCAGCGCCTCCGCGTGGCGGCCGAGCGAGAACCACAGGTTGCCGCGGTCGAGGTAGTAGTCGGGGAAGGCGGGGTCGATCGCGATCGCCGCCGCGTAGTCCTCCAGCGCCTCCTTGACGTGGCCGAGCGCGGCCATGAGCTGCGCCCTGTTGGACAGCAGCACCATCCGGTGGACGGGGTGGCGGTCCCGCAGCTCGCGCGCCGCCAGCTCGATCGCGGACTCCACCAGCTCCAGCGCGGTCTCGAGCCGCCCTTCGCGCAGCTCGATCAGGGCCAGCCCGTTGCGGTCGAAGCCCAGTTTGAAGGCGCGGTCGGGAACCAGGGTGGAGATGGCGATGGCCTGGTTGATCCAGCCCCTTGCCCTGCCGAGGTCGCGTCGCACGGGGTCGGGGTGGCGGGCGTCGAGCATCGCGGTGCCGTAAGCGGCGGCGGCGTGCATGGCGGGATCCTGGCTGCTCCTGCGCACCCTCTCCCAGATCTCCCTGGCCTCCTCGTGACGGCCGAGGCCGCCGAGGGCGGTCGCCGAGCGCTGGGCGAAGCGCCACCAGACCCCGCCCCCCGGCTCCGTCATGGCCATCCCACGCTGTCCGAGCTCGGCCACCGCGTGCAGAAAGCCCTCGCGGACGCAGTGGTCGACCAGCTCCCACAGCTCGGCGGTGCTCCTGCGGTCGTCGGCGGGGGTAGGACCTTCGTCATGGACCTCGATGCGCAGGTGCGCGGAGGGGATCCGGCGCGCCATCACCGCCAGCAACTCGACGTCGGTCGGGTCGGCCTGCGCCGCGTTGTGGACGACCAGCGCGCTCCCCCGCGGCACCGCCCCTGCGACGAATTCGGACAGCCCGTTGGCCAGCCGTAACGTACGGCGTGGCGCGGGCACGAGGATGCGCTCCTCATCGGGCAGGTCCGCGTCGATCGTGACCCTCCTGGCGGGCACCAGCGGGCGCAGCGCCGGGGCCGCTGCCCTGATCTCGATGTCGTGCGCCGACACGAGATCAGGGGAACGTTCCAATGCGCCAGGCACCAGCCGGGTCAGCAACGCCGCAGCCACGGTGTAGGGGCCGTGGGGTCGCCGGTGCGCGTCGATCGGCGGCATCAGCAGCGTCGACCCCGTGCCGGACGGGAGGCGCATCGCGTCAGGTCACCCCTTGTGGATGACGGAGGCGGTGCCGGTCAACCGGGCGGTGCCCGGCTTCCGTACGACGATCCTCTTCATGCGTCCTCCCCTGCTCGGTAAAGACACATGTAGTTGAGATGTCGACAAACTTCAATACCTATACGGAAGCAGTCTGGATCACCGCACAACACCAATATCTGGCGCCTCCTGGGACTCAGCTTCCAAGACAGGGGCGGGCCGCAATGCGCACAAACAGCGTCCGCTGAGCGGGAAGGTCAGGCACCCCTCCAGGGCGGGCATCTCCTGCCTGGCTCTGACAATCTCCGTCGCGTGCTCGATCAGCCGATCGATACCGGGGCCACCGCCCTGACGCGCCAGCGAGCACAGGGGCTCGGCGTCGGGATCGCGCGCCGCCGCCCTGATCCAGCAGTCCCTGACCTGTTCGAGATTGACCGTGACAGGCCGGGGCGGGGACACGCTTTCGGGCGCGCGCAGCGACGCGAGCGCCGCCGCCGCCTGTTTGGCCGCCCTGAGCAGCCCCGCGTCCGCCTCCGGCGCCTGCCGCACGCGCGCGGGCGGATCGCCGACCACGACGGGCTCGCCCTTCGACGGTACGGCCAGCAGCATCGCCGCCGCCATGAAGGGCCCGCCCACCAGCACGCTCATCCCGACCGGCTCGTTCCACAGCATCGCGATGACGGCCACCCACAGCGGTTGCGACGCCAGCAGGACCGCGCTGGGAACCGCGTGCAGGTGGCGCTGGCCGAAAGAGCGGGCCAGGAAGCCGAGCGCGCACGAGACGATCGCCAGGTGGCCGAGCTTGAGCCAGCCGTACGGCCCCGGCGGCGCGTCGAGCCCGTCCGGCACCGCCACCACCCCGGTGAGCAACCCGATCGTGAGCAGCTGGATGACCGTGATGGCGTAGGCGTTGTAGTTGGACCTGGAGAAGTTGGCGAGCACCAGCGTGTGGCACGCGTACAGCGCCGCCGCGCACAGCGTGAGGCCGAGCGCCACCGGGGCGAACTTGACCCCGTCGCCCTTCATCAGCGCGAAGATCGTCACCCCGACGAGCGCGAGCGCCACCCCGTACCAGATGCGCCTCGGCACCTTGACGCGAAAGAGAACGAGCGCCAGCACCGGCGTCATCACGACGTTGCAGCCGACGGCGAACCCCGACACCGCCGACGAGAGGTCGCCGAGCGCGAAGGCCTGCATGGTCTGGCCGACCCCGAACATGATCCCCAGCACGACGCCCCGCGACCAGGTGCCCTTCGCCAGACCACGCAGGCACGTGGGCCTGATGAGGAACAGCACGATGGCCGCGATCGTGTAGCGCTCGGCGAGAAGGTCTGTCACCGACATGTGCAACGGCTCGTCGATGAGACTCTTCATCAGCGGAAAGGCCGACCCCCAAGCGGCGCTGACGAACAACAGAAGCACGGCTCCCAGGAGGGGTCGGGGAGCGGGCACCACTGCCATGCATCGCAGCATCTCACTACGGTTCGCGTGCGCCGGCTCACGGCGAGAAGCCGGAGGGGCTGCACTTACACGCAGGCGGAAGAGCATACCTCGCGGGCTCCGCAATACCCCTCCGAGCGAATACGCCAAATTTCGCATTCACCTCAGACCCATACGCATCACCCACCTCGTTTCGATGGCCGGCGGCGGTCGTCGGGCATGGGGCCGCGCGGGCGTCGCTCCACGATCCGTCCGGCCTCCATGACGACGGTCAGGTCGGCGTCCCTGATCGTCGAGAGGCGATGGGCGATCACGAAGCAGGTACGGCCTCGCCTGAGCTGCCGCATCGCCCTGAGCACCAGCGCCTCGGTCCTGGTGTCGAGCGAGCTGGTCGCCTCGTCGAGCACGAGGATGGCGGGGTCGGCGACGAACGCCCTGGCGATCGCGATGAGCTGCCGCTCCCCCGCGCTGAGCCCTCCGCCCTCCTCGTCGATCACGGTGTCGAGCGACCGCTCCACGCAGGCCAGACGGGCAGCCCGCTCGACCTGCTCCCTGTCCGCGTGCGGCGCGCCATAGGCGATGTTCTCCTCGACGGTGCCGCCGAACAGCCAGGTGTCCTGCAACACCATGCCGATGTTCGCGCGCAGCTCGGCGCGGGGAATGTCGGCGAGGTCGACGCCGTCGACGGTGATGCGGCCCTCGGTGACCTCGTGGAAGCGCATCAGCAGGTTGACCAGCGTGGTCTTGCCCGCGCCCGTCGGCCCGACGATGGCGGCCGTCTGCCCCGGCGCCACCTCCAGGGACACCTCCTCCAGCAGCGGCGTGTCGTGGACGTACCGGAAGCCGACCCGGTGGAAGGCGACGTGGCCGCGCGGCGCGTCACGGGTGCCGCGCGCGGGCTCGGGCGGCTCCTCCTCGGCGGCCAGCAGCTCGGAGACGCGCTCGGCCGAGGCGATGCCCGCCTGCACGAGCGCCGACAGGTTCGCGAGGTTGGACAGCGGGCCCGCGAAATAGCGGGCGTACTGCACGAACGCCTGCACCTCGCCGATCGTCAGCGCGCCGGAGGCCACCTGCAGCCCGCCGAACACCGCGACGACGACGTAACCGAGGTTGGCGACGAACGCGAGCGACGGCTGGATCAGGCCGCTGACGAACTGCGCCCGCGAGCCCGCCTCGAACAGTGCCTGGTTGCGCTCGCGGAAGGCCGCCGAGGACTCGGCGCCGCGGCCGAACTGCCGCACGAGGTCGTGGCCCGTGTACGCCTCCTCCACGTGGGCGGTCAGCTCGCCCATCGCCTGCCCCTGCCTGTCGAAGAAGGGCCGCGCGCGCCTGCCGACCGCCGTGGTGATCGCCGCCGAGACCGGTACGGTGACCACCGCGACGAGCGCGAGCAGCGGCGAGATCCGCACCATCATCGCCAGCGTCCCGACCACGATGAGCGTGGAGTTGACGACCTGGCTGACCGATTGCTGCAGGGCCAGCGTGATCGCCTCCACGTCGCCGGTCGCCCTGCTGAGCAGCTCGCCGCGCCCGCGCGCCTCGACGTACGACAGCGGGAGCCGCGCCAGCTTGGCCTCGACGTCGGCACGCAGCGTGAACGCCGTCCGCTGCACGAGCCTGGTCGTGAGCCGCCCCTGGGCCGCCCAGAACGCCCCCGACACGACGTAGACGGCCAGCGTCACGCCGAGCGCGGGGGCCAGCTCGTCGAGGTCGCCCGCCACGACCAGGTCGGTGGCCCTGCCGAGCAGCAGCGGGCCGGCGACGACCAGCACGACGCTCACCAGGCCGCAGCAGGACGTGCCCGCCAGCAGCGCCCGGTGCCGCAGCACCAGCCGGGTCACGCCGGCTCCTGGGAGAGCGCGATCTCCCTGTAGACACCGCCGTCTCGCAGCAGCTCGTCGTGCGTGCCCGCGCCCGCCACCCGCCCCGCGTCCATGACGACCACGTGGTCGGCCGCCATGACCGCGCTGACCCGCTGGGCGACGACCACCACGGTCGCCCCGCGCGTCTCCTCGGCGAGCGCCGCGAGCAGCGCCGCCTCCGTGGCGCGGTCGAGCGCGGAGAAGCAGTCGTCGAACAGGTAGATCTCGGGACGGCGCAGCACCGCTCCGGCGATCGTCAGCCGCTGGCGCTGCCCTCCCGACAGGTTGGCGCCGCCCTGGGTGACCGGGTGGTCCAGGCTCCTGACGAAGTCGCGGGCCTGTGCCACCTCCAGCGCGTGCCACAGCTCGGCATCCGCGGCCTGCGGCGTGCCGTACCTGAGGGTGGAGGCGACGGTGCCGGAGAAGAGGAACGGCCGCTGCGGGACGAGCGCCACGGTCGCCGACAGCAGCGCCGGGTCGAGCTCGCGCACGTCCACGCCCCCCACCAGCACCTGGCCGCCGGTGGCGTCCAGCAACCTGGGCACCAGGGCGAGGAGCGTGGACTTGCCGCTGCCCGTGGGGCCGATCACGGCGGTGGTCTCACCGGGAAGAGCCACCAGGTCCACCCCGCGCAGCGCGGGCGTCAGCGAGCCGGGGTGGGTGAAGCTCGCCGCGCGCACCTCCACGCGCCCCCTCGCGGGCATCGTCCGCACGGGTACGGCAGGCGGCGCGAACCCCTCCTCGGTGTCGAGCACCTCCCTGATCCGCCCCGCGCACACCTCGGCACGCGGCATGGTCATCAGGACGACCGTGCCGGAGGTGACGGCGGTGACGATCTGGGTTAGGTAGGCGAGGAAGGCGATCAGCTCGCCCGCGCCGACCCTGGTCGCGCCGAACCAGACGACCGCGACGCTGAAGACGTTCACCACGGTCGTCGACAGCGGCAGCAGCAGGGTCTGCAGCCGGCCCGTCCTGACCGCGAGATCCGCCAGACCGTGGTTGGCCGTCTCGAAGCGCCGCCGCTCGTGCTCCTCCCTGACGAAGGCCCTGATGACGCGGATGCCGGTGATCTGCTCGCGCAGGATCCTGTTCGCGTGGTCCACGCGCAGCTGCGTGGCCACCGACAGCGGCCGCAGCCCGCGCACGACCAGTGCCAGCGCGCCGCCCAGCAGCGGCGTCATGACCAACAGCGTCGCGGAGAGCGGCGCGTCATGGCCGAGCGCCAGCGCGACCGCGCCCACGCACATGATCGGCACGGGGACCAGCACGACGCAGGCCGACAGCGTGAACTGCTGCACCTGCTGGACGTCGTGGACCGTGCGGGTGATCAGCGAGGCGGTCCCGAACCTGGCCAGCTGCCCGCCGGACAGGCCCTGCACCTTGGCGAACACCTCGGCCCTGACGTCCCTGCCGACGGCCGTCGCCGTACGGGTGGCCAGCCGGATCGCGACCGCGGCGCCCGCCGCCTGGGCCAGCGTGACCGCGAGCATGACGCCGCCGAGGCGGAAGACGCGGTCGAGATCGCCCTTGAACACCCCGTCGTCGATGAGGGCCGCGTTGAGCGCGGGCAGGTAGAGCAGGGCGACGGTCTGGGCGGTCTGGAGGACGGCCAGGGCGGCGAGCGCGCGACGATGCGGGAGCAGGTGCGCCTTCAGCAGTCGGATCAGCACACCCGACGACGCTATCGGCGTCTTCGCGCCTGGCCCATGACGTTATGCGAGGGGCTGAACACCGGGTTTCACGGAGCCATGACCGACGCGAGGCTCTTCTCGCCGTAGATCACGATGTGGTCGCCCACCTGCTGCCTGGACAGCTCCGTCCAGCCCTGCCGTTCGTACAGGGCCAGCGCCGCGCCCTGGCTCATGGTGGTGTCGCCCCTCAGCCTGGAGAAGCCGAGCATCACCGCCCGCTCCTCCAGCGCCTCCAGCATCATCGCCCCGAACCCGCGCCGCTGGTAGTCGGGATGCACCCGCAGCCTGCACACCTCCACGGTGTGCTCGCCGATCGGGCGCAACCCGCCCATCGAGACCAGGCGCCCGTCGGCCTCCCCGACGAGGAACTCCCCTCCGCACCCCAGGTAGACCTGGTGGATGCGGGGGAAGTCGTCGTCGTAGTAGACCCCGTCGCCCGGCACGATGCCCACCTGCGCAAGGCACACCTGGTGCAGGGAGTAGATCGCGTCGAGGTCGGACCAGCGGTATCGCCGGATGACCAGAGTCATGCCCTCGTGCCCCCGATTCCCATGAGCTCGTAGAACTCCTGGAGGGCGGGGTAGTCCTTGCCCCCGCTCGCCTCCACGCACCTGCCGAACTCGACGGCGGGCCGGAGGATGAAGTCGGTGCGGTACTCGGGCTTGAGCAGGCGCGCCGCGTCGATGGCGACCTCCAGCGCCTCGTCGATGTCTCCCTCGATCAGCCGGCACTGCGCCATGTCGAGCCTGATCAGCGTCTGGTCGAAGATGTGGTCGGAGTATTTCTCCAGCGCCTGCTCAAGCACCACGTCGGCCTCGATCGTCTCCCCCAGCTTGGTGAGCACGTCCCCCTGGTAGAAGTAGAGCTGCCGTTCGGTGTAGCCGAAGGCGATGTCGTCCTGCTCGTGGGCCTTCATGTGGGAGAAGGCCGAGCGGGCCTTGGCGAGGGCGCGCTTGGCCTGGTCGACCACTTCCCTCTTGCCGCTGCTGCCGGCCAGCAGCGCGAGCGCGCGGGCCTCGACGACCGGAGCCATGGCCTGCGCGACGCAGGGGGTGGCCCCCGCCAGGTCGCGGCTCTTCTTGGCGAGGTTGAGCGCCTCGCGCGCGTCGCCGTAGTAGAGCGGCACGAGCGACTCGCGGGCGGTGATCCACGCGCGCAGCGCGCGGTCGCCCGTCTCGTCGGCGGCGGTGCGCCCGGTGCGGAAGAAGGCTCGGGCGAGCCTGTGGTCGCCTATGTTGATCATGATCATGCCGCTCAGCCCCGAGAGCTGGGCGGCCATCCTGCACAGCCGTTCGGCCAGGTCGGTCGGCTGGCGGCGGGACATGGCGGCGCGGACGGCGCTCAGTTCGAGCAGCACGTCGCACAGCAGGCGCAGTGGCGGCGTGCTGGTGTACTGGCGGCCGAAGCTGAGCGTGGCCTCCTCCCACTGGTCGAGCATCGCGGGCGAGACCGTGGCCATGACGAGCGTCTCGTCCATGCGCCGCCTGATGCCTTCGACGGCGCCCAGTATCTCGGGGGGCAGCTCGCCGATGGGTCCGGTGCTCGCCGTGTCCAGAAGCTTTAACAACGTCCTGCGCAGGACGTTCTCGTCTTCCTCGTCGGGCCCTTCGGGCCGCGGCGGGTCGATGCTGGAGGGGTTGAGCCAGATGTCGCGCGGCCGTGAGGGCAGGTCGGCCCTGTCCTCGTCGGCGCTGCCCGAACGCAGGCCCGGGGTTCGATGGCCGTGACCGCAGATGCAGGGGCCGTCGTAGCCCAGGGAGATCGGCTCGACGCGGTAGACGGTGCACAGGTAGTGGAGGTATTCGGGCCCCGGGCGCTTCAGGCCGCTCTCGTAGGCCGACAGCAGCGTCTCACCGATGCCGGGGGCCGGCTTCTGGTCGCGCTCGAACAGCGCCCGCACCTGCTCGATGACGTCGGCCAGCGCGATGCCGTGGGCCAGGCGGTGTCCCTTGATCTTCGTCGTGCCGAACTGGGGGCTGCATGTCTCGTGGATCTCTTCGGCGATCTGAGCACACGAGCGGCCACTGGCCAGACCCTTGGCCCGGATCCGCCTGGCGATCTCCGTTTCCCTGTGCTGCCTGCCGGACATCCCGGCCCCTCTCTCTGAGCCGCAAGGCACCTACTGACGCAGAGTAGCGGGAGGGATGCACTCTGCCTCAAGAAAACTATGAACCATTAGTGACAGGAAGAAAATGGTCCCTTGAAGCTTACGGATAAGGATCGTCCTCCAGAGGACTGTTTCTTACAACCCACGAGGGTCAGGGGCACTCCCGGAGGGGGTCTCGGGTGCGTTGACCCCTGCCATGGTCATGAGTCATCTTTCTCTCACCAGCAAAGATTCGGCTAGAGGGAGGCTGAGAGGGTGGGCGATGACTTCGGGCACCTGGAGCGTTTGGTATCCGAGCTAGACGCTCGCGGAATGCTCGCGAGGGTGGTTCGGACACACTCCGGACGCCTGTTCGTGAGGGTGATCAACCCCAACGCGACCAGCTTGGCCGAGAACGTCACTTGCCGGCCCTCCGAGGAGGTCCGCGACTGGGACTACTGCTGGTCCTGGGGTGAGCCCATGCACAAAGCCGACGATCCCGCAGGCGCGGCGACCAAAATCGCGCGCGTGCTCGCCGCGGTAGGGGAGTGACCATGGCGGTGACCCCGGTGGAGCGCAGCCACCGCGGCTCACCGCCCCGACCGCGGCCCCACGGGGCCGGCGGGGTGTCCGGTGCGGAGGGTCTCCCGATCAGGAGGTCCCTGGGCACCCCGTCGGTCCCCGTGCATCACCTGCTGCGCACAGGCGCCTGCCTGTTCGACCACGGTCTCGTACGGCACGGCCGGCCAGCGGCCGCGCGCCGTACGCGTAGAAGCGTCCTCCGGGTCCACCGGAGGACGGTCGGGGGATCCCTCCCGGAAACGGTCGGGACATGCTTCCGGGTGTGTGTCTCGTCCGAGTCGGCCGTCACCGGTTCGTCAGATCCCGCCCCCCGCGGCCCCGGGAACTGACGGACCCGTCTTCCCCGGCGTGATGTGACGGCGTCCGGTTCGGTCGGCAGTATCTTTTGGGGCGTAACACTCCCATGATTGTGCCGATCGAGCCGCTTCCGGAGAGGGATCCACCTCGTGTTCCTGCTTGCCACGTCCACCACGTCGCCAGGCCTCACTGAAATCGAGAATGTAGCGTCCGCGATGGCTGAGGTATGTGGCGACGACCCGGTGTGCTCTACTCTCGCGGGGTACTTCCAGAACGCGGCATGGGCGCCGCTCGTGGCGAGCATCATCACGATCATCCTCATCCTCCTGATCGCGGTCGTCGTGAGGAATCTCTCGCACCGGCTGATCACCCGCGTCGTCAACAGGGCCGCCGCCAGCTCCTCGATCACCGGCCGGCTGCGCAAGGGCCGCGCGACCGACGGCCTCGACGTCCTGCTCCACGAGCGCCGCAAGCAGCGCGCCGAGACCATGGGCTCGGTCCTGCGCCACGTCGCCTCGATCGTCATCATGGGCACCGCCGTCCTGACCGTCCTCGACCGGCTGACGATCCCCATCGCGCCCCTGCTGACCAGCGTCGGCATCCTGGGCGTCGCGATCGGCTTCGGCGCCCAGGAGCTCGTCAAGGACTTCATCGCCGGCATGTTCATGCTCATGGAGGACCAGTACGGCGTCGGCGACGTCATCGACTCGGGCTCGGCCATCGGCACGGTCGAGGCCGTCACCCTGCGCGTCACCAGGCTGCGCGACGCCGACGGCCGCGTCTGGTACATCCGCAACGGCACCATCACCCGCGTCGGCAACGAGTCGCAGGGCTGGTCGCGCGCCTACATCGACGTTCCCGTCGCCTACGACGCCGACGTCCCCGCCGTCCGCGACCTGCTCGGGCGGGTGGCCGAGGAGCTGTGGAACGACCCCGAGTACCGGGAGAGCGTGATCGTGGAGGAGCCGGCCGTGTTCGGCATCGAGCAGATCTCCGGCACCTCGGTCATCTTCCGCGTCTCGGCCAAGACGCTGCCCTCCAGGCAGGCCGACGTGGCGCGCGAGCTCAGGATGCGCGTCAAGGCCGCGCTCGACGGAGCGGGAATCGCGCTGGCCGCCTGAGCGCTTATCCGAGGGAGCGGTCAACGACCCTGACGTGACGGCGGGACGCGAAGTCCCGCCGGAGCGGCGTGGGAGGACAGGCGGTCAGCGGTGACCGCGGTGGCCGTGGCCCTGCTTGCCGTAAAGAATGGATAGCCTGAGATCGTGACCGAGGGTTCTTTTTATGAGGCCGTGGGCGGCGAGGAGACCTTCCGCCGGCTCGTCCACCGCTTCTACGAGGGTGTCGCCGAGGACCCGCTGCTGCGCCCGCTCTATCCCGAGGAAGACCTCGCCGCGGCCGAGGACCGGCTGCGCGGCTTCCTCATCCAGTACTGGGGCGGGCCCAGGACCTACAGCGAGCAGCGCGGCCACCCGCGGCTGCGCATGCGCCACGTGCCGTTCGTCATCGGCGAGGCCGAGCGCGACGCGTGGCTCAAGCACATGCACGACGCCGTGCAGGACCTGTCACTGCCCGAGGAGTTGGAGAACCGGCTCTGGGACTATCTCGTGATGGCCGCCCAAAGCCTGGTGAACTCCCCCGCATAAGTGGGCAATACACGCCACATGGATATCCCCTGGTGGCGTGACGCCGTCGTCTACGAGATCTACGTACGCAGCTTCGCCGACGCCTCGGGAGACGGCGTCGGCGATCTGGCCGGGGTCAGGGAACGCCTGCCGTACCTCTCGCGGCTGGGTGTGGACGCGATCTGGCTGACCCCGTTCTATCCCTCGCCGATGGCCGACGGCGGCTACGACGTGGCGGACTATCGCGACGTCGACCCGCTGTTCGGCACGCTGGCCGACTTCGAGGCCCTGGTGGCCGACGCGCACGCGCAGGGCATCAGGGTCCTGGTCGACATCGTCCCCAACCACAGCTCCTCCCTGCACCCGTGGTTCCAGGCGGCGCTGGCGGGCGAGGGCCGCGACCGCTACGTCTTCCGCGACCGGCCCAACAACTGGCAGTCCACCTTCGGCGGTCCCGCGTGGACGCAGGTGGAGGACGGCCAGTGGTACCTGCACCTGTTCGCCCCCGAGCAGCCCGACTTCAACTGGCGCAACCGCGAGGTGCACGAGGAGTTCCTCGACGTGCTGCGGTTCTGGCTGGAGCGGGGCGTCGACGGGTTCCGCATCGACGTGGCGATGGGCCTGTACAAGGCCGACGGCCTGCCCGACGTCGGCGACCAGTCGTTCATGTCGGTCTCGCCCGTCTGGGGCAGGCCCGAGGTGCACGACGTCTACCGCGAGTGGCGCAAGCTGCTGGACTCCTTCCCAGGCGAGCGGATGGCCGTCGGCGAGGTGTGGACCGACAGCGCCGCCGACCTCGCCCTCTACGTCCGGCCCGACGAACTGCACCAGAGCTTCAACTTCGCGTGGCTACAGGCGCCGTGGTCGCCGACGGCGTTCAGGAAGGTCATCGACGACACGCTGGGGACCGTCCCGTTCGCGACCTGGGTGCTGTCCAACCACGATGTCGTACGGCACCGCACCCGCTACGACACCGCCGACCCAGGAACTGGACTCGCCAGGGCAAAAGCCGCATTGCTCGTCATGCTCGCGCTGCCCGGGTCTGCATATCTCTACCAGGGGGAGGAACTTGGCCTCCCCGAGGTGAAAGAAATTCCACCCGAGGCGCGCCAGGATCCGATCTTCTTCCAGTCGGAGGGAAAGCTTCCGGGGCGCGACGGTTGCCGCGTGCCGATCCCCTGGTCGGGTGACGCCGCGCCGTACGGCTTCTCGCCCGACGGGGTGGCCCCCTGGCTGCCGCAGCCGCCGGCGTTCAAGGAGCTGAGCGTCGCGGCGCAGGCCGGTGACAGCGACTCGACGCTGGAGTTCTACCGCAGGGCCCTGGCCCGCCGCCGTGACCTGGTGCGCTCGGTTCCCTACGAGCTCTCGTGGCTGGAGTCGCCCGAGGGCGCGCTGTTCTTCGCCCGCGGCCCGCTGACCTGCGTGATCAACTACGGAACCGACCCGGTACGGCTGCCGCCGCACGGTCGCGTGCTGCTGTCCAGCGCGGCGCTCACCGGCGACGTCCTGCCGCCCGACACCGCGGCGTGGCTGTACACCGAGTGAGTCCAGGACGTTCGGTCAGCCCTTCCGGGCTGGCCGGACCCCGCTCTCAGGCGAAGCGCTTCAGGTAGGCCAGCTCGTCCTGGCGCAGCCTGCGCGGCGCCGCCTTCTCCACGTCGTAGGCGACGATCACCGAACGGGCCCGGACGAACACCTCGTCCTCGTCGCGGATCTCGTAGTCGAGCGTGAACCGTACCGGCCTGATCTCCGTCACCCACGTCTCCACCAGCACCGGGTCGGCGCGGAACGACAGCGGACGCAGGTAGTCGATCTCGTGCCTGGCCACCACCAGGCCCTTGAACGTCTCCTCGCCCTCCTTGTGGAGGTCGATGTGCAGCATCCCGAACCGCGCGTCCTCCAGATAGTCGAGGAAGCGGACGTTGTTCACGTGCCCCTGCGAGTCGATGTCCGCGAAGCGGACCGTGCGCGGGTAGACGTGCTTGCTGGCCTGTGCGAGGGATCGTTCAACCACGCCCACACCGTATCCGGCCACCGCTCACGGCCCGACATCGGGCGGCCGCACCCCGGCGACCGGGTCGAGCCGCCTGATCAGCACCACCGCCGCCTCGATCACCCGCCGCGCCTCCTCCTCGGTGTCGCAGGTGGCCACCTCTCTGGCCGCCTCCCCGATCACCGAGGTCAGCACCGCGACCGTGAGCCTGTCGATCGGCTCGGCGCCCGCGCCGAGCAGCACCGCGTTCTGCCGGAGCCACTGCCTCCCTCTGGTACGGCGCAGCAGCTCGAACCCCGGAGGCCCGTCGCCGTCCATGAACAGCCTGACCAGGTCCCGCCGGTCCCACGCCCCCGCCAGATAGGCGCGCGAACCGGTGATGAGCAGCTCGACGGGGTCGTTCATGCCCTCCTGCTTGGCCTTGGCGACGCTGGAGGCCGACGCCTGCTCCTGGGTGACCTGGTGGTCCTCCCACAGCGCCATGAACAGCTCCGCCTTCCCGCCGAAGTGGTGGTAGAGGCTGCCCACGCTCGAACCCGCCCTGGTGACCACGTCGGCCACGTTCGCCTCGGCGAAACCGTGCTCGCCGAACACCTCTCTGGCCGCCTGCAGCATGACCTTGCGCGTCTGCGCGGTGCGGCTCCACTCCCACGCGCTGGAGGACTTGCGTGCCATGTCCACCATGCTAGAGAGGATCGGTCCAGAGGTGTTGGGTAGCGTAGGAACGCCAGGGGCGCCAGGTGTCGCGCACGCGGCCTTCCAGGTGTGGCAGCAGGACGTCGGGGTCGCGCAGCGCACGCATCATGAGGGAGGCGACCGTTCCCTCGCCGATGCCGGGGAGGTCGAGCAGGCGCTTGCGCACCTCCCGGGGATCGGCGCCCACGTCCATGGTGACCGTCCCGTCCGCGAGCGCCCGCACCAGCTCGGCCGGAGCGCTCCCGGCTTTCCGCCCGGCCAGTGTCACCATGTCGGGGAAGGTGTGCGTGATCGTCCCGTACGGCGTCGCCAGCGGCCTGCCGTACCGCTGGACGAGCCGTGCCGCCTCCCTGCCGCCCACGACTGCGCGCACCGCCAGCTCGGCCGGGTCCACGCACCCCGGCACCCGCAGTCCAGGGCGGGCCGCCACCAACGGCTCCAGCTCAGGGTCGGCGCCGAGAAAGGCGTCGATCGCCTGCTGGTCGGCGTCGAGGTCCAGCAGCCGCCTGCACCGCTGCACGGCCGCCGCGAGATCCCGGAGGTCGTCCAGCCTCAGCTCGCAGACCACGTGATCCGCGCCGGGAACGTGCCGCACCGTCACGACCCCCGCGCCCCGCGGCAGCGCCAGTGACCTGCTGTACGCCCCCTCCCTGTACTCCTCGATCCCCCGCACGGCCCGCTCCCCCAGGAAGCGCAGCATCGCGGGCACGTCCATGGGCGGGCGGAAGGCGAGCCGCAGCACCGTCCCTCCCGCCATCGGCGCCGCGCTCTCCCGCAACCTGCTCGGGGTGGTGGCGTAGGCCTGCCTGAAGCTGTCGTTGAACTGCCTGATGCTGGCGAACCCCGCCGCGAACGCCACATCGCTGATCGGCAGCGTGCTCGACTCCAGCAGCATCCTGGCCGTCTGCGCCCGCTGCGCCATGGCCAGCGCCTGCGGCCCAGCGCCCACCTCCGCCACCAGCTGGCGATGCACCTGCCGCTCGCTGTACCCCAGCCGGACCGCCAGCCCCGCCACCCCCTCCCTGTCGACGACACCATCGGCGATCAACCGCATGGCGCGGGCGGCCAGATCGGTGCGGACGTTCCACTCGGGCGAGCCGGGGGCGGCGTCAGGACGGCACCTCTTGCAGGCCCGGAAGCCGTTCACCTTGGCGGCGGCGGCCGAGGGGAAGAGACGGACGTTCTCGGGCTTCGGCATGACGGCGGGGCAGCTCGGACGGCAGTAGACGCCGGTGGTGGTGACGGCGACGAAGAACCACCCGTCGAACCTCGGGTCCCGGCTCTCCATGGCCGCGAAGGCGACCTCGTCGCTGATCACGCCTCCGAGCCTGCCACACGCCGCCTTCCGGCACCGGCGCCCATCGGACGCCGACCTCTCACTCCGGGCGGCACCTGGGATCGGACCTCACCTGGTCAGTCCGCCTGACGGACGATCCGCCCGTGTTGGACGCACCTGAAATCGGACTGGCCATGGTCAGCCCGCCTGGTGGACGATGCGCCCGCCCACGGCGACGAGGTCGGCGCGGACGTGAGGGATGGCCTCCACGGGGACCGTGAACAGGTCGTCCGAGAGGATCGTGAAGTCGGCCAGCTTGCCGGGCGTGAGCGAGCCGCGGTCGTGGTCGCAGAAGTTGGCAAAGGCCGACCCCATCGTGTAGCCCCGAATGACGGTCGCGAGGCTCAGCCTCTCCTCCGGCATCCACGCGGGACCGCCTGCCAGTCCCCGCCGGGTGACGGCCGTGTAGATGCCGACCATGGGATCCATCTCCGCCACGTTCCAGTCGCTTGAGAAGGCCAGGACGGCCCCCGCCTCGTGCAGCGAGCGCATCGGCCAGGCCTTCGGCCACCTGGCCCGCCCCACCGCCTCCGCCCAGTCGCGTCCAGGACCCGCGATGTCGGGCGAGCAGTGCCGCGGCTGCATGCAGGCGACGACGCCGAGACTGGCGAAGCGCGGCACGTCGGCAGGGTCGAGGCATTCGACGTGAACCACCTGATGGCGGGCGTCACGCGGGCCGTTGACCCGCCTGGCGTGCTCGACGGCGTCCAGGACCGTGCGGATGCCCCGGTCCCCTGTCGCGTGGACGAAGGCCTGGAAACCGGCCGCGTCCAGCGAGGCCAGCAGGTCCGCGAACTCCTCGGGAGCGTAGAAGGTGTCGCCCCTGTGGTCGCCGTGCCCGCAGTACGGCTCCAGCAGCGCGGCGGTGCGCGGCTCCACCACGTCGTCGATGTAGAGCTTGAGCGGGCCCACCCTCAGCCACTCGTCGTCGTAGCGCGCGGCGGCCCGCGCGAACGCGGCCAGCTCGGCGGCGCCCGTCCCCCGCGGGTGGAACAGCGCCGCGATCAGACGGGAACGCAGCCGGCCCTCGGCACGGGCCCGCTCGAACAGCTCCAGGTCGTCCAGCGAGTTCTGCGGCTCGACGATCGTCGTGATGCCGTACCCGGTGGCCATGTCGAGGCTGTCGAGCAGCCGGGGGTACTGCCGGTCGGGGCCGGCCCACGGCACCCCGAGCGCGGCAAGCGCCCGGTTGCCGTCACGGGAGAGCCCCCGGACGGCGAACTCGGTGACGAAGCCCGTGGGCGTCCCCGACCCGTCCACCTGGGCCACACCGAACGGCAGCTCGGTGTGGTCGCGGTCGATGCCGAGACGGCGCAGTGCCGCGGTGTTGGCCCAAAGCGTGTGCACGTCGTAGCTGAACACGATCGCGGGAAGGTCACCGGTGAGCGCGTCCAGGTCCGCGGCCACGGGCATGCCGGGGAGCGCGGAGTAGTCGAAACCCTCGCACTCGACCCAGGCCGCCTCCGGGTGCGCGGCACGCCAGGCGCTGATCCTGCGGCCGATCTCGGTCAGGTCGGCGGCGCCCGCGAGCTGCACGCAGGCGGCGTCGGAACCGAGCCGGACGTGGTTGTGCGCGTCCACGAAGCCGGGCAGCACGAGACGGCCCCCCACGTCGATCGTGTCCGCAGCCGCGGGCGCGTCGGCGTCGGCGCCGAGCCACACGATCCTGCCATCCCGTACGGCCAGCGCCTCCGCTTCGGGAAAGGCGTCGTCGACGGTGTGGATCCGGGCGTTCCGCACGGTCAGGTCGGCGATCTTCGCCATCCGTCCTCCTTGACGGGTCATCATGATGGGTCGGTCCTCAGGAACAGCGGTCGTCGACGGGTCGTCGTGATCGGCCAGTCCTCCTGGACAGTGGTCCTGGACGGGTCGTCATGATCGGTCACTCCTCCGGGACGGTGACGAGCCAGTGGGTCGCCCGGCGTGGCCGGAGGTAGAGGACGTAGTAGGCGGCGAACAGCACGACGATGCCGCCCGCGACGAGCAGGTCACGCACGTTCTGCTCGAACAGGGCGTAACCCAGGGCCCCGATCACGACCAGCGGCGGGACCGGCCACAACGGCATCCGCCACGCGCGCTCCAGCCGGTGCCTCGCCGTACGGGCGCGCAGTGCGGCCGCGGCGAGCAGCAGCGAGACGACCGTCACGATCACCGAGGTGAGGCCGAGCAACTGCTCGATGTCGAGCAGCGCGGCCATAACGACTCCGGGCAGGGCGATGACGAGCGTCGCGATGTAAGGGGAACCCCAGCGCGGGTGGATGCGGGTGAGCAGCGCGCCGACCGGCGTGGGCCACGCGCGGTCGCGGGCGGACGCGAACACGACCCTGCCGTTCTGGAGCACCATCACCAGGACGGCGTTGAAGATCGCGATGGCGATGCCCAGGTCGACGGCGGTGGCCACACCGTCGCCGCCCCAGGCCCGCACGTAGTCGGAGAAGGACCCGTTGACCAGGTCGTCGAGGGAGCCGACGCCCAGCACCGTGGCGGTCACCGGCACGATGATGACGAAGGCGGCCAGGCCGAGCGACCAGAACACCGTGCGGGCGATGTTGCGTCGCGGGTCCTTGATCTCCTCGGCCAGGTAGGTCGCCGTGCCGAAGCCGTTGACGACGAACATGGCCACGGTGAGTCCGGCCATCAGGGCGGCCACCCCCAACGGCGAGGCGCCGCCCTGCCCGTCGGGCACGACCGGCGACACGAGGACGTCCACGCCGCGGTTGGTGTGGGCGAGGCCGAGCACGGCGACCACACAGGCGGCGACCACCTCGATGGCCAGGAAGATGCCGGTGATCAGGGCGTTCGATCTGATGTCGAGCACCGCGAAGGCCGCGGCGGCGAGCATCACGACGGCTCCGGCGCTCGCCCGGTCCACCGGGAACAGATCGCTCAGGTAGTCCGCCGTGCCCAGCGCGATGATCGGCGGGATCACGATCAGCAGGGAGATGGACAGGCCGAAGGTGAGCCAACCGCTCAACCGGCCGAGCATCGCCGTCACCATGGCGTACTCACCGCCGGAGCTCGGCTTGAGCGTGCCCAGCTCGGCGTAGCAACAGCCGACGGCGACCGAGACGACCACCCCCGCGAGCAGCGTGAGGACCGCGCCGCTGCCCTGCCCCGCGAGAACCTCGGGAACGATGATGAACAGCGAGGAAGCGGGCGTGATGCACGACAGAGTGAGCAGGACGGCGCCGAACAGGCCGAGCGTCCGGGCCAGGGAAGGCGGGGCTGGAGCGGCCGTGGGTGCCACGTGCGGCTGGATCATGGAGGCTCCTCGAGCCGAGCTTTGAATGGCGTTCAAAGTGATTGAATGGCATTCAAAATGCACTGCCGTACAGTGGTCCGTCAAGGACTCGTCAACGACCGTTATCGCAAGGTGAGCAATGGCGCGGGAGCATCGCCGGCTGGATCGTCCACGGGAACAGGTGCTGGAGGCGGCGATGGCCGCCATCGCCGAGCACGGACTCGCCGACCTCACGATGGCCGGACTGGCCAGGCGGCTCGGCACCAGCGGCGGCCACATCCTGTACTACTTCGGCAGCAAGGATCAGGTCCTCGTGGAAACGCTGCGCTGGAGCGAGGAACGCCTGACACCCAGGCGGACGGAGCTCGTCACGCGGAGCAGCCCGGCGGCCGACCGCGTGGCCGAGTACATCGATCTCTACCTGCCGACCGGCGCCGCCGACCCGCGCTGGATCCTCTGGGTCGACGTGTGGAGCCGCACCCTCGCCGTGCCCGCGCTGCGCGAAACGCAGGCCGAGCTGGACGGATACTGGCACGAGGATTTGGTACGACTGGTGGACGACGGCATGCGGTCCGGCGAGTTCGCCAGGGTCGACGCGGACGCCTTCTCGGTACGGCTCCGCGCGATGCTCGACGGGTTCAGCACCCAGATCGTCATCGGCGTGCCGGGCGTGGATCGCGCCACCTTCGCGACGCACGCCATGGACCACACCCGCCAGGCCCTCTCACCCGCCCACCCCTGACAGACTCGGCCCTCCCCCTCCACGTTTGCCGGCGACTGAGACACCCCCAGCCACGCCGCCGCCTCACGGGTCCGGAAAGGACCCCGTGACACGGCGGCGCTGCGCAGGCCGACATCCCATCAAGCGGCGTCGAGGGCCCCGGTGATCTTGCGAGCCATCTCGGCCATGGTGGGGCTGGGCTCGCCCTGGTGGGTCCGGGCGGCTGCTTCGATGGCGACGATGACGGTGCTGCGGAAGTTGTCGGCCTCTGCCGGAGCCTGCGGCGGGAGACACCATGGCGGTGGCGGGCGGCCGTACGCGACCTCATCCGTCACTGGCTCGCGGTCACACGTCCCAGGTGACCGGGAGGCTCTTGATCCCGTAGATGTCCGCGGTCTCCGGGCGCAGGTCGACCTCTTCTGCCGGTACGGCCAGGCGTAGCGTGGGGAAGCGGTTGATCAGAGCGGGGAGCGCGACGCGCATCTCGACGCGGGCCAGCTGCTGGCCCAGGCACTGGTGGATGCCGTGGCCGAAGGCCAGGTGCCCACCCTCCTGTCTGCGCAGGTCGAGCACGTGGGGATCGGCGAAGCGCTCGGGGTCGCGGTTGGCGGTGTTGTAGGACAGGATGACCGTCGTACCGGCCTTGATGGTCTGGCCGCCCAGCTCGACGTCCTCCAGCGCCGTCCGCATGAACGTCTTGGCGACGCTCAGATACCGCAGCAACTCCTCCACGGCCCCGTCGGTGAGCGCGGGCTCGGCGCGCAGCGCCGCCAGCTGCGCCGGGTTCTGCAGCAGCGCGAAGGTGCCCAGCGCCAGCATGTTCGCGGTGGTGTCGAACCCGGCCGCCAGCAGGATCAGGGCGACACCCCGCAGCTCCTCATCAGTCAGATCGCTGTCGAGCAGGTCGCTGAGCACGTCGTCGGTGGGGTTGGCGCGCTTGGCTGCCACCAGCTCCGCGAGGTACTGCTGAGTCGCGGTGTAGGCCGCGATCAGTTCCTCGTCGCTGACCTCCCCGCCGAGGAACTTGTCGATGTGCTCCTGGAAGGAGCCCCGGTCCTCGTACGGCACTCCCAGCAGCTCACAGATGATGATGGAGGGGATGGGCTTGGCGAACGCGGTCACCAGGTCCACCGACGGCCCGGCCTTCTCCATCGCGTCCAGGTGGTCGGCGGTGATCTGCTCGACGCGCTCGGTGAGCAGTCGCATCCGCCGGACGGTGAACTTGCCCACCAGCGGTTTCCGATAGCGGCTGTGCTGCGGCTCGTCCATCAGCAGGAACTCACCGGGCGGCGCCGGGGGGACCTCGATCTCGCCGAAGTCGACCAGCGGGTGGTGGCGCATGAGCTCCTTGCGTGAGCTGAACCGCGAGTCGGCCAGGACCGACCGGACCAGGTCGTATCCGGTGATCAGCCAGCCCTGGTGTCCGTCGGGGAAGGGGTATCGGCTGATCGGGCCGTGCTCGCGCGCCTGGATCAGCTCCTTGGGCGGGTCGAAGGGGCAGCCGGGCTGACGCGTGGTCGGCAGCGTGGTGACGATGTGTTCCATGGTCATTCCTCTCATCGGCCTAGATTCTACTCACGATAGTACGTGTTTTTCGTAGTTCGAAAGCTACGTTGCATTCAGACTCTCTGTCAGCGCCAGGAAGTGCATTCAGCAGATTATCTGGGCTAGATTGAGGCAATGACGCTGCGCGCCAATGCAATGTTGCGTTGCAATGACTGTCGATGCAGTGGTGCTCGGCCCGGGCACGATGAGCAGCTCGACATCCTTGTCAGCGGTGATGAGCCGGGGCCCGGAGAGGACCTCGTGACGAGCTGTAGCTGCGCAGGTCGACATCCATCAAGCGGCGTCGAGGGCCTCGGTGAGCTTGCGGGCCATCTCCGCCATGGTGGGGCTGGGCTCACCCTGGTGGGTCCGAGCGCCTGCTTCGATGGCGACGATGACAGTGCTGCGGAAGTTGTCGGCCTCTGCCGGGGCCTGCTTCTTCAGCAGGCTCACGGCCGCCGTCAGGGCCGGCAGCACCTGGTCGGCGAGTTCGGCCACGGTCTTGCCGTACTTCACGCCCTTGGGCGCCTTGGCGAGCACGTGCCCGACCAGGCCGGTCGCGGAGGTCAGGGCGATGGAGCCGTGGGTGGCGACCTTGTGGGCCGAGCCGGCGGCACCAGCGGCGGACATCAGTGAGACGGCGCCCCAGGCGGCGGTCCGCAGGGTGAGCTTGTCCTGGTCGGTGAGGGTGATGGACATGGTGGTGTGCTCCTTCAGATCTGTTACGAAAGTCAAGTGATCGGACGGCTGGTGGAGTGCGGCCCTGTTGATGCTCGGGGGTCTGGATTGCTCAGGCCGGGTCGCCCGAGGGGAGCTCACCCGGCCTTGAGGCCGCAATCGCTGAACCGTTCATGACATTCACGATCGCCGACCGCTCTGATACCGGACCGTCGCCGTGCTGACACGGCCGCTGACACGACACCGCATCAGACCTGATCGCCGCCGGGACCTCAGCCGGCCTGGCGCGCCGCCCGACGCGGCCTTCATCACCGGCTCCACAACGGCACCGTCGACGACAGGCCATCACGGTGCCCGCCTGGTTCGCCAGGCAGACGTCCTCCTGAGCCTCACGTCTCGCAGTCCATCCACGCAGCACCCGATCGCGTGGAGCTGGAAGAGCCAACGACGCCGACCGACGACCGCCAGCGTTCGACGACCTCGTCCGGCCACGCTGGTCCGCATGCCTGTCAACCACCCCGCCCAGAGCCGACTGGGCGCCTACCGCCGCGCCCTGTCCAGCCGCGACTTCCGCCTCCTGTGGCTTGGCTCGTCGCTCTCGCTGGTCGGCGACGGGATGACCTTCGTCGCCCTCACCTGGCTGGTGCTGTCCAAGCCAGGCGGTACCGCACAGCTCGGCCTACTGGCCATCTGCTACACGCTGCCCGTCTTCGTCGGCGGCCTCATCGCCGGTCCCGTCCTCGACAGGTTCGACAAGCGGTATGTCCTCGCGGTCGACAGCGTGGTGCGTGGTGCGGCGATGGCGTCGATCCCGATCGTCTCGGCCGTCGGAGAGGTGCCCACCGTGCTGCCCTTCGTCGTCGCGGGCGTCTACGGGCTGTTCAAGATGGTCCCGCTCGCCGGATTCCCCTCAGCGATTCCCGACCTCGTCGAGCCCGAGGACCTGGACGCGGCCAACGCCATGGAGTCGCTGGCGTTCAGCCTGGCGGGGATGGCCGGGCCCGCGGTGGGCGGCCTGCTGATCGCGGGCCTGGGCAGCGAGGCGGTGCTCGCCTTCGACGCGCTGTCCTACGCGGTGTTCGCCATCACCGCCCTCGCAGTCCGCCGCCCCCTCTCCCCCACCCCAGTCCGCCCACTCAAGAGAATCGCCACTCGTACCCCCGTCGCCGCCACAACCCCATCCCCATCCACATCCGCGAAGGACCGCGACGCTCGGCATCGGGTCGCGGTGCTGTTGCGGGATCGCGCCCTGGTCACGACCACGCTGGCGTTCATGGCCTTCAACATCGCCGCCGGGATGCTGCTCGTCGTCGGCCCCTGGCTGGCCAAGACCCAGCTCACCGGCGGCGCTCAGACCCTGGGCGTCCTGCTGGCCGCCCTGTCCGCGGGTGAGTTGGCAGGGGCCGCGGCCGCAGGAGCGTGGACCCCGAGGTCCCGCCCGGTCAGGGCCATCGCCATGGTTCAACTCGTCGCCGCCACGGGCTTCCTCTTCGTGCTCGCCTCCCCGCACACGATCGGCGTGGCCGCGGGTTTCCTGGTGATCGGCCTGTTCAGCGCGCCCATGACCGTCTGGGCGCAGTCCCTGCGGATGGCGCGCATCCCCGCCCCACTACGCGGCAGGGGCTTCTCCATCCTGCGAACGCTCATGCAGGCCACACCACCGATCGGTGCCGCACTGGTGACGCCGCTCCTGGGCTCGGGACGGCTTGGCATGGCGGCTGTCGCGATGGCGCTCATCGCGGCGCTTCCCGCCGTGCTCGTGCTGGCCGTCCCGTCGTGGGAAGGGCGTGTTCACGTGGCCGCGTAACGGCGGCCGGCCCGCGCGCCCGATGACCGTCTCCCTGGACAGACCTCAGCTGGCGGTGGTGGGTGGGCTTGGGGTGGCTTGCCGTACGGGATGAACGGCGCCCACCACCGCCCCCTGCGGTCGGCCGGCCATGCGCCCAGCCTGCGAGCGCCCGGCGGCGGGGCGGGCGTCCCAGACGGAAACCCGTGAGAGGCAGAACAAAGCCCCCTCCGGGACGAAGACGTGTCCTGGAGGGGGCTGAGGTCTGGCCGCAGGGTTAGTCGCGGCGGAGCTGACGGTAGGTGACGCGGTGCGGGCGGGCCGCGTCGGCGCCCAGTCGCTCGATCTTGTTCTTCTCGTAGTCGGCGAAGTTGCCCTCGAACCAGAACCAGCTCGAGCCCTCTTCCCACGCCAGGATGTGCGTGGCGATGCGGTCGAGGAACCACCGGTCGTGCGAGGTGATCACCGCGCAGCCCGGGAAGTCGAGCAGCGCGTTCTCCAGGCTGGACAGGGTCTCGGTGTCGAGATCGTTGGTCGGCTCGTCGAGCAGGAGGACATTGCCGCCCTGCTTGAGGGTGAGCGCCAGGTTGAGCCTGTTGCGCTCGCCGCCCGACAGGACGCCGGCCTTCTTCTGCTGGTCGGGGCCCTTGAAGCCGAACGCGGCGATGTAGGCGCGCGACGGCATCTCGACGTTGCCGACCTTGATGTGGTCGAGACCGTCGGAGACGACCTCCCACACGTTCTTGTTCGGCTCGATGCCGCCACGGCTCTGGTCGGCGTAGGAGATCTTGACCGTGTCACCGATGACGATCGCGCCGGTGTCGGGCGTCTCGCTGCCCGTGATCATGCGGAACAGCGTCGTCTTGCCGACGCCGTTGGGGCCGATGACGCCGACGATGCCGTTACGCGGCAGGTCGAAGGTGAGGTCCTCCATCAGCAGGCGGTCGACGAAGCCCTTGGTGAGGTCGTCCGCCTTGATCACCGTGGTGCCCAGGCGCGGGCCCGGCGGGATCTGGATCTCCTCGAAGTCGAGCTTGCGGTACTTGTCCGCCTCGGCGGCCATCTCCTCGTAGCGCTGCAGACGAGCCTTGCTCTTGGTCTGGCGGGCCTTGGGGTTGGACCGGACCCACTCCAGCTCGTCCTCCAGGCGCTTCTTGCGCTTGGCGTCCTTCTGCCCCTCGACCTTCAGGCGCTGGGCCTTGGCCTCGAGGTAGGTGGAGTAGTTGCCCTCGTAGGGGTAGGTGCGGCCACGGTCGAGCTCGAGGATCCAGGTGGCGACGTTGTCGAGGAAGTAGCGGTCGTGGGTGACGGCGAGCACGGTGCCCGCGTACTTCTCCAGGTGCTGCTCCAGCCACTGCACGCTCTCGGCGTCGAGGTGGTTGGTGGGCTCGTCGAGCAGCAGCAGGTCGGGGGCTTCGAGCAGCAGCTTGCACAGCGCGACGCGGCGGCGCTCACCACCGGACAGCATGGTGACGTCGGCGTCGGGCGGCGGGCAGCGCAGGGCGTCCATGGCCTGCTCGAGCTGGGAGTCGAGGTCCCACGCGTTGCGGTGCTCAAGCTGGTCCTGGAGCTTGCCCATCTCCTCCAGCAGCTCGTCGCTGTAGTCGGTGGCCATCTGCTCGGCGATCTCGTTGTAGCGGTGGAGCATCGCCATCGTCTCGGCGACACCCTCCTGCACGTTGCCGAGAACGGTCTTGGACTCGTTGAGCGGCGGCTCCTGCTGAAGCATGCCGACGGTGAAGCCCGGCATGAGCTTCGCGTCGCCGTTGGACGGCTGCTCCAGGCCGGCCATCATCCGGAGCAGCGTCGACTTACCGGTGCCGTTCGGGCCCAGGACGCCGATCTTTGCTCCGGGCAGGAACGACAGGGTGACGTCGTCGAGGACAACCTTGTCGCCGTGCGCCTTGCGCACGCGCTGCATCGTGTAGATGTACTCCGGCATGCCATCTAGCTTAGGGCGTGCGCGAACCGGCTTCCGCCGTACTGGATGGGGTGATCTCCGGACCCCGCCGCTTTGTGCGTACGGCGGGGCAGACATTGACCAAGGGGACAACGGGGTACGGCACGCCGCAGCCCGGTTTCGACGGCGGTAAGCACACCCGTCGAGCGACACCGACCGGACATCGGATCCACAACCAGAACTGGCCAGACGAAATCTGTCGGGACGCACGACCGGGTGGGGCCACGCGCCGGAGACGAATGCGCGCACGCGCCGCGGCTCCCCACCACAGGGACCGGACGCGGACCCGAGCACAGCCCCACGACCGGAGACGAGCTCGGATGCGAAACGGCGGCCCCCACGATGGGCGATGGGCTTCCGAGCGTGGGTGGCGGGTTAGGCAGCGGGCGGTGGGTCCATCGATGTCGGCGGCGGCGCGGACTGGACGGCGGGGATGCAGATGCGGTCGCGGCCCAGTTCCTTGGCCCGGTAGAGCGCCAGGTCGGCCGCGGCGAGCAGCTCGATCAAGTCGTCGCCGTGGACGCTCATGATGGCCACGCCAGCCGAGATCGTCACCGTGATCAAGGTGTCGTCGGCGGGGACGGCCATGCGGCCGATCCTGCTGCGCAGGCGTTCGGCCACCCTGCGGGCCTCGGTGATGTCGGCGCGCGGCAGCAGGACCACGAACTCCTCGCCGCCGAACCTGCCCACTACGTCGTAGTCACGCAGCTGGCTGCGCAGCGTCGCCGCCACGCCGACCAGAACCTGGTCGCCGACCAGGTGGCCGTGCTTGTCGTTGACCCGTTTGAAGTGGTCGATGTCGATGATGAGCAGGGCCAGCGTCTCTCCCGTACGGCGGGCCCTGACGATCTCGGTGTCGGCCTCGCGCTGCCACGCGGCGGCGTTGAGCAGGCCCGTCTTGGGGTCGGTGCGCGCCGCGGCCTGGAGCTGGGCGTGCAGCAGACTGCGTTGCAGCAGCACGACGGGCGGGAGCGCGAGCGCCAGCAGCGCAAGGTTGAGCCCGCACGCGATCGCCACGATCACGCCGAGGCACAGCTCGACGATGTCGAGGATCGCGCTCTCCTTGTCCCACAGCACGTCGCGCCAGCGGGTGTCGGGGTCGGCGGTGTGGGCGGCGATCACGATCAGCGCGGTGTTGAGCACGGCGAACAGCGCCGCGCACCCCACTGCCAGCATGATCGGCGCACCCGCGCCCTTGGACAGCGCCGAAACGTCGGGCACCACGGCATGGAACACCACCGAAGCCGCACCACCGGCGAGACCGATGGCCGCGGAGCTGAACACCCGCCGGTAGAGCACCGTCGCCCTGACCCGCATCTGCATCAGCATCTGCAGCAGGATCGGCGCGAGCAGCGCGTAGACCGGTGGAAGCAGCAACGCGACGGGCAGCCACCACGCTGACAGCAGGTCACGGGAAACACCGGCGGGCATGCCGAGCCGCCGCGTCGCTTCGATGCACACCGCGCCGCATCCCATCAGCGCCGCGAACATCAGGACGTCCGGCCAGCGATAGGGGCCAGATGCCGCGAAGAACGCGATCGCCACGAGATCCAGCGTCACGATGCCGCCGAGGTAGGCGACGAGGGACCGACGTTGCGCCAGCAACGGCCACCGGCCCGCGAGTGTGGACACACTGTTACGAGGCTTGATCGAGGTATGGCTGGTCGCCGCCATCTCGCCTCCTCCCTGACTAACGATGTGTAACACAATAGTTGCGGAGTGTGCTTTGCGCGACGGGAACCGCTACCTTGGGCTCCATGGCCATCTGCGTCTGGTGGCCTGCGAATGGAACCGCTCACTCCGCGAGCGGGCCGTGCTGGAAAGGAGCACCCCATGGTGCGGGGCGTCACTTGGATCTGACAGATGCTCTAGCCATCTGACACGGAACGCCATCGGCCGACCCCTCCCGGCAAGTTCGAGTTCTCACTCGCGGCGCCACCATGCGCGGCCGATGCCCCCTCCGCCTCCCCCCATTTCCTCCCTGCGTACGGCTTGGCATGCGGCTGCCCAGGTTTTGCACCTATCAGTCCAGAAACGGCGCTGTCCGACCCGCAGGCGTGGCGCGTGATCCCGCCCACGCCAGGGTTACACGCGAGGTGGCCAGTGGCCGAGCCCGGGTCGCGGGGGTCTGACACGCGACCGGGCCAGACACCACACCCAGGTGGAGCAGGTACCCGGCCAGACACCACACCCAAGCGGCGCACGCCCGACACGCGACCCGGCCAGACACCACACCCAAAGCAGCGCGGACCCGACGCGCGACGCCGCCAGACGCCGCGCCTGGGTGGCGCGGGTCTGGCGGGTGCGGGTGTCGGTCAGGCGGCCTTGGCTCGGCGGGAGCGGGGCGTGGTGGCGTGGGCGGCGTCCTCGGTGTTCAGGATGCGGACCTTGCCCGCGCCGCCCGGATGCCCGGCGCCGGGACCCGCGTCCGGCTCCTCCGCGGGCGCGTTGTCCTCGCCCTCGGTCGGCACGAGTGTGATCGTGCCGCCGTTGTCCGAATCAACAGCCGAAGCAGCCGCCGCCGGAGCTGCCACCGGAGCGGCCGCCAGCTCGGGTGCGGACTCGGGTGCGGCCACCAGTGGTGCTTCCGACGCGGGCTCGGCGGGGGTGTCGGCAGGAGCGAGGGGGAAGGGCCAGCCTGCCGTGTCGTCCTGTGCCGTCTCCGTCTCCGTCTCCTCGGCGAGGGGCAGCGACGCGGATGAAGGTCGTCCGTGGAGGGGGTGGACGTTCGCCGAGCCTGACATGGCCCAGTCCTGCGTGGACTCGTCGAGGCTCTCCCTGGTCTCCCTGCTCAGCGTGCCGATGCCGCCCGAGCGCTCGGGCTTGGAGAAGGCGCCGACGCCCCACCGCAGGTCGTGGCCGATCGAACTGGCCTCGATCTCGGGCATGAACCTGCGGTCGCCGTCGGGCCCGAACTCCCTGATCCGCAGCTTGCCGCACACGACGACCGGATGTCCGACCTGGAAGGACTGGGCCACGTTGTCGCCGAGGGTGCGCCAGCAGCGGACCGCGAAGAACACGGTGTCGCCGTCGGACCACTCCTGGGTCTTCCTGTCGAAGAAGCGATGCCTGGTCGCCACCCTGAGCGAGGTCACCCGCGACCCGTCGGCGAAGGCGTGCTGGCGGGGTGGGGCTGCGACGTTGCCGGTGAGCGTGATGTAGATGTCGTTCATCGTGCCTCCCATGTGGCGGGCCGGTTGCCCGCTGCATGAGGAAACGGTGTCGTGCAAGGGTGGGTGGAAGGCTGGCCGAACGTGGTTCTGTGGAGGGAGGAGTTCAGCGTGGGCCGGGGTTGTGGACAATGCCCGCCGTACAGAGGAAAGTCAGCCCGACAGGGCTTTCATAGCCGTGTAGAACTCGTGATGGCGGGTCAGCTCGCGCTCCACCGGCTCCACCACCATGCTCTCCACGATGGCGCCCACCCGCTTGCGCATCTCGCGCTCGAGCCGGTCTCTCTCGTTCGCCGCCCCGAGCGCCACGAAGTTCTTGGACGCCATCGCCGACAGCGCCCCGAGCCCCAGCACCGAAGCCGTCATCAACCCCACCCACGGCAGCGTCGCCGCGTCCCCGAACAGCGCGAGCGACTCGGGCAACCGTCCGGCGGCGAACACGCCGAACGCCAGCGCCACCCCGACCCACGCGAGACCCGCGACGAAGGCCAGAACCAGCAGGTACTGCCAGAACTTCAGCAGCCGCCACCACACCGGCACCTTGTCCAGCTGCGGCGCCACCTCGGACAGCTCGTCCGACAGCGCCTCGGGCAGCTGCGCCGCCCGAGATCCCGCCGCATGGTGTACGGCCGAGCGCCACACCTCGTTCATCCCGACCGTGAGGCCGTCGCTCAGCGCCTGGACGGCGTTGTCGACCTCGGAGGACTGCGCGGTGACCGACCCTCCGGCCAGCGAACGGATCTCCTCGCGCAGGTCGCCGAGCTTGAGGCTCTTGAGCGGGTCACCGCCCAGGACCGAGCCGAGCCTGGCGAACGGCCACGAGATCCAGGAGCCCGAGCGGGTGGCGTAGACGCCTTCCATGGCCTCGCCGACCGCGGGAACGCCGACCGCGTCGCACAGCGCGTCGGTCAGCCCGACCCTGCGGGCCGCGTCCACGGAGGAGGGGGCCGACAGTGCCGCGCCGACCGGCATGGCCTGGACGAGGCGGCGTTCGATGCGGTCGACGTCCGCGTCGATGCGCTGGATGGCGGCCCTGCGCTTGGAGACGGCGTCGGCGATGACGCCCTTGAGGCTGTCGATGCCGCGCCCCGTCACGGCCGAGGTGGGCACCACGGACGGCTGGGTGACGCCTTCGCGGCGCAGCAGGTCGTTCAGGTCGATGACAAGCTCGGCGACCTCCTCGGTCGACAGCCTGTCCGACTGGTTGAGCGCGAACACCGTGACCGCGTCGTCCCCGGCCAGCTCCGTGACGTAGCGGCGGTGTGTGGAGGCGTCGGCGTACTTCTGCGGGTCGAGCACCCAGACCACCATGTCGGCCAGGCCGATGAGCCGGTCGGCCTCGGGGTCGGTCAGCGCCCTGATGGAGTCGTGGTCGGGCAGGTCGAGCAGGACCAGGCCGTGGAGCTGGCTCTCGCCCTTGTCCAGCGCGCTGGCCCTGGCGAAGCGGTGGCGCCACTGGATCTGCAGCCAGTCGAGCAGCGGCGCCGCGCCTTCGATGCCCCAGACACAGGCGTGCGTGCGGGCGGTGGTGGGACGGCGCACGCCCGTGGGCGACAGTTCGAGCCCCGAGATGGCGTTGAACAGCGAGGACTTGCCGCTGCCCGTGCCGCCCGCCAGCGCGACGACGGTGTGGTCGGGCGACAGCTTGAGCCGTTCGCCCGCCCTGGTGAGCAGCTGGGAGGCGTCGGCCAGCAGCTTGGGGTCCAGCCGCCCCTGGCCGAGCTCCGCGACCTTGGACAGCGCGGCGAGCCTCGCGCCCAGCCCGGGCTTGGTGACGGAGTAGATGCTCATCGTGCGACCTCGAGGTTGTACGTGGCCTGGTAGAGGCGGGTCGCGGCGGCCTCGTCCGGGATCCCGGCGGCGTCGAGTGCCCGCACGTACCGCATGGCCTCCTCGTCGAACAGCATGACGATCCTGGCGCGCAGGTCGCTGAGCGCCTTCGCGCTGATGCTGCGCAGCGCCTCGGCGCCCAGCAGGCTCTTGAGCAGCTTCTGCGGCAGCGCGTCGGCGCTGAACAGCCCCACCATGAAGATCAGCGAGAGCGACTCGGCGTCGAGCGAGACGACCTTGGCCGACCGCTTGGTCACCCCGTCGGTGCGCAGCAGTTCGGTGACGTGCTCCTGCCAGGCGGCGACCGCCCTTCCGGTACGACGGACCAGATCGTCGGAAGGACGATCGAGGCCGGCGCCCAGCTCCGAACGCCGCCGCCACCGCGCGCCCACCTCGTCGGACGCGTGGTGCGCGGCGGAGGTGATCAGCGATTCGAGCGCGGTCCTGAGCGCCGCCCTGAAGGCGGTGATCCGCTCGGGCGGCACCGGCTTGCCCTTCTTGCGGAAGCTGCGGGTCAGGTCGCCGGAGCCGGCGAAGTCCTGCCACCTGGCGCGGACCTCGCCGCGCAGCAGGTTTCCCTCGCGGATGGCGGTCTCGATGTGCGCGAGCGCGCCCGAGTAGGCCACATCGACGTCGGTGCGCAGCTCGGCGCGGAAGGCCACCTGCCCCTCCAGGTGTCTGGCGAGCGCGGGAACGCGGGTGCGGAAGCTGTTGAGCACGCCGTTCAGCGTGTCCTGTACGGCCTGCGCCCGCCGTTCCTCGTCCACCGACAGCTCGGCCAGCCACATCCGCAGCTCGGTCATGTCGCCGTGGGGCAGCTTGCCGTCGGCGACGGCCGACTCGTCGATGACGAACCGCTCGACGTCGCCCAGGCCGTACTCGGTGAGCATCCGAACGAAGTGCTTGAGCACCACGTCCTTGGTCTTGGGCTGCACGCGGGAGAGCACGATCGCGATCCTGGCCGCACGCTCCTTGGCCAGGCGGAGCAGGTTCCATGCCGGGGCGTCGGCGTAGCGGGCGGCGGTGGTCACGAACACCCACAGGTCGGCGGCGTCCAGCATGCGCCGCGCGATCTCGTGGTGCTCCTCGACGACCGAGTCGATGTCGGGGGTGTCGAGCAGCGCGACGCCCTGTGGAAGGCGCTCGGTGGTGACGAGCACGAGGCTGTCGGGGGCGGCCTCCCTGCTCTGTCTGTCGATCCGCTCCAGGCCCGCGAGCAGCTCGCCGCCGGCGAACCAGGCCTCGTCGTCGGGGTGGCAGGCGAGCACAGGGATGCCCGTGGTGGGACGGCGCACGCCGGTGCGGCTGACGTTCTTCTCGGCGAGGGTGTTGACCAGCGTGGACTTGCCCGCGCCGGTGGAGCCGGCGACGACGATGAGGGCGGGGGCGGCGCTCATCCGCACCCTCGGCAGCACGTAGTCCTGCAGCTGGGTGAGGATCTCGGCCTGCGCCTCGCGTGCCTCCTCCGCGCCGGGCAGTTCGAGCCCGAACCGCAGGTCGGCGACGGCCTCCTTGAGCGCGTCCAGGGCTGCGGTGAGCGCCTGCGCGGCGGCGTCCGGCAGATCCTCTTCGAGGACCCTGCCGGCTTGGTCCTGTACGGCGGAGCGCGCGTCGGCGGCTTCGTCCCCCGAACCGGCGGGGCCGATGGCGTCGTCGTCGTGAGCCGCCCCGGCCTCTTCGGCGGAGACGAGGTCGTCGCCGGGCCCGGTGTCCCAGGTCCCGGTGTCCCACGTCGTGGTGTCGCTCGGCCCGGCGTCGCCCGGCCCGGTGTCGCCCGTCCCGGTGCTATCGGACTCGGCACGCTCGGATCCGGTGAGGTCGGATCCGGTGAGGTCGACAGGAGCGGCTTCGATGGGAGCGGCCTCGTCGTCAGGCTCGGCGTCGACGGTGGAGACGGCCTCTATCGCGGCGTCGTCCTGCGGGTCGGCGGTGATCTCAGCGGGGTCGGTCTCGTCCCGCGGTTCGCGGATCTCATCTTCGGCGGCCTCGGCAGCCTCCGTTACGGCGGCCTCGATCTCGACCGCCGCGACCTCGGCGTCACCCTGCCGGTCAGCTATGACTCCAGCGGAGTCGGCCTCGACGTGCGGTTCGGTGGTCCCGCCTTCGGCCGCCTCGTCGACCTCCGAACCAGCGACCGGGTCCTCGTCGGCCTCAGAGCCGGCGGCCTCGTTCTCAGCGCCGTCGATCTGGCCGTGGCCGGTCTGGACGTCAGCGGTCTGGACGTCGGCGGCCTGAACGTCGCCGGTCTGGACTTCGCTGCTCCGGACGATGCTGCGCTGGTCGTCAACGGTCTGGACGTCGGCGATCTGGTCTTCGTTGGCCTCGGCGTCGCCGGTTTCCGGGACGTCGCCTTCGAAGATGCCGGTCTGCGGGGCGGCGGGAAGCTCGTCCTCGGGCGCCTCGGTCGCGGGCGAGGACGCGTCGTCGCCACCAGAACCGTCGGCGTCGGGTACGCCGGTCTGCGCCAAGTCCTCCGCCGTGGCGGGGGCGGGCTCCTCCGGTGAGACGTCGGTGAACTCGGGCCCGTCGGCTGAGGCGGCTGCCTCGGCGTGGCGCTCGGTGCGGGGGTTCGTGGGGAGTGGGTCGGGGTGAGCGGCCGGAGGCGTCTGGCGGGCGGGCGTGGCGGCGCGGAAGGCGTCGAATGTCGTGGGTGCCGTGGGTGCCGCGGGAGCGAAGGCGTCGAAGTCGTCGGACGCGGGCGTGAGCGTGTCGAAGGCCGGCTCGGGGTCCAGGGTGGAGTAGTCGTCCGGCCGAGGCAGGTCGTGTGCGGCGGGACGGGCGAAGGCGAAGAAGGTGTCCTCCGCGCCGTCCTCCTGGTCGTCGGCCATCGAGGCCGTGTGGGCGTCGGGGGGCGGCGGCGCGGCGCCGTTCGCCTGCCGTACCCGCTCCTGATCCTCGGCGGCGCGTTCGGGACCGTCGTCGTCCCTGATCGCGCGGAAGCTGAGGGTCTGTTCCCCCAGCGACTCGGGGGCGTCACCAGCCGATCTCACGGCACGCGCTCCGCTCGAACCATCTCGACCTCCTGGCCGACCCGCACGACGTCGCCCACGATGACGATCGCCGGTGGCCGGATTCCGGCCGCTGCCACCCGGTCGGCCACGGTGGAGAGCGTGGCCGTGACGGCCCGCTGGGTCGGAAGAGTACCGTCCTGTACCACCATTACGGGAGTTTCCGGCGAACGTCCGTCGCGGATGAGTGTTTCCGCAATCGAAGCGATACGTTCGACGGCCATCATGAGCACCAATGTCCCCTTTGACCGGGCCAATCCTGGCCAGTCGACGGTGGACTGTGGGTTGTCCGGCGCGACGTGCACGGAGATCACGTGGAACTCCTGGCTCACCCCGCGATGCGTGACGGGAACCCCGGCCGAGGCGGGCACCGCGACGGCGCTGGTGATGCCGGGGACCACGATCACGGGGATGCCCGCGCGGGCGCAGGCGAGCATCTCCTCGCCACCCCTGCCGAAGACGTAGGGGTCGCCGCCCTTGAGCCTCACCACGAACTTCCCCTCGCGCGCGTGCGAGATCAGCAGCTCGTTGATCTTCTCCTGGGAGAGCGACCTGCCGTACGGCACCTTGGCCGCGTCGACCAGCTCGACGTCGGGGGCGAGCTCGTCCAGCAGGGCGCGCGGCGCGAGCCGGTCGGCCACCACCACGTCGGCCTGGGCGAGCAGCTGCCGTCCGCGAACGGTGATCAGGCCCGGGTCGCCAGGGCCGCCGCCCACCAGGGCGACGCCGACCGGTTTGGTGCGGTTGCGGCGCGCGTCGACGGTGCCGTCGCGCAGGGCGCTGACCACGGCGTCCCTGATGCCCGCCGCCCTTCGGGGGTCGCCGCCCGCCGTGACCGCGATGCCGATCTCGTCGACCTTGCCGCTGGCGGGCGTCCACGCGGCCGAGGCGTCCTTGTCGTCGGCGCGCACGCACCAGATGCGTTTGGCCTCGGCTTCGGCGGCGATGGCCGTGTTGACCGACCTGTCGCTGGTGCAGGCCTGCACGAGCCAGGCGCCGTCGCAGTCGCCCACCTGGTACGGCCTGGCCTCCCAGGTGACGCGTCCCGCGGCGATGAGGTCGTCGAGGGCCGGAGTGACGCTCGTCGACACGATGGTGATCTCGGCACCGGCTTCGAGCAGGGCTGGAACGCGTCGCTGAGCGACCCGTCCGCCGCCCACGACGAGCACCCGGCGGCCCGAGAGGCGCAGGCCGAGGAGGTAGGGGCTCATGTCGGCGGATCTCCCGTTCGCGAGGATTGGTGTGTCAGGAGGCAAACCTACCGGGTCCTGGTTACTAGGGCTGCTTCTCCGTGACACCTGCGGAGTCGAACGTCGCCACCTCGTGCATCACCCGTACGGCCGCGCATACCAGGGGGTGGGCGAGCAGGCCTCCGGTGCCTTCGCCGAGCCTGAGTTCGAGGTCGACGAGGGGGCGCAGGCCGAGATGGTCGAGGGCGGCGGTGTGGCCGGGCTCGGCGGAGCGGTGACCTGCGACGCAGTGGTCGACGGCGGCGGGCGCCAGGGCCGCGGCGGCCAGAGCGGCGGATCCGGCGATGACGCCGTCGAGGATGACGGGGACCCTTGCCGCGGCGCCGCCGAGGATGAAGCCCGCGATGGCGGCGTGCTCGAAGCCGCCGAGGGCCGCGAGGACCTCGAGAGGGCTTTCGGGGATGCCGTTGACGTGGAGAGCCTGGCGGACGACGGCCACCTTGTGGGCGTGGGTGGCGTCGTCGATGCCGGTGCCGCGGCCGGTGACCTCGGCCGCGTCCCTTCCGGTGAAGGCGCAGATCAGTGCCGCGGAAGCCGTGGTGTTCGCGATGCCCATGTCCCCGGTGATCAGGCAGCGGGCGCCGTCGGCCACCAGCGACTCGGCCACCGAGATCCCGACCTCGACGGCTTCGACGGCCTGGGAGACGGTCATGGCGGGGCCGAGGGACAGGTCCGCCGTGCCGTGCGCCACCTTGCGGGAGAGCAGCCCGTCGGCGGCGGGCAGGTCCGCGGCGACACCCACGTCGACGACCGTGACCGAGGCGCCCACCTGGGCGGCGAAGGCGTTGGCGACCGCGCCGCCGGCCAGGAAGTTGGCGACCATCTGGAGCGTCACCTCCTGCGGCCACGGGGAGACACCTTGGGCGTGGACGCCGTGGTCGGCGGCGAAGATGGCCAGCGCGGCGGGCTCGGGCATGGGCGGCGGGCAGGTGGAGGCCGCGCCCGCCAGCCGTACCGCCACCTCCTCCAGGGCGCCGAGCGAGCCCGGCGGCTTGGTGAGGCGGCTCTGGTGGGCGCGGGCGTCGGCCATCGCGGCGGCGGAAGCGGGCGTGATCCGGGCGAGCACGTCCTGCACCGTCATGCGGAGACCCCTTCGGCCAGCTGAAGCGCTTCCTCGTAGCGGTCGATGACCACGTCGGCCAGCACCTCGCAGTCGCCGATCACCTCGGCGCAGCGGATGTCGAGGTCGGGGTGCCCTGCTCCGTAGGCGAGGGCCTGCGCCCAGACGCGCTCCAGCATGCCGCCGGCGAACAGCAGGTACGGCACGACGATGACGCGGCGCGCGCCCAGACGGCGGCAGCGTTCGAGGCCTCCGGGCACGCCGGGCGGGGTGACCGAGACGAAGGCGGTCTCCACCGTCATGAAGTCGTAGGCGTGGGTCTCCCAGAACAGCCGCGACACCCGGTGGACCTCCGCGTTGGCCGCGGGGTCGGTCGAGCCCTCGCCGACCAGCACGACGGCGGTCTCGGCCGGGTCGATGTGCTCGCCCGGCTCCTCGACGGGGATCGAGGGGACCACGCGCAGACGCGGCTTGACGTCGTCGAGGGGGCGCAGCCTGGGCATCTCGGCGGCGGCCTCGGTCAGGCGTTCGGCCAGCAGCGACAGCACGCGGGGGTCGGGCCCAAGGGGGCGCCCGTAGTCGTACATCAGCGTGGGGTGGCGCTCCTGCTCCAGCGCCATGGCGGCGGGGAATTCCTCCATGCGGCTGAGACTGAGCGGCAGCGCCACGAGGCGATGGTGACCTCTGGACACGAGAGAGGCGACGGATTCGCTCAGCCTGGGTTTGGCCTTGACGAGGTAGCCCCCTGAGACTTCGGCGGAGCTCTCCTCAAGGCGGCAACGCAGCCTGTGGACGAACCTTCCGAACTCGGCGGCACCTGTGTCGTCGTGCGAGCCCTGCCCGATGAGCAGCAGCGGCGGCTTCATGAAGGGGATCTCCACGCCTGTGACCTGGGGGTATTTAGACAAGACACGCGAGGATATCCGATGCGTGCAGGTCATGCACAGATCACTCTACGTGCATGCACGACGAATACGGGATCCTCGGCGGTCAGCGAGTGGGAGCCGTCAGGCTGCATGACCAGCCGTGATGCCTGGATTTGGGTGCCTTCGGCACGGTATCCGTGTTCTTTCAGTCTTTGCAGTACGGCGGGCACCTGTTCGACCGTCTTGAGCGTGCAGACGAGCCTGGCGGGGGCACGGTCGGCGCAGGCGACGATCACGTCGGCACCGCCGCCGCCGACGAACACCGCGTCGGGGTCGGGGAGGGGTTCGAGCGCGGGAGGGGCCTGGCCGCGGGTCAGCGCGACCTTGACGCCGTGGCCGATGACGTTGGCGCGCAGCCTGGCGCAGGCCTGCTCGTCTCGTTCGACGGCCATGACGGCGGCGCCGAGCCTGGCGCACTCGACGGCGATGCCGCCCGAGCCAGCACCGACGTCCCAGACGAGATCGCCGAGGCGTGGGCCGAGCTTGGCCAGCACGTACGCGCTCACCTCGGGCGGCAGGTCGCCCCCGACGGCCCACTCGTCGGGGCCGGGTCTGGCTCCCGCCACCCACGCGCGGTGCTCGGCGCGGTAGAGCGGGTCGACGACGAGGACGACGTCGGGGTCCTTCCACGGCCTGGTCGTGGCCTCGCCCATGCGACTGTGAGTGACGCGCTCGTCGGGCCCGCCGAGGTCCTCGCAGACGATCAGTGCGCGCGGGGTGGTGGGGGCGAGCTCCCTGGCGACCTCGGCGGGGCCGACGCCGGGGGTGACGATGACGCCGACCTTGTGGTGGGCGCGGCAGGCGTTGACGACTCTGTTGAGCTGCTCCGGGCCTTCGGGGGCGACGATCAGCGCGTCCTCCCAGCTCATGCCCGCTCGGGCGAAGGCGCGGGTGACGAGCGAGCTGGCGGGGATCACGGCGGGCTTCAGCCCGTGGCCGCGCAGCGCGCGCACGACGCCGAAGAAGCCGGGGTCGCCCTCGGCGAGGACGACGGCGGGCCCCTCGCCCTGTTCGAGGTGCTCGTCGAGGGTGGCCAGCAGCTCGCCGGCGGTGACGGGGAGCTGGAACCGCCTGAGGATCCGCTCGGGACCGGTGACCAGCGCGGCCTGTTGGAGACAGTCGGTCGCCCTGGCCGACAGCGGCGATCCGTCCCAGCCGATAACCGTGATCATCCGACTCACCGTCCTCTCGACCCAGTGTGTACGGCAAGCCGGGTCACGCGCCATCCTTCGCGCGGGGCGGGCGTCAGTCCAGGGACACGCTCACCGAGCGCACGTGGCCGAGGCAGGTCACGGAAGGTCCCCAGGGATCAGCCCGAACACTACGAGGTCCTCGTCTCCTCCCCCGTTGCGCGCCACGCCCTCCCGCGTGAAGCCCGCCTTCTCCGCCACCCGCTGGGAGGCGAGATTGGAGACGGCCGCCCGCAGCTGGAGCCGCCGGAATCCCTGCTTGTCGAACAGCCACCTGGCGATCGCCAGCACCGCCTCGCCCGCGTAGCCGTTCCCCCTGGCCCAGGGGGCCGTCATGTAGCCGACCTCGGTCGAACGGTGGCCCCACTCGGTGCCCTTCAGGTCGAGGCTGGCCACGAACCTGCCGCTGTCCCTCTCGACCGCCGCCCACGCGATCCCGCCGCCGCTGATGCGGTGCTGCTCGGTCATCATGAGCGCATAGACCCTGCCGTGCTCCTCGGTGTAGCCGCGGGGGACGCTGGTTCGGCGCTGGGTGAGCTCGTCGGCGGCGGTGGCGGTCAGGTCGGGCACGTCGGCGGCGACGAACTTGCGCAGCAGCAGGCGCGGGGTGACCAGCTCCTCCTGGGGGAAGATGTTCGGCGCGCCGGTGGAGCCGCGCAGCAGCCCGAACACCACCAGGTCGTGGGCGCCGTCGTCCTCCGGTTCGGCGGCGCGCAGCACGCCCTCGTAGGCGTAGCCGGCCTTCTCCGCGACGCGGAGGGAGGCGGTGTTGTCGAGGTTGGCCCGCAGTTCGATCCTGCGCAGGTCGGTCGCGTCGAACACCCGCGCGGACAGGCCGCGGACGGCTTCGGTGGCGAACCCCCTTCCCCTGTAGAGGGGGTGCACGCCGTAGCCGACCTCGGTGATGCCGGCGCCCCAGTGGGTTTTGAACAGGCTGATGGCGCCGACGACGCGGCCCTCGCCGTCCGCCATGGCGAGGTGAACGCCCTGGCCCGACCGCTGGAGCTCGTGGACGCCCGTGGCGAGCCAGTGGGCGATGGCGGCGACGTGGCCAGGGGCGCCCGGGGGGAGGAATCGGTGGCCGGCTTCGACGATGGCCCTGATCCTGTCGGCGTCGTCCGGCTGGAACGGGCGGAGGGTCAGGCGGTCGGTGGTGATGCGAAGTTGAGGGTTGAAAACGCTCACTGTTCCCCTAAGAGCTCAAAGCGGTTCCGAAACCCTACAAGCCCCGGGACTCCAGCGCTCCCGAGAGCCGCAGGACCCCTGTCAGGAAGCCGAGTCAGGGGGATGTTTGGTGAGGTTCGCGCGGGTAGGGCGAGTATTCGGGCAGTTCGAAAGGGGTGAGGCAGATCATGCAACGCGAAAGCGGCAAGCACGGGCCGAGGCTGGACGACTTCGTGGTGGAGGCCGTGAGCAGGCTCCCGCGCGGCGGCACATTCACCGACATCGCGGAGGTGGCCGAGGCCCTCGGGCTCGGCATCGAGCGAAAGAGGTGGTGAGGTGAGGCTCGACTTCATCCGTCCGCTGTACGAGCGGCACGGTCCCTACGCCTCGGTCTACCTCGCGGGGTTGAGCGCCGAGGACGAGCGGCGGCGGTGGCGCGCGTTCAGGGACAGTATGGAGCAGGCGGATCAGGACACCCTCGACGCGTTGGAGACGGCCGTGGCGGTTCCCGCTCCGGGACGGGCGCTGTTCGCCGCGGGCGGCGAGCTGGTGATGGCCGAGACGCTGGCCGACCCGCCGCGCCTGGAGCAGGCGCGCTGGTCGCCGCTGCCGCACGTGACGCCGTTGCTGATGGCCCGGGGCGAGAACGTGCCGCATCTGCGGGTGGTGCTCGATCGCGAGGGCGCCGAGCTGACGGTGTTCGGCGGCGGCTCGCCGCGGGCGGCGATCGGGACGGCGCAGAAGTGGCCGCTGCAGAAGACGGCGCAGGGCGGCTGGTCGCGCAAGAGCTACGAAGGCGCGGCGGACGAGTCATGGGAGCACGACGCCGAGACGGTGGCGCACGAGGTGGACGAGCAGGTGCGCAGGATCGGCGCCGAACTGATCGTGGTGGCGGGCGAGCCGAAGTCGCGCTCGCTGCTGTGCGACCACCTGGGCACGAAGGCGGCCGACCGGGTGATGATGGCCGAGCAGGGCAGCCGCGCCGATCACGATGAATACGAATACGACGTGGAACGCGCTCTGGACACGTGGCTGGAGCGCCGCAAGTCCGAGCTGCTCGACCGGCATCGCGAGCACCAGGGGCCCGTGGGCTTCGATCGCGTGGCGCGGCTGCTGCGCGAGGGCAGGGTGCTCGCCGTGCTCTCCCCCGGCGAGCTGGCCGACCTGGTGTGGATCGGGGCGGGCGGCACCCAGCTGTCGACCGACGCCGACGAGCTGCGCCGGTGGGGGGTGGAGTCGCCGGTGCGTGAGCGCGCGGACTCGGCCATCGCGAGAGCGGCCGCGATGACGGACGCCGAGCTGTGGTTCTCGCCGGAGGTGAAGCAGGTCTCGGCTGTGATCAGGTACTGATGATCACCTCGAGGGTACGGGGGCCGTGGACGCCCTCCACCCTGTTGAGCTCGATGTCGCTGGTCGCGGACGGCCCGCTGATCCAGGTCAGCGGCCTGGCGGGGTCGAGCCTGGCGACCGCCTCGGGGACGCCGGAGACGATCTGGTCGGCCCTGACCACGCACAGGTGGTAGTCGGGCACCAGCGTCAGCGCCCTTCGGCCCTGGTCGGGCCCGGCGTCGAGCACGATGGTGCCGGTCTCGGCGATGGCGACCGCGCAGCCGGTGGCGACGCCGTCGGCCGTCAGCAGCTCGTCCTCCTCCACGGCCGTCGCGACGGTCAACGGCCCCTCTCCTCGTACGGCCCGCGGGACGATCATGCGTTTGCCCGCCGTCAGCGCGGCGACCAGCGCGGGCACCTCGACGGCGGGGACGACGTGCACGATCGCCCGGTAGTCGTCGACGCGTTCGGCGAAACGGGCGACGAGATCGTCGACGGGGATCGAGGTGCGGTAGTCACGGGGGATCTCCACCTCGGGGGCTCCCTCGACGGCTCGTCGCACCCTGTCGAGGATCTCCTTGCGGGCGCTCATGAGGTCGCCTTCCCTTCGCCGGGCCGCTCGGTGCGCGCCCACCAGTCCCTGAAGGACTCCTCGGGGATCTCCGGCAGGTCCCTGGTGTCGGTCCACGCCGACAGCGGCCCCGGCAGCCGTCGGGGCGCCAGCTTGCGGAAGCGTGTCATCAGGCGTTGCGCCCTGGCAAGCCGTACCTCCTTGGCCAGGATCCACCCGGCGACCCGCATGCCCATGCGCTCGGCGCGGGGGTGGGCCACCTTGGCCCGCAGGTCGACCAGCACCTCGGGGATGTCGATCGCGACGGGGCAGACGTCCAGGCACGCGCCGCACAGCGACGAGGCGTAGGGCAGGGAGGCGTCGAGGGCGGAGCCGAGCCCGCGCAGCTGCGGGGTGAGGATCGCGCCGATCGGCCCCGGATAGACCGAGCCGTAGGCGTGGCCGCCCGCGCGCTCGTAGACGGGGCAGACGTTGAGGCAGGCCGAGCAGCGGATGCAGCGCAGCGCCTGGCGGCCCACCTCGTCGGCCAGGACGTTGGTCCGGCCGTTGTCGAGCAGCACCAGGTGGAAGCTCTGGCCCTCGGTGGAACCCGTCCACGTGGAGGTGTAGGGGTTCATGCGCTCGCCGGTGGAGCTGCGCGGCAGCAGCTGGAGGAAGACCTCCAGGTCGCGCCAGGTGGGCAGCACCTTCTCGATGCCGACCACGCTGATCAGCGTCTCGGGCAGGGTCAGGCACATCCTGCCGTTGCCCTCGGACTCCAGGATCACGCAGGTGCCGGTCTCGGCGATCATGAAGTTGGCGCCGGAGATGGCGACCTTGCTGCGCAGGAAGCGTTCGCGCAGGTGGAGCCGGGCGGCCTCGGCCAGGGCGGCGGGCTCGTCGGTGAGGTCCTGCGGCGCGTCGCCCATCTCGCGCAGGAAGATCTCGCGGATCTCCGCACGGTTGCGGTGGATGGCGGGCACCAGGATGTGGCTGGGAGAGTCGTCGCCGAGCTGGACGATCAGCTCGGCCAGGTCGGTCTCGAACGCGGCGATGCCTTCGCCCGCCAGGTGCTCGTTGAGGCCGATCTCCTGGGTGACCATCGACTTGACCTTGACGACCTCGGTCTCGCCCGTCCGCTTGACCAGCTCGGTGACGATCCTGTTGGCCTCGGCCGCGTCGCGCGCCCAGTGGACGTGCCCGCCCGCCTTCTCGACCGCCTCCTCCAGCTGGACGAGGTAGCGGTCGAGGTGGCGCAGCGTGTGGTCCTTGATCGCCTTGCCCGCCTCGCGGAGCTCGTGCCAGTCGGGCAGCTCGCCGACGACGCCTGCCCGCTTGCCGCGGATCGTGTGGGTGGCCTTGCGGAGGTTGTAGCGCAGCTGCGAGTTCTGTACGGCCTGCGCGGCGTTCGTCGGGAAGTCTCCGGGCATGCCGATGAAGACGCTCATCTGGCGTCCAGGATCTCGGCCAGGTGCATGATGCGCACGCCCGTCCGCTGCCGGCGCATGGTGCCGCCGATGTGCATGAGGCAGGAGTTGTCGGCCGCGCAGAGCACCTCGGCGCCGGTGTCCATCACGTTGCGCACCTTGTCGGCGCACATCGCCGCGGAGATCGCCGGGTTCTTCACCGCGAACGTGCCGCCGAAGCCGCAGCACTCCTCGGCTCCTTGGAGGGGCACCAGTTCGAGCCCTCGCACCCGCCGGAGCAGCCGCGTCGGCTTGTCCCCGAGGCGCAGCCCCCTGAGGGAGTGGCAGGTCGGATGGTAGGTGACCCGGTGCGGGAAGGCGGCACCGACGTCCTCCACCTCCAGCACGTCGATCAGGAACTCCGACAGGTCGTGGACGGGCGGCGGCTCGACGCCGAGCCTCGGATACTGCTCGCGCACCATCGCCGCGCACGATCCCGAGGGCGCGACCACCGCGTCGTAGCCGTCGAACACCTCGGCGAAGTGTCTGGCCAGCCGTACGCCCTCGGGCCGGTAGCCGGTGTTGATGTGCATCTGGCCGCAGCAGGTCTGCGCCTGCGGGAAGTCGACGTCACACCCGAGGCGGCGCAGCAGGGACACCACCGCCTTACCCGTGCCGGGAAAGAGCGTGTCGTTGACACACGTGATGAACAGGGCGACTCGCACGGCACTCCCTTCAAAGTATGGTCTGACCATAGTATGGTCTGACCATATGAGGAAGCCCCGGACCTTCGAGGACGTCATCGCCAAGATCGAGCGGCGTATCGCCGACGACGGGCTCACCGTGGGCGACCGCCTGCCCGGCGAGCGGCAGCTGGCGGAGGAGCTCCAGGTCGGCCGCTCGTCGGTGCGCGAGGCGCTGCGCGTGCTGGAGACGCTCGGGGTGGTCTCCTCGCAGGCGGGCAGGGGGCCGGACGCGGGCGCCGTGCTCACCTCCAGGCCCGAGAGCGCGCTGGCCGACCTGCTGCGGCTCCACCTCGGTACGGCTTCGCTGTCGCTCGGCGAGGTGATCGCCACCCGTCTGATGATCGAGCAGTGGGCGGTGCAGCACGTCGACGCGCCCGAGGGCCTGGAGATCATGCGGGCCGCGCTGGAGGAGATGGAGCGGGCGGGCGACGCCCGCTCCTTCGTCGACCACGACGTGACCTTCCACCTGGGCGTGGCGCTGCTGTCGGGCAACAGGCTGCTGTCGGCGACCATGCGGGCGCTGCGGCAGACCATCCACGCCTACTCGGTCGCGGCGGTGGAGGCCGCGGGGCGGACCGACGTGCTCATGGCCGACCACTGGCGCATCTACGAGCTGGTCGCGGCCCGCGACGGGCACGGCGCCGCCCAGGCGGTCGCCGACCACCTGGGCCACGCCTACCCGTCCCTCTCCGTTCCCCCCGCCCCTTGAGCCCGCGGGCCGCGCTCAGGACCCGCGGCCTGGAGATCACTCGAAGGCGGCGCGGTGGTCGCGGACCCAGTCGGCGAAGCTCAGCGGGGCCCGCCCGAGCACGGCCGCCACGTCCCCGCTGAGCCGGGCGGCATTCCCCGCCGCGAGGAAAGCGAACCCCGTCATCGCGACCTCCACGAAGAACGGGTCGGCCCCCGAGGCCAGCATTCCCTCCTTCGCCGCCTCCAGCGGCACCGCGACCGTCTCCACCCGCCTGCCGAGCGCCTGCCCGATCTGGTCGGCCTGCTCCGGCACGCTGATCACCTCGGGCCCCGTGAGCTCATAGGTCCTTCCTTCATGCGCGCTTCCCGTCAGCGCCTCGACCGCCACCTGCGCCACGTCGCGCGGGTCGACGATGCCCTGCCCGCCCTGCCCCGTCATGTTGGGGATAGGCTCGCCCGCCCTGACCGACTGCGCCCACATCAACGCGTTGGAGGCGAACCCGGCGGGGCGCAGGATCGTCCACGCCATCCCGCTCTCCCTGATGGCCCGCTCTCCGTGGTGATGCCAGGAGCGCACGTCCTTCTCGTCGGTCGTCTCGCCCGTGCCGAACGCCGAGATCTTCACGATCTTCTTCACGCCCGCCCGCTTGGCCGCCTCGACCAGGGCGAGGTCGTGGTCGGCCAGCGACCGGCCGAACGCCGTCAGCGCCAGCACGGTGTCGGCGCCGTCCAGCGCCCTGTCCAGCGACGCGGGGTCGGCGAAGTCGCCCGCCACGCCGTACGTGCTCAGTTTGGAGGGGTCGCGGGTCATCGCGCGCGTCGGCTCGCCCCTCTCGGTCAACAGTCTGACGACTTCACTTCCGATGGTGCCCGTGGCACCGGTGACCAGGATCATGCCCCCTACGCTGCCGCCCGGAGGCCGCGCGCTGATAGGAAAAATCGGCACCTAGGCTGGGGCCATGAGCGTCTGGGTCGAGGAGAACAGCGAGACGGCGGCCGACGGCGAGGGCGGGGTGCACGTGCGCGAGCCGGATCCCGCCACCATGCTGGCCTTCCGCACCACCCTCGAAGGGCGCAGCGACCTCATGGTGCTCGGCCCGCGCACCCGGGCCACCTATCTCGCCCCGAAGGAACTGTCCCGCTGCGTCACCGTGCGGCTGCGTCCAGGCAGGGCGCGTGCGGCGCTCGGGGTGCCGGTCACCGAACTGGTGGACAGGATCGTGCCGCTGCGCGAGCTGTGGGGGCCCGCGGCCGATCGGCTGGCCGAGGAAGCGGCGGCCGCTCCCGGCGGCGAGGCGGACCTGATCGAGACGGCCCTGCTCGACCGGCTCGCCGCCGCCGCGCCCTCCGACCTCTCCCAGGCCGCGCTCCTGCACGCGGCCGCCGACCGCCTGCCGTTCTCCAGGGTCCCGGACGTGGCCAGGGACCTCGGCATCAGCGAGCGCCACCTGCGGACGCTGTTCACGAGCGGGGTCGGGGTGCCGCCCAAGCGGTTCGCCCGCCTCGACAGGGTGCGCGGCGTGCTGGCCCGCGCCACGACGGGCGGCTGGGCCGCGCTCGCCGCCGACGCGGGCTACTACGACCAGTCCCACCTGACGGCCGAGTTCCGCTCGGTGATGGGCGTCTCCCCCGCCGCCTTCGTCGCGGGCGAGCTGCCCGCCGCCATCACCTGCTCGGCCTAACCTCCCCACACGTCGGCCGTACGGCAGGTCGGGCCCGAGCACGTCCGCATCAGGTCCAGGCGCGCCTGGAGATCGCGCAGCAGCGCTGGATCGGCGGTCGCGGCCAGGTTGTTCAGCTCGTGGGGGTCGGTGGTCAGGTCGTAGAGCTGCGTCTCCCCCGTCACGTACCTCACATAGGTGTGCGTGGCGGTGCGCAGCGCCGTGTAGGCGGGCACGCGCGTCTGCTCGGCCAGGCTGGCGTTGGTCGGCCTGGCGAACTCGATCAGCGCGTTGCGCCGCCACTCCGGCGGGCTGGCGCCGCGCAGCAGGGGGACGAGCGAGCGCCCTTCACAGAAGGCCGGCGGCGCCACTCCGGCGAGTTCGGCGAAGGTGGGGGCGTAGTCGACGGTCTGGACCATGGCGCCGATCGTGGAGCCGGGCGCGATGCCTGGACCGCGCACCACCAGCGGCACCTTGATGGCCTCCTCGAACGGCGTGGTCTTGCCCTGGCGCAGGCGGTGCGTCCCGAGGTGGAAGCCGTTGTCGGAGGCCAGGAAGATGTAGGTGTTGTCGAGTTTGCCCGCCGCCTGGAGGGCGCCGACGACGGTGTTGACCATGTCGTCGACACCGAGCATGGCCCTCAGCCTCGACCTGTAGCGCTCGTCGATGTGCTCCGCGCCTGACGGGCCGATCCTGGGCAGCTCGCGCATCCACATCGGTTCCTTCGAGACGTCGGGCTGGTCGAAGGACGGAGGGCGCGGCGCCTTCGCTTCGGGGAAGGCGTCCGCGTGGCGGCGGGCGGGGTTGGCCGGATTGTGCGGGGCGACGGGCGCCAGGTAGAGGAAGAACGGCTGGGGGCCCGGCGCGCTGACGAAGTCCTTCGCCTTGCGGGCGAGCACGTCCTCGAGGTAGTCCTCCTCGCCCCACGCGTAGTCGACGAGTTCCCCGTTCTCGTTGAGCGTGTAGTCGTACTCCTCGTAGAGCCGCTTGACCGGCACGGCCCACTGGTCCCAGCCCGGGGGGACGTACGTCGCGGGCGCGCTGTCTCCCGGATAGTGGTTGAGGTACTTGCCCATCAGCCCGGTCCGGTAGCCCGCCCCTCGCAGCCAGGTGCCGATAGTGGAACGGTCCAGACCTGCGGTATAGAAGCGGTCGAATCCGCCTTCCGGCGCGGTGTTGGTCCAGACGGTGTGGCTGTGCACGTACTGCGAGCGCAGGATCGACGCCCTCGAAGGGCAGCACCAGGAGTTGGTGACGAAGGCGTGGTCGAAGGAGGCGCCCTGCCGTACCAGCTGGCTGGTGATGGTGGGGAAGTGCTCCAGCACGCCGTACTCGAGGTCGTCGGCCAGGATCAGCACGATGTTGGGCCGCGCTTCGCTCGCCGCGCCCGCCGGTACCGCTACGAGCGGGAGCAACAGCAGGAGCACGGCCAGACGACGCAACTGCTTCATCAGCACAGGCTGAACTTCCCCTGAACTCATTTCATTGACACCTGTCGGGACAATATTAGAACCTGTTCTCATTTAGGGAGGTATCGCATGAAGTTAGGCCTGAACCTGGGCTACTGGCAGCGTCAGGCCGACGACGCGACCGAGCTCGTACAGGCGGCCGAGCGCCTCGGATACGACTCGGTGTGGACCGCGGAGGCCTACGGCAGCGACGCCTTCACCCCGCTCGCCTGGTACGGCGCGCGCACCAGAAGGATCAAGCTCGGCACCTCGGTCGTACAGCTGTCGGCCCGCACGCCCGTCGCCACCGCGATGACCGCGATGACGCTCGACCACCTCACCGGCGGGCGGCTGCTGCTCGGCATCGGCGCTTCGGGGCCGCAGGTGGTGGAGGGCTGGTACGGCCAGCCGTTCCCGCGCCCCCTGGCCAGGACCCGCGAGTACGTCGAGATCATGCGCAAGGTCTGGCGGCGCGAGGAGCCGGTCGCGAACGAGGGCCCGCACTACCCGCTCCCGCTACCAGGCGGCCTGGGCAAGCCGCTGAAGCTCATCACGCATCCGCTGCGCCAGGACATCCCCGTCTACATCGGCGCGGAGGGCCCCAAGAACGTCGCGCTGGCCACCGAGATCGCCGAGGGCTGGCTGCCGCTGTTCACCTTCCCCTCGAAGATCTCCGAGCTCTACGGGAAGTTCCCCACGGGCTTCGAGGTCGCGGCGATGGTCATGGTCATGGTCACCGACGACGTCAGGGCCGCGCTCGACGGGGTGAAGATGATGCTCACCCTCTACATCGGCGGCATGGGCGCCAAGGCCCGCAACTTCCACGCCGACATCATCGGCAGGATGGGCTACGCGGAGGCCGCCGAGCGCATCCAGGCCCTCTACCTGGAAGGACGCAGGCAGGAGGCCTTCGACGCCATTCCCGACGAGCTGGCCGACGGCATCTCGCTCGTCGGCCCGCCCGGCAGGATCAGGGAACGGCTGGAGCTGTGGCGGGCCTCACCGGTGACGAACCTGCTGGTGATGGGCCCGCGCGACGAACGATCCCTGACGATCATCCGCGACCTGGTCCTCGGCTAGTCGGGACGCGGGGCGGGGTCGTCGGTCACCGAGCGCAGCAGCGGCCTGCTCAGCGCGCCCGCGCCGATCACGCCCGCGAACCCGGCGGTGACGCAGACCGCCAGCGTGATCGCGCCCGAGACGTTCGGCGAGGCCAGCATGAACGGCGAGGCGCAGAAGACGCCGACCGCGATCGCGCCGCCGCCCATCACCGTGAGCGGGATCAGCGTCTCCGACCTGCGCGCCTTGTCCAGCACCTCCAGCGGAGTGCCCGCCAGTCGTAGCAGCGCGTACGTCTGGCGGCGGTCCAGCACCGAGGAGGCGGAGGTGATTCCCGAGCTGGCGATCGCGACGAGGAAGGACACCGACAGCACGACCACGGTGCCCGTGGCGATGTCGTCGAGGAGCTGGCTGGTGAAGCGCTGCTCGTCGGCCTCGCTGGTGGCCGAATGCCCCGGAACGACCCCGTCCAGCGCCGTGCGCGCCTTGTCCACGTCGGCCTCGCCGACGGAGGCGATGACGAGCCCCTTCTCCTTCTTCACCGTGGCCTTCACGCCCGCCTTCTCCAGCCGCTCCCGCGCCTGGTCCGCGACCACGGCCACCTTGGCCTGGGGCACGGCGAGCATGAGCCGGCCGTCGGCGACGTGCCCCGCGAGCGCGTCTCCGGGACTGAGCAGCCCGAGGAAGCCCGCCACGAAGCCGGTCAGCGCCACACCGCTGACCGTCCGCCACGCCGAGCGAGGGTCGTCCACGAGCCTGCGGCCCGCCAGCAGCTTCGCGGGCCGCCTGGCGCGCTTCGCGGTGACCCTGCCGATGAGGCCGACGACCCACGGGCCGACCAGGTTGATGCACAGGAACGCCAGGCCGAGCACCACCGCGACCACGCCCACGCTGGCGCTCGTGCTGAGCATGGGCACCACGGCCAGCACCGCGAGCAGGGCCAGCACCCTGACGAACCGCATGGCAGGCGGCGTCTCCCGCTTGGCCACGCCGAGCGGGCTGACCACGACCCTGCGCAGGCCGACGATCGCCGACACTCCCACCAGCAGAGGTACGGCCAGCAGCACGCCGGCCGCCAGGAGCGGGTTCGGCAGCAGGTCGCCCGCGAACCACGGCCCCCCGCCGATCCTGATGGCGGTGAGCAGCGGGACCGCCGCGCCGTACAGGACGGTGCCGAGCACGGCCCCCGCGAACGCGACGATCACGGCCTCGGCCACGGTCATCGCGACCACCTGGCCAGGAGAGGCGCCCACCAGCCTGAGCGCGGCCAGGCGCTGGTCACGGCGGGCCACGGTCAGCCGCGCCGCGGCGCCGCCGAACACCAGCAGCGGCACCACCATGAGCACGCTGGCGATGAGCGCGAGGACGCGGTAGGCCTGCGCGTCCTCCGTCGGCGTGCCGGCGAGCGTCTCGACCTTGGTCGGCGGCACCCCGCCCCGCCCCGGCTCGCCGCGCGTGCCGGTCATGGCGGGGTCGTCGGCCCGGTGGCCGACCACCGCGACCAGTTCCCCCGGATGGACGAGGGCGGAGTCGCCCAGCACGCCCTTGACGTCCTCGTAGCGGTCGGCAAGCTGGTCGGCGGGCAGCCGCCTGGCCAGCTCCGCCAGCGCGGGCGACAACCATGTCTCGCCGGGAGCGGGGAAACGCGGCAGCCCAGGCGGCACGTCGGCCTTCGGGTCCAGCGCGGCCAGGTCCACGACGGTGATCTTCTTGTCCTGGACGTAGTCGTCCCTCGTCGCCTCGACAGCCGTCGCCTTGCCCGTCGTCTGGACCGGGTTGCGCCACGCGCCCCTTTCGGCGCGTCCCTGGAAGGCGAAGTTGGCCGAGACGGCGAACAGCAGCAGACCCGTGGAGATGACGACCGCGCCCAGCGTCAGCCAGGTGCCCAGCATGCCCCTGCGCCCTCCGCCCCTGAGCAGGCGCCAGGTGAGGCTCATGAGATTGCTCACTGGCTCACCGCGCTGTGCAGCAGGTTGCCGTCGCGGACCTCGACCGTACGGCCGCACCAGCCGGCCACGCCCGGGTCGTGGGTGACCACGATGAGCGAGGCGCCGTTGTGCTTGGTGGCCTCCACCAGCAGGCGCATCGTGTCGTGGCCGGTGTTCTGGTCGAGCGCGCCCGTGGGCTCGTCGGCGAACACCACGGCGGGCTTGGTCACCAGCGCCCTGGCGATCGCCACCCGCTGCGCCTGACCACCGGACAGCTCGCCCGGCCTGCGCCCCTCCATGCCGCCGAGGCCGAGCGGGCCGAACCACTGCCTCGCCTGCCGTACCGCGTCGGACCTCGACACGTTGCCGAGCATGAGAGGCAGCGCCACGTTCTCCTCGGCGGGCAGCTCGGGCAGGAGCTGGCCGAACTGGAACACGAACCCGAACCTGGTCCTGCGCAGGGCGCTGCGGTCGCGCTCCTTCATCGTGTCGATGCGCTGGCCGAGCAGGTGCACCTCACCCGCGTCCGGCTTCATGATCCCGGCCAGGCAGTGGAGCAGAGTGGACTTGCCCGAACCGCTCGGGCCCATGATCGCCACGGCTTCGCCCGCCTGGATGGTGATGTCCACGCCGTTCAGCGCCACCGTCTGGCCGAAGCGCTTGGCGAGCGCGCGGCCTGCAAGTACGTCGTTCATGCAGACGACCTTGCCGCGCGGACCCCGGCCGGCGGATCGGCCGTGCGTCCGATCGCCATCAGCCGATCGGCCGATCTCTCGCAACCCCGCCCCCTCGAAGGGCGGCTCATCCCACGATGATCGGAAAGTTAGGCTTTCCCGTGTGACGATTCGCGTGCTCATCGCCGACGACCAGGAACTTGTCCGCACCGGCTTCCAGATGATCCTCGACGCCCAGCAGGACATCGACGTCGTCGGCACCGTGGCCAACGGAGCCGACGCGGTCGAGGCGGCCAGGCGGCTGCGCCCCGACGTGTGCCTGCTCGACATCAGGATGCCCAAGCTCGACGGCATCGAGGTGACCAGGATCCTGGCGGGCCCGGGCGTCGAGAACCCCATGCGGGTGGTCATCGTCACCACCTTCGACCTCGACGAGTACGTCTACGGGGCGCTCCGCTCGGGCGCGACCGGCTTCCTGCTCAAGGACAGCGGCCCCACCCTGCTCATCGAGGCCGTCAGGGCCGCGGCCGCCGGCGACGCGCTGGTGTCACCGTCGGTGACCGTACGGCTGCTCCAACACCTCGCCCAGCCGGCCGTGGGCGCGGTCAGGTCGCTCAACGATCCGCTGACCGAGCGTGAGCTCGATGTCGTACGGCTGGTCGCCAGGGGCAGGACCAACCAGGAGGTGGCCGCGGAGCTGTTCGTGTCGCTGTCCACGGTCAAGACCCACCTCGGCAGCATCCAGGTCAAACTCGGGGCCAGGAACCGGGTGGAGATCGCGGCGTGGGCATGGGAGTCAGGCGTGGTCAGCTGATTAGCGAGGGGTCTGGCTGGATACATGTGAATCAGAACCTCAATGTGTGCCACGGGGGGAGAGATTCGTGCGCCATGCTCCTTCCGCGGCGAAGCGATCGGCTTCGGCGGTCTATGTGACCCTTGCCGCCCAGCTCGCCGCCATGACCGCTCTAGTGATCTTCGACCAGGTGCGCGGCAGGCGGCTCGCCGCCGAGATCGTCACGCTCGGTGGTGACGCGCGGGCGCCGGGGGCCGAGGCCGTGGTCGGGGCCGTCACGCTGTTCGCGGTGCTGATGATGCTGGCGGTCGGCACCCTGGCCGCGTCGGCGTCCGCCTACCTGACCTGGCTGGTCAGGGCCCGCCGCGCCAACAAGGGCGCCAGCCCTTCGGGGCCCGTGATGGCGGCGTGGCTGCTGCCCGGCGTCAACCTGATCGCGCCCGTCATGCTGGTCGACCAGGTGTGGAAGGGCGCCCGCCCGCCGTACGACCGGAGAGGGCGCTGGCTCGCGCTGGTGGCCACCTGGTGGGCGAGCTGGCTGACGGCGCTGGCGCTGGTGATGGTACGGCTGCCGCTGCGCGGGTCGTCGGGTGAACTGACCGGGCTGAGCGGGCTGGAGCTCGGCGTGACGGCGGTGGCGGCGCTGCTGTGCGCGTGCACGGTCCGCGAGGTCACCCGCGTCCAGACCGCCCCCTCCCGCCTTCACCACCTCACCCCGGCCCCGATGATCTCCTGACCTTTCGGATGCGGGGATGCGCTGCCTCCGTATGCCATCGCGTGCAGCCACAAGGTAACGCTCACTGATCCCCATCAGGTGGTCGCCGATCCCGCGCTCGCGGCGCTGTCCGTCATGGCTCATGGCGAGTGGAAAGAGGTCGGCGAGACCTGCCTGAAGGGGCTCAACGACCTCGATGACGATAATGGCTTCGGCCCCGGCGCGACGTGTGCTGGAGGCGTTGATGTCCACCTCGGCCTGGCTGGGCGAGGCCACGTTGCTGCTGACGTTGCTCGATGCGCGCGGCATCGCCGTCTCCGACGAGATCCGCGCGCGGATCACCTCCTGCTCCGATCCTGTGCAGTTCGACGTGTGGACGCGGCGCGCCGCCGTGGCCAGTTCGGCGGACGAGGTCTTCGAGTAGGCGCCTGCCGGGCGGGGTCAGGCGGCTTGGGTTGGGCCGGAGCTGCCCTGGCTGGCGTGCCAGAGCCGGCGGGGCGGGGTGACGACGCCGGGCGTGGGGCCGATGTCGGAGTAGGGCGAGATGCGGTAGCCGTTCGCGTACTCGATGGTGCGCCCGCCGACGCCCTCCGTGTGGGCCCCTCGCCTGTCGAGCAGCGCGAGGACCGCCTCCAGGCCGTTCGCGCGCCACGCGGCGTCGAGGTCCACGAGGTTCCAGCAGTCGACGGCCCGCATGGAGATCGCTCGGGTGCCCGTGCGGCGGATCACTCCCCTGGCGACCATCAGCCACGACCCGAACACCGTCGAGGCGCACCTGCCCTGCACCGACTCGAAGAAGGTCAGGTCGACGGGCCCGGTGGAGTCGTCGAGGGTGGTGAAGATGACCCGCCGGCCCGACCGCACCGCAGGAGTCTGGGTGGCGACCTTGACCCCCGCCACCAGGACCTCCGCGCCGTTGCGCTGGGCGAGCAGATCCTTGGAACGCACCACCCCGATGGCGTCGAGCAGCGCGTCGTGGAAGCTCATCACGTGGCGGCTGATGTCGATGCCGAGGATCTCCAGCTCCGCCTCGACCATCTCGGTCTCCGTCATCTCAGGGAGCTCGCCGGGCTCGATGCGCTCGGCGAACCCCAGGGGCAGCTGTACGGCGAGCGGCTCGTCCATCCGCGGCTCCTCGGCCACGGCGGTCGTCGCCGTTTCGCCTCTCGCCTGCGCCTTCCCCTGATGGCGCGACGACCTCCCCTGCCGCGCCGCCGACGCGCGGCTCCCGTCGGACCCCGCCCTGCCCGAGAAGTCGGAACCCGCTCTGCCCGAGGAGTCCCCGGATCCCGTCCTGCCCGAGGAGCCGGCGAAGCCGTCCCGTGAGCGCGCAGTCCCGGGAGAAACGCCGCCCGCGGGTGGCGTGTAGCCCTTGCGGGGCGGAGGACCGGTCTTGACGCCCGAGGCGGAGGCCCGCTCCAGCACCCCCACCTGGGCGATCAGGTCGCGCCTCGTCAGCTCCCCCGGCCGCCAGCGCGGGCCGCCTGGCCGCAGCGAGTGGAGCGCGTCGAACCCGCCCACCTGGACCAGCCGTTCGATGACCGGACGCGAGGGCCTGGCCCTGTCCCAGAAGTCGGCGAGCGAGGTGTAGGGCCGGCCCGCCACCATCCTGTCGACCTCCGCCTCGCTCACTCCCTTGACCGCGGAGAACGGCACGCGCAAGCCGTACCCTCGGCCGAGCTCCTCGGCCTTGAAGTCGCGCACCCGCCGCCGGTAGTCGGCGCCATCCAGGGAGGAGGGCTGGACGCTGACGCGCAGCGGCGGCGGGCCGACGCGTTCGACGGTCCAGTGCTTGGCCGACTTGTTGACGTCCAGGGGAAGGATCATCACCCCGCACTGCCTGGCCTCGTCGATGATCACCCGCTGCGGGTACATGCCGGGCTCGTGGGTGAGCACCCCGGCGAAGAAGGCGGCCGCGTGGTGCCGCTTGAGCCAGGCCGACTGGTAGGTCGGCAGTGCGAAGGCCGCCGCGTGGGCCTTGCAGAACCCGAAGGCGCCGAAGGCGTCCAGCACCTGCCATGCCCGTTCCACCGTCGCCTGGTCGTACTCGGGCAGCACGTTGGCGAGGAACCACCGCCGCGACGCCTCGCGCCGGACGGGGTCGCCGAGGCTGCGCCGTATCTTCTCCGCCTCGGACAGCCCTGCGCCGGTCATGGCGTCGATGACCTTCAGGACCTGTTCGTGGAAGACGACGACCCCGTTGGTCTCGGCGAGGGCCGCGCGCAGGCGGGGGTGCGGGTAGGAGGCGGCCCGCCAGCCGTGCCGCGACTCCAGATAGGGCGTGACCATGTCGGAGTTGACGGGCCCCGGCCTGAACAGCGAGATGTCGACGATCAGGTCGTCCATCGTGCGGGGCTCCAGCTTGGCGACCAGCTCGCGCTGCCCTGGCGACTCGATCTGGAAGCAGCCGAGCGTACGGCTGGCGCAGATCATGTCGTAGGTCCGCTCGTCGTCCTGCGGGACGGCGTCGAGCTCGACGTCCACGTCGTCGACCCGCTTGATCTCGGTCAGCGTGTAGGCCATCGCCGACTGCATCCGCACGCCGAGCACGTCGAGCTTGAGCAGCCCCGCCTCCTCCACGTCGTCCTTGTCGAACTGCGACATGGGGAAGTCGAGCGCGCTGCGCTCGACGGGGGTGCGGTCGCGCAGGCCCGCGTTGCCGACCAGCACCCCGCACGGGTGCAGCGCGATGTGCCTGGGCAGCCCGTCGAGCTTCTCCGCCAGCTCGAACACCCTGCCGAGCCCGGACTCGTCGAGCCTGCTCTCGCGCAGCTCGGGCAGGTCCTTCAGCGAGGCGGTGATCTGGCGGGCGCGGATGTGCGGGAACGCCTTGGCGATGGCGTCGATCTCGTGCGGCGGCAGGCCCATCGCGCCGCCCACGTCGCGCAGGGCGCTGCGGGCCCGGTAGGTCTCCATCATGGACACGCAGGCCACGCGCGACTCGCCGTACATGTCGTAGATCGCCTTGTAGCAGTCGAGGCGGCGCGCGGACTCCACGTCGATGTCGATGTCGGGCAGGCCGATGCGACCCTCGGACAGGAAGCGCTCCATGAGCAGGCCGTGGTGGAGCGGGTTCACCTCGCCGATGCCGATGAGGTAGTTGACCAGGCTGCCCGCGCCCGAGCCGCGGATGGCGCAGCGGATGCCCATGTGCCGGATCTGGTCGGTGATGCCGACGACGGCCATGAAGTATCCGGACAGCCGTTTCTTCTCGATGATGGCCAGCTCGGCTTCGAGGCGGTCGCGGGCCTCCCCCGACCCGCGCAGGCCCCGGTCGGCGAGCCCGTCCTCGCAGCGGTGGCGCAGCAGCGGGACCGGGTCCCTGCCGATCTCGGGCAGGTGCAGGTCGGGCGGGTCGCTGCTCAGGGCGAGCAGCCGCCTCGGGTCGATCACGCACGCCTCGGCGAGGGCGCGCGTGGTGTACAGGAGCCTGTTGGCGCGCGACTGGTCGCCGCCGCAGATCTTGTGGGCGACCCTGCGCATCTCGTCGCCGCCCTTGAGGTAGGCGTGGGAGGTGCTCCTGTCCAGGTGGCGGGGGTGCAGGGGGACGAGCTGGCGCGCCGCGTCGAGCACGTCGCCCACCTGGTGGTCGGCGGGGTCGAGGTACCTGACCGCGTTCGTGAGTACGGCGGGCACGCCGAACTCCTCGGCGAGGGAGAGCATGCGGACGGCGGTGGTGGCGTCGCGGTAGCCGTACTGGTCGACCAGCTCGATCACCACGCCGCGCACCTGGGAACGCCAGAGGTTCAGCAGCGCCCTGGCCTGCTCGTCGCGCCTGGCGGCCACCGCGCGGCCCACGTCGGACCTCGGCCCGAGCAGCACGACCAGCCCGTCGTCCGCGCCGAACGCCCCGCCCCTCTCCCTTCCGCCCGGACGGCCCGTCGGCGCGGTCCTGGGCCTCGCCTGGTTCGCGGCGGGGGTGGTGAGGCCGGCGCCCTGGGGCCTCGCCGGGTCCTGGGCGGGGCTGCCGGAGCCCGCGGCCCATTCGGCGACCAGGTCGCGGGTCACCTGCGGCTCGCCGCGGGCGCCGGCGTAGTGGGCGGCGGTGACCAGGCGGCACAGCCTGGACCACCCGCCGGAGCGGGCCAGCACGGTGACCCTGTCCTCGGCGTCGGGCCCGGTCCGCGGGCGCGCCTCCCGCGGACCGGAAGCGGGCACTCGGCCACCTGGCCCGCGACCGCCGGAGGCTCCACCGGGAGCGGCGGACCTGTGCGAGCCGGACAGTGGCCCGTAGGCGGCAGGGTCGCCCGGCGGAACGGGGTCGAAGGCGGCGGCCGCGTCGAGCGCGAAGTCGACGCCGAACACCGGCGAGATCCTCGCGTCCATGCAGGCCTGGGCGTGCTTGAGCGCCCCGTAGAGCCCGTCGCGGTCGGTCAGCGCGAGGATGTCCATCCCGTGCTCGGCCGCCCGCCGTACCAGGGCTTGGGGGAAGGCGGTGCCGTACCGCATCGAGTAGGCGGAGCTCACGTGCAGGTGCGGGAAGGAGAGCATCAGTCCCACGCCCTCAGCAGCAGCCAGCCCCCGCCGGCGGTGTCGAAGCGCAGCTCGTAGGAGCCGCGCTCACGCCCCGGACTGGCCTCGACGCGCCAGAACCGGCGTTCGCCCGGGTCGCCTTCGCTGGTCTTCCACCATTCACGGGCCACCACCCACTGGTCGAGGACGCGACGAACGAGGTAGAGCCGATCACGCCAGACGAACTGGGTCGGCTGGCCCTCCCTGGTCCACACCTCTATCGGATCGCCGTAGAGTCTGCTCAAGACGCTTCTTCTCCCCGTGGCTCTGGGTCACTTGCTGAGCCACCCGGGGGAAGTCGGGCGCTACTTCGAGCATATGTTCGAAGTCATGGGAGCGCAAGCCGAGTGAGCGGGTTGGCGCCGATCGAGTTGCGGATGCTGAAGGCGACGCTGCCGGCCCTGTAGCGGTCGTCCGACCACTCGACGGGGCGGCCCTCCTGGGTGGTGGTGATCCTGCGCTGGCGCAGGAGCGGGCTGCCGCGCCTGACCCCGAGCAGGCGGGCGTCCTCGGTGCCCGCCGCGACCGCGTCGATGAGGTGCTCGCCGTAGGCGAAGACCAGGCCGACCCGGTCGTAGAGCGCCTGAGTGACCGACTCGCAGTCGGAGGGCAGCGCCTCGACGGCGGGGGCGATCCACGAGGCGTAGACGGTCCGCTCCAGCAGCACGGGCTCGCCCTCCAGTGTGCGCAGCCTGAGCACCTCGAGCACCTCGGTGGTGCTGAGCCTGACCGCCTCCGCGGGACCCGCCCTGCGGCGGCGCTGGCCGAGCACCTCGCCGCCCACCGTGTGCCCCTTGGACTTGGCCCACTGGGCGAAACTGTGCAGCTCGGCGAAGCTCTGGCTGCGCTCGCCGCCCAGCACGATGCGCCGCGCGCCCTGGCGCGAGCCCACCAGGCCCTCCGCGGCCAGTACGGCCACGGCCTGCCGTACGGTGCCCCTGGCCGCCGAATAGCGCGCAGCGAGCTCCGCCTCCGAAGGCAACTGGGCACCTACAGGGTGAACACCTGCGAGAATCTCGTCACGCAGCTCAGCGGCGATGTGTTCATAGCGCGCGGCCATTCACGACCCCTCCCGTTCATGAAAAAGCAACGTTTATGCGACTTACTAGGTCTGGCCTTGTTTGTACAAGTTCCCCTAAGTTTTAGCCACACCCCAGAGAGTGGAGGCGACGTGTCCACACCTCGCATCGCAGGCTTGATCGCAGCTCTAACGGTAGTGACCGCGGCGTGCGGCGCCGCACCGACCGCCCAGGCGCCGACGACGGCGGGCGGGGTGAGCGCCGCGACGGCGACCTCCGCCGCCCAGCTCGGCGGTCTCGACAAGCTCGTCGAGGCGGCCAAGAAGGAGGGCGACCTGCATGTCATCGCCCTTCCGCCCGACTGGGCGAATTACGGCGAGATCATCAAAAAGTTCGAAGAAAAGTACGGCATCAAGGTCGAGAGTGAGAACCCGGACGCCTCCAGCGCCGACGAGATCAACGCGGTGAAGACCCGCAAGGGGCAGGACCGCGCGCCCGACGTGCTGGACGTCGGTCAGGCCTTCGGCTTCAGCGGCGCCAAGGAGGGCCTGTACGCGGCCTACAAGGTGCAGAGCTGGGACAAGATCCCCGATGGCCAGAAGGACCCGAACGGCCTGTGGGTCAACGACTACGGCGGCTACGTCTCCATCGGCTGCGACGCCAAGAAGATCGGCACCTGCCCCAAGACCTTCGCCGACCTGCTCAAGCCCGAGTACAAGGGCAAGGTCGCGTTGAACGGCAACCCGAACAAGTCGGGCTCGGCCTTCGCCGGCGTGTGGGCGGCCTCGCTGTCCCAGAGCGGCTCGCTCGACGACATCGGCCCCGGCGTGCAGTTCTTCAAGAAGCTGAAGGACGTCGGCAACTACAACCCGGTCGAGTCCACGCCCGCCACGGTCGAGAAGGGCGAGACGCCCATCAGCATCGACTGGGACTACCTCAACGCCGGATACCGCGAGCAGTTCCTGCCCAAGGGCCTCGACTTCCAGGTGGCGGTGCCGTCCGACGGCATCTACGCCCAGTACTACGTGCAGGCCGTCAACAAGGACGCCCCGCACCCTGCCGCCGCGCGGCTGTGGATGGAGTTCCTCTACAGCGTCGAGGGTCAGAACCTGTGGCTCAAGGGCGGCGCCCGCCCGGTGCTGATGCCCGCGATGACGGCTGACGGCACCATCGACAAGGCGCTGGCCGACAAGCTGCCGCCGGTCGAGGGTGAGCCCAAGTTCCCGACCGAGGAGCAGGTCACCAAGGCCAAGGAAGACCTGGCCAAGACCTGGGACGCGGCTGTCGCGGGCTGATGAGGCGCATCCTCGGCGCGCTGCCGCTGCTCCTCTTCGTCGCGCTGGCCTTCGGGATCCCCGCCATCGCCATGGTGGCGGGGGCCTTCACCGTGGAGGGCTCGCCGGGGCTCGGCAACCTGGCGCTCACCCTGCAGGGCGGCTACCTGCTCGCGCTCGGCAACAGCGTGAAGCTGTCGGCCGTGGTGGCGCTGCTGGGCGCGGTGCTGGGCACCTTCCTCGCCCAGGCCGTGGTCACCTCCCGCTCCACCGTGCTGCGCGAGGCCGTGCTGACCGCTTCGGGCGTGCTGGCCAACTTCGGCGGCGTGCCGCTGGCCTTCTTCTGGGTGGCCACGCTCGGCAACTCGGGCGTGGTAAGCGGGCTGCTGGACCTGCCCTCGGGCTCGCTGTTCACCTTCTGGGGCCTGGCCTTGGTCTACCTGTACTTCTCCGTGCCGCTCATGGTGCTGGTCATCGCGCCGGCTCTGGACGGCCTGCGCCCGCAGTGGCGTGAGGCGGCCGCCAACAACGGCGCCACGACCTGGCAGTACTGGCGGTACGTGGCCCTGCCGGTGCTGACCCCTGGGCTGCTCGGCGGCGTGGTGCTGCTGTTCGGCTCGGCGTTCGCCGCGTACGCCACCGCCTCGGCGATGGGCGCGGGCACCGTGCTGCCGCTGGTCACCCTGAAGATCGCCGCCGCCCTCTCCGGCGACGTGCAGACCGGCTTCGAGAACATCGGCCTGGCGCTCAGCCTGGACATGGTCCTGGTCGCCGCGCTGGTCATGGCGGTCTACCTGCCGCTGCAGAGAAGGAGCACCCGATGGCTGCAGTGAGGTGGACGGCATGACCACGCTCGCGCCCGTCGCACCGGTCCCCGAGACCGCCCCAGCCGCGCGGTCCCGCCAGGGCAGGCCCCGCCTCTGGCGCGGGTTCGTCTTCGCGCTGGCGGCCCTGTACTTCCTCGTCCCGCTCGCCGCGTCCTTCTGGTTCACGATCCACAACGAGACCACGGGCGTCTCGTTCGCTCCCTACGTGGAGCTGTGGACGGCCGAGGGCTTCCTGCCCAGCCTGCTGCTGTCCCTCGGGCTGGCCGCGGCCACGATCGTGCTGGTGCTGCTGCTCACGCTGCCCGCCATGATCGCGGTACGGCTGGCCGTACCGCGGCTGCGTCCCGTCATGGAGGTGATCTGCACGCTGCCGCTGGTGGTGCCGCCGATCACGTTCGTGGCGGGGGTGAGCAGGTCGCTCCAGGTGGGCGGCGAGGTGCTCGCGCCGACGCCGTTCTGGGCCACGCTGAACGCGGTACAGAACCAGGACTTCCCGCTCGTGCTCGTGTTCGTCTACGTCATGCTCGTGCTGCCCTTCGTCTACCGTTCGCTGGACGCCGGGCTGCGCACGATGGACGTGCGGACGCTGGTCGAGGCAGCCCGCAACCTGGGCGCCTCGTGGCCGCACGTGATGCTCGGGGTGATCGTCCCCAACCTGCGCTCCGCGCTGGCCAGCGCCGCCTTCCTGACCCTGGCCCTGGTGCTGGGCGAGTACACGGTGGCCAGCATCCTCGGGTACCAGCCGTTCGCCGTCTGGATCGTCACGATCTCGGGGTCCAAGGGACAGCTGTCCGTCGCCGTCTCCGTGCTCAGCCTCCTGCTGACCTGGCTGCTGCTGCTCACCGTGTCCGGTGTTTCACGAAAGAAGGGCCAATGACCGCCCGGTTGGAGTTCAAGGGCCTGCGCCGCGTGTTCGGCAAGACGGTCGCGCTCGACGGATTCGACCTCACGATCGAGCCGGGCGAACTGGTCGCCCTGCTCGGCCCCTCGGGCTGCGGCAAGACGACCGCGCTGCGCTGCGTGGCGGGGTTCGAGCGTCCCGACGAGGGCGCCGTGCTGATGGACGGCAAGGACATCACGGGCGTGCCCGCCAACAAGCGTGACGCGGGCATGGTGTTCCAGTCCTACTCGCTGTTCCCCAACCTCAACGCGGCCGAGAACGTCGCCTTCGGCCTGCGGGTCCGCAAGACCCCGCTGGCCGCTCGCAGGGAGCGGGCGCTGGAGCTCCTGGAGCTGGTCGGCCTGCCCTCGCACGCCGACCGCTACCCGCACCAGCTGTCGGGCGGCCAGCAGCAGCGTGTCGCCCTGGCTCGCGCGCTGGCGCTGTCGCCGCGCGTGCTGCTGCTGGACGAGCCGCTGTCCGCGCTGGACGCCAAGGTCCGCGTCGCCCTCCGGGAGGAGATCCGCCGCCTGCAGCTCGACCTGGGCATCACCACGATCTTCGTGACGCACGACCAGGAGGAGGCGCTGTCGGTCGCCGACCGCGTCGCCGTCCTGAAGAGCGGGCGCCTGGAGCAGTGCGGCACGCCGGCCGAGGTCTACGACCGGCCCGCCACGCCGTTCGTGGCCGAGTTCGTCGGCACCATGAACCACCTGCCGGGACGGGTCTCCGGCGACCAGGTGACGGTGCTCGGCCAGCTCCTGCCGATCGACGGCAAGGCGGACGGCACGGACGTCGACGTCCTCATCAGGCCTGAGGCCGTGCTCGTCGCCCCCTCGGGCGAGGGGCGGGCCGAGGTGATCACCGCCTCGTTCCGCGGCGCCTCGGTCAGGCTGCGGCTGTCCATGGAAGGCGGCGAGGTCCTCGCCGACGTCCCCGGACACGAGGCGGTACGGCTGGCGCCGGGCACGCGCGTATCCGTCCGCCTGGTCGAACGGCCCGTCCTCGTTTCGCCGCGCAGCACCACCACGCCCGCGCCCACTTCCGCGAAGGACGCCGCCGGTGCCGCCTGACACCGCCCCGCCCGACGCCGCCCCTGTCGACCCCGTCGTACCCGACGCCGTGCTGTTCGACATGGACGGCACGCTCGTGGACACCGAGGGCCTGTGGTGGGAGGCCACGGCCGACGTGGCGGCCTCGCTCGGGCGCACCCTCGGCCCCGACGACGTGCCGTACGTCCTCGGCAGAACGGTCGAGGACACGGCCGCCCACCTGCTCTCGCCCCCTGCCCCTGACGCGGTCGAGGCGGTCGCCGAGCGGCTCACCGAGTCGTTCGCCGACCGCATCAGGCAGGGTGTGCGCGTCATCGCGGGCGCCGCGGAGCTGCTGCGGGCGCTCGCCACGGAGGCCATCCCCACCGCCCTGGTCAGCGCCTCCCCCCGGTCGATCGTGGAGCTGGTGTTGCCCTCGCTCGACCACAGTTTCGCCGTCGTCCTGGCCGCCGAGGACACCCCGCGCGGCAAGCCGCACCCCGACCCGTACCTGGAGGCGGCCCGGCTGCTGGAGGCCGACCCGCGCCGCTGCGTCGCCGTCGAGGACAGCCCCACGGGCATCGCCGCCGCCACCGCCGCGGGGTGCAAGGTGCTGGTCGTTTCACCCTCAGCGGGACTGCCCGGTCTGCACTCGATGTCGCTAAGCTGACCCGTCGTGAACCAGATCGGACGCTACAGGCTGTTGAACATGCTCGGCAGGGGCGGCATGGGCACGGTCCATCTGGCCGAGGACCCCACGGGTCAGCGCGTCGCGATCAAGGTGATCAATCCGGAGCTCAGCCAGCACGAGCAGTTCAGGATGCGCTTCAGGAGAGAGGCCGACGCGGCGCTCAGGGTGCGCAGGTTCTGCACGGCCGCGGTGCTGGAGGCGGCGCTCGACGGCGACCAGCTCTACGTGGTGACCGAGTACGTGCCGGGGCCGAACCTGGAGGAGGCGGTCGGGCAGTCGGGGCCGCTGAAGGGGTCGAGCCTCGACGCGCTGGCCGTGAGCGTGGCGACGGCCCTCACCGCGATTCACGCCGCGGGCGTGGTGCACAGGGATCTCAAGCCGTCCAACGTGCTGCTGTCCCCCATCGGCCCTCGGGTGATCGACTTCGGCATCGCCAGGGCGCTCGACGAGATCGGCGGCGTGACCGGCACCGGCGAGCTGGTCGGCACGCCCCGGTACATGGCGCCGGAGGTGCTGCGCGGCGAGGCCGTCTCGCCGGCGTGCGACGTGTTCTCGTGGGGCTGCCTGATGGCGTTCGCGGCCTCGGGACGGGCGCCCTTCCCCGGCGAGACGCTGCCCGCGATCATCTACCAGGTGCTCAACACCGAGCCCTCGCTCGACGGGCTCGAGCCTGGCCTGCGGGAGCTGGTGGTGGCCGCGCTGGCGAAGGATCCGGCGCGACGCCCGACGGCGCAGCAGATCCTCGACCACCTGATCGGCCGCCAGGCCGCCCCCGAGCAGGCCGTGCACACGGTGCAGGTGGCCTGGCAGGAGGGCGGCACGACCCCCTACGCCGCTCCACAGGCGAAGAAGAGGGGCAGGCTCGTCGCGGGGATCGCCGTGGCGGCGGCGCTGGCGGTCGCCGGCGGGCTGGGGGTTTGGTCGCTGCTGCCCAGCGGGCCTCCCGACATGCCCACGCTCTTCTCCGACGACTTCACCTCGACCTCGAGCGGCTGGGGCGGCACCTACGACGCCGAGGCCGACGACAGCTACGGCTACATCACCTCCGACTTCACCTACGGCCTCGACGCGGGCGAGTACAACGAGGAGCGGATTGCGACGGCGCCCGTCCCGTTCGTCACCGAGAAGCCCGCCACGCCCGAGCCCTCGGCCACGCCCACGCCGCTGATGCCCTCGTCCCTGCTCGTCGGGGTCGCCGCCAAGGTCAAATCGGGCAGCGGCGAGTTCGGCCTGTGGTGCAGGGGCGACGGCGACGGCACCTACTACGAGTTCACCCTCGACACCTCGGGCACCACCCGGATCCGCCGCATCGCCAACAAGGCGGGCGGCAACATGGCCGCACCCGTCAAGATCGACGGGTTCAACGCCAAGGAGAGCAACCACATCCAGGTCTCCTGCGAGCAGGGCGACGGCGCCACGCGGCTGTCCATGTGGGTCAACGGCAAGCGGGTCCACCAGGTGGACGACCCCACCGGCCTGCCGAGCGGCAACATCGGGCTCTTCGCCCGCGTGCCGAAGGGCAGCCCCAACCCGCTCAAGGTGGTCTACGACGACTTCGAGATGCGCGGCATCAAGCAGCAGCCCTAGAGCGCGCGCTGGACGCCTGTCGGGGCGCCCTGGTGGTGGTCTCGCACGACAGGACCCTGCATGAACGCTTCAGGGGCGCCAGGTGGAGACTGGAGAAATGCATGCCATTGTGATCAATGCCCAGGGCGGTCCCGAGGTCCTCGAGTACGCAGAACACCCCGACCCGGTACCCGGCCCTGGCGAGGTGCTGATCGACGTCGCCGCGAGCGGCGTCAACTTCATCGACGTCTACCACCGCACCGGCACCTATCCCCTCGACCTGCCGTCCCCGATCGGCTCCGAGGGCGCGGGCACGGTCGCCGCCGTGGGCGAGGGTGTGGAGGACCTGGCGGTCGGCGACACCGTCGCGTGGGTGAACGTGCTCGGCAGTTACGCCGAGAAGGCCGTGGTGCCCGCCTCCAGGGTGGTGCCGGTCCCCGCGGGGGTGTCGGCCGAGTTGGCCGCCGCCTCGTTGCTGCAGGGCATGACCGCGCACTTCCTGACGCATTCCGTGTACGAGGTGAAGCAGGGCGACGTGATGCTCGTGCACGCCGCGGCCGGCGGCATGGGCCAGTTGCTCACCCAGCTCGGCAAGCTCAAGGGCGCCACGGTGCTCGCCACCGTCTCCTCCGACGCCAAGGAGAAGCTGGCCCGCGAGGCGGGCGCGGACGAGGTGTTCCGCTACGACGGCTTCGCCGACGCGGTCCGCCAGGTCGTCCCCGCGGGCGTGGACGTCGTCTACGACGGGGTGGGCGCCACCACCTTCGACGGCGGCCTGGCCTCGCTGCGCAAGCGCGGCCTGATGGTCCTGTACGGCGCGGCCAGCGGCCCCGTGCCGCCGCTGGACCCGCAGGTGCTCAACAGGAGTGGCTCGCTCTACCTGACCAGGCCGTCTCTCGTCCACTTCATCGCCGAGCGCGACGAGCTGCTGTGGCGGGCGGCCGACGTGTGCGGCTGGCTCGCGGCGGGCGAACTGACGATCAACATCTCCGAGCGCTACCCGCTGGCCGAGGCGGCTCGGGCGCACGAGGACCTGCAGGCCCGCCGTACGACGGGCAAGCTGCTGCTGATCCCATGACCGCAGGCGCGGGCCCGTCTCGCGGGGCGGGCCCGCCGCCGTCTTCCTCGATCGGGTGGTCCCGCGCGGCCGGTTCGGCGATCATGGTCGAGACCGGGGACGGCGGGAAGGAGACTTCATGCGGCCGCGACGGTGGGCCAGGGGACGGCTCGGCTTCGGGCGGGGGATGCTGATGGCGGTGGTCGCCCCCCTCGGGGCGATCGGGCTCTACTTCGGGGCGGGCATGCTGAACGCCTACGGCCCGCCGTGGCTCGACAACTGGGCGGGAGGACTGCTGCGGCTGGCCATGACCCTCGTCGCCATGGGGCTCATCGTCTTCACCAGCCTCTACTTCGAGGGCGTCGTCGTCTTCCTGGGGTCGTTCCTCGCGCTCGGCATCGCCCTGTTCGCCGCGGGCGAGGTGGCCGACGCTTGGGTGCTCGACCAGCGCGGCAGAACGACGCCGTGCGCGATCGTCGACATCGACTCGCGCGTGGAGCAGTACACCACCACGGACGCCAACGGCAACACCACCTGGCACACCCGCACCCTCTACGACCACAGGCTCAACTGCGTCGTGCGGGATATCGGCGCGATGACCACCGGCGCGGCGGCGGGCAAGGTCGGCGAGCGGATCATGGTGGCCTACGACCCGGACCACCGGGTCGGCGTCCGCCCCGCCGAGGGCGCGTTCGACTACGCGGGCCCGCTGTGGACGTGCTGCGTCGGGGCCGCGGTCGGCATCGGGCTCCGCCTCTTCCAGGTCATCAGGTACCGCTGACGTCCGACGGCGCTCACCAGTCCTGATTGAGGCCCGACATGCGGCGCAGATACTCGTCCTCGTCGATCTCGCCCGCCGCGTAGCGGCGCTTGAGGATCTCGCGCGGGCTCTCCCGCTGCGGCTGCGCGGGAGGCGAGGGACGTCTTCTGATCATCATGAGCACGAGCACCACCAGGATGATCACCAGCAGTACGACGAACAGCTTTATCATCGCGGACGCCACCCTCCTCCCGAGAACTCTACGGACAACAGCCCACCTGGGGCCAGACGGTACCGCGTTGGGCGATGATACGGAGTTGTGGAGACAGCGTTCGTGCTCGGCGGCGGAGGCGTGCTCGGCGCGCATGAGGTGGGCATGCTGCGAGCCCTCGACGAGGCGGGGATCACACCCGACCTGGTGGTCGGCACGTCGGTGGGCGCGCTCAACGGCGTGCTCCTGTCCGCCTCGCCGTCCGGCGCGGTGGAGCGGCTGACCACGCTGTGGCGCTCGGACGTGGCGCGTACCGCGTTCGCCGGGTCGTGGGTGCAGCGGCTGTCCACGCTGGCCAGGACCGGCACGCATCTGCACCCGATCGGGCCGCTCAGGCAGCTGCTGACCGAGCTGGTCGGCGTGGAGCTCATCGAGGAGCTGCCGGTGCGCTTCCAGTGCGTGGCGGCCTCGATCGAGCGGGCCAGCGCCCGCTGGTTCACCGAGGGGCCGCTGGTCGAGGCTGTGCTGGCCAGCTGTGCCGTACCGGGGCTGCTGCCGCCGGTGCGGATCGGCGACGAGCACTTCTTCGACGGCGGTCTCGTGCACAGCATCCCCGTCGGCAGGGCCGTGCAGCTGGGGGCGCGCAGAGTGTTCGTCCTGCAGGTGGGCAGGATCGAGCAGCCGCTGTCGGCGCCCAGACGGCCGTGGGAAGTGGGGACGGTCGCCTTCGAGATCGCGCGCAGGCACCGCTTCGCCGAGGAGATGGCCTCGCTGCCCGGCTCGGTGGAGGTGCACGTCCTGCCCACGGGGCTCGACGCGCCCATCTCTCCGCTGCGCTACCGCGATCTGTCGCAGATCTCCGGCTCCATCGACCGGGCCTACGCGGCCTCTTCCCGCTACCTCGCGGGCGTGATCCGATGAGGTGTGCCCCCTCGCATCGTCCGCAGGCTCGTGCTCGTCCCCTTGGTGATCGTGCTGGCCGTGGCGGCCGTCGTCACGCTGCCCGTGTGGCTGGTCGTCGTCACCGCCGCCTCGATGCGGCTGCCGCCGCCGCAGCGGCGCGGGGTCCGCTTCCTCTGGTTCGGCGTGACGTGGCTGGTGCTGGAGTGCGGGGTGCTGGTGGCGTGCCTGGGGCTGTGGGTGGCCAGCGGCTTCGGCGGCCGGCTGCATCGTGACCGCCACCAGGAGCGCCACTACCAGCTGATCCGCTGGTTCCTCTCCCAGGTGTACGGCGTGGCGGTGCGCGTCTTCCGGCTGAGCGTGGAGATCGACGAACCGCCGGGCGACGTACGGCGAGCCCGTCCCGTGATCGTGCTGTCGCGGCACGCGGGCCCAGGCGACTCCTTCCTGCTGGTCCACCACCTGCTCCACCTCTACGGGCGGCAGCCCAGGATCGTCATGAAGGCGGCCCTGCAGCTCGACCCGTCTCTGGACGTGGTCATCAACCGCCTGCCCAACGCCTTCGTCCCCCGCAGGGCGGCCCAGAGCGGGGTCATCGAGGAGATCAGGCGCCTGTCGGCCACCATGGACGCCGACGACGCCCTGGTGATCTTCCCCGAGGGCGGCAACTTCACCCCGCGCCGCCGCCGCATGGCGATCAGGCGGCTGGAGGAGAAGGGGCTGGAGGAGGAGGCCAAACGGGCCAGCGCCCTGGACCACCTGCTGCCGCCCCGGCCGGGCGGCGCGATCGCCGCGATCGAGGCGTGCCCGGAGGCCGACGTGGTGTTCGTCGCGCACACCGGGCTGGACGACCTCGTCACGATCGGCGACGTGTGGCGGCGGCTGCCGGTGAGCGCCCGCATCAGGGCGCACTGGTGGCGCGTGCCCGCCGCCGAGATCCCCGCCTCACGCCAGGACCGCATCAGGTGGCTCTACGACCAGTGGGAGGCCATCGACGAGTGGATCACCGAGAACCGTCCCTCCGGCAGGGTCAGCCCGCCCGCACCACCTGACCCTTGATCTCCTGCGGGTGCCGGATCAGGTTGAGGATGGGGCACACCCGCTCCACCTCGGCGTGCAGCCGCGCGAGGTCCTCGTCCGAGGCGGGCGAGTCGATCAGCACCTCGTACCTGAAGTTCTGCGGATGGACGGGAACGTCGGTGTTGCCAGGGGCCTGGGCGCGCGGGTCGTACTCGGCCTCCACGTCCACGGACAGCGAGTCGAGCGGCACCTCCAGCTCGGCCGCCTTGATCAGGAAGATGTGAGTGACGCAGCTGCCGAGCACGCCCGCCTGCAGCTCGGGCGAGCCGGGCCCGAGGTCGTAGCCCGCGAAGTCGGGGCCGCTGTCGCTGAGGATCTGGAAGTCCCTGATCCTGATCCTGCGCACCCCGCTGCGGCCCTCGGCCGTGACGCTCGCCCGCAGCGGCACCGGGCCGCTCGCCGGAGCCTCGCGCCTGGCCAGCAGCGCGGCCCGCTTCTGGGAAAGATACTCGCGCAGGCCGCTCATGCCAGCGTCACCTTACCCTTCGGGGTGTCCAGTACGGCCCGCAGCCCCACCTCCGGGCCCTCCTCCACGTCGATGGTGGCGCCGACGGCGTCGAGGTCGGCCCGCAGTCCCTCGACGTCGGGCGTGACGGCCGTGAACGAGGCCAACGCCACCTGCGGCAACCCCGAGGCGGCGGGGTGCTGCGTGCTCCCCCAGTCGATGAGGAACGGCACGGGCCTGACGTCCGCCGGGTTCTCGAATCGGGTCAGCCGCCACTCCAGCAACGTCCCGTCGGGCTTGCGGCGCGACAGCGGCTGCACCCCGCCGGGGTCGTAGCCCCGCTCGCGCGCCAGCCTCACCGTCGTGTCGATGTCGTCGGGATGGATCGCCCACCCGGCCAGCCGCGCCTCGGTCAACTCCTCCAGCCCGAACGCCCTCGGCCTCGCTCCCTCGACCTCCGGATCAGGGCCGATGATCTCCAGATAGGACGTCGGGCCGAAGCCGACCAGATAGTTGGCGGTGCCGCCGGGATGCGAGCCGCCCTTCACCGGGGCGACCCCCGTCCGCTCGGCGAAGTCGGCCACCCCCTTCAGCAGGTCGGGAACGGCGTACACCAAGTGATCAAGACTCATCGGGTTCTCCCAGGGAAAGCATGAGCCGGTTGGCCCAGTTGAAGAAGGCGGCCGCGTGCAGCGCGTCGCTGATGGCCAGGTCGTCGAGTCCCTGTTCGCGCAGGGCCGCGACGTCTGCCCTCGGAGGGGTTTCGGTGAGCGCGACGGAGGCGTCGACGATCGCCCGCCATCGAGCATCCTGCTCAGCCTCCACACCCTCGTCCAGCAGCCTCCGCACGTCGTGCTCGCGCTTGGAGTAGTGGGAGGCGAAGCGGGCGTGGACGGAGGCGCAGAAGACGCACCCGTTGCTGCGGGAGGTCGCCGTGGCCGCCAGCTCCCGCTCGGCGCGGGGCAGGCCGCCGTCGGCGTTGTGGAAGATGTCGTTGTCGGTCTTGGTGCGCGCGTGCAGGACGCGCGGGTCGCGGGCGAGCAGCCTGAAGTACGGCGAGGCGGCCCGCGCCCTGTCGACCAGCGCCTCCCTGTGCTCCTCCGTCAGCTCGTCCTCGGCCAGTGGCTCGATCCACGGCTTCCAGCCGAGCTGGTCCTGGGTGAACTTCACGCGAGCGCTCCCAACGCGGTGGCGACACGGATCTGGAAGGTGAGGAAGGCGACCAGCTGCGAGAGCGTGACGATCCCCGTGAAGGACCAGCCCGCCTCGCGCAGCTCGGCCAGCGCCTCGGGGCTCGCCTCTCGCGGACGGAACACCAGCAGGTGGGCGTGCTCCAGCGCGGCGGCCAGCCTCCCGTCGATCCCCTCGGCCCGGTAGCGGGGCCCTTCGACGCTTTCGCCGGCCAGCTCGGGCTCGCGGTAGCGCCCGTAGGGGCCCGTCGTTCGCGCCTCCTCGGCCTGGACGGCGATCCGCTTGGCGAGGTCGGGGTCGAGCGCGGCGGCGTGGAGCGCGGTGACGGCCTCCTGCCGGTGCAGGCCCGCGACGAAGGCGGCGACCGCGTGCCGTTCGGCCTGTGTCACCTCCTCCAGCCCGATGTCGCTCACCCCCCGTCCGGCGGGGAGCTCGAAGGACGGGACGAACAGCGCCTCGTGGGTGCGCTGCGCGTGCTCCCGGGCGTCCGGACGCCGGCGGCGCAGCACGTCGAGCCGCGATCCTGGAGCTATGCCCACCAGCTGGTCGATGATGTCGGTCATGCCTGCTCCGAAGCGGTCCAGCCGAGCGCGGGCGCGACCTTGGTGGCCAGCAGCTCGATCGAGCGGAGGATGAGCGGGTGCGGCGGATCCGCCGAGTGCACCTGGAAGACCAGGTCGGTCACCCTGTCGAGGGTCCGATCGGCCCGCAGGCTCGCGATCACCTCGTCGGGCGTGCCCACGTGCGTGTCGGCCCACAGGAACGCCGCCAGCTCGGGCGACTGGCGGGAGGCGCGTGCGATCCCCTCCTGCGCGTATCGCAGCGCCTCCTGCCTGGAGTCGGCGACGAAGGCGGTGCGGGAGGCGGCGATGCGCGGTGCCGTACCGGAGGGCAGGTTCTCGTAGTAGGCGTCCACGATCGGCTGCTGCACCTCGGCCAGCGTGACGCCCTCGGCGCGCGGCTGCGTGCGCGACAGCATCAGGCCGTTGCCCGCGCGCCCCGCCCGCGCGCCGCCGCCGACCGAGAACGTCGCCTCCCAGATCGCGCCGAGCAACCGGGGTGCGGCCGGGTAGAGGTGGTTGCCGCCGCCCAGGTCGCCGCCCGACCAGGCGTTCACCAGGACCGCGAGGTGCTCGGCGTAGATCGCCGAGCGGGCGGCGCTGTCGTGGCCGAAGGCGGCGAAGGACGAGGCGGTGCCTCCGCTGCCGACGCCGACCTCGAGGCGGCCGCCGGACAGCAGGTCGAGGACGGCGGTGTCCTCGGCGACCCGCACCGGGTGCTCGAGCGGCAGCGTGATGATGCCGGTGCCGAGCCTGATGCGGCTGGTCCTGGCGGCGACACCGGCCAGGAAGACCAGGGGCGCGGGCAGTCCGCCCTCGCTCTCGCTGAAGTGGTGCTGGGCCACCCATCCCGAGTCGAACCCGTGCGCCTCCGCGTGGGCGATCTGCTCGGCGGCCAGCTCGTACCTCTCGGCGGCGGTGGCCTGGTCGAGCAGGCGGGTGAAGAAGCCCAGCCGCCTGCGGCTCATCGGACCGGCTCCGGGATCGCCGCGAGCAACTCGCGGGTGTAGTCGTGCAGAGGTCCGGTGAAGACCTCCTCTGTCGTTCCGGATTCCACGATCTTTCCCTTGTTCATGACGGAAACGGTGTGCGAGATCTGCCGCACGACCTTCAGGTCGTGGGAGATGAACAGATAGGTGATGCCCAGGTCGCGCTGCAGGCTCTCCAGCAGGTCGAGGATCTGTCCCTGCGCGCTGACGTCTAGCGCGGAGACGGCCTCGTCGAGGACGAGCAGCCGGGGTGAGACGGCCAGCGCCCTGGCGATCGCCACCCGCTGCCGCTGGCCGCCCGACAGCTCGCGCGGCCTGCGGTTCAGCAGGTCGGCGGGCAGGCCCACGCGGTCGAGCAGGTCGGCGGCCGAACCGTCGAGCGCGAAGTTGCGCAGCGGCTCCTCGATGATGCGCTGGACGGTCTGGCGGGGGTCGAGTGAGGCGTAGGGGTTCTGGTAGACGAGCTGGACGTGCCTGCGGAAGTCGCGGCCCTGCGGGGGCGCCCCGATGACCGTGGCTTCGCCCGAGGTGGGCGTGACGAACCTGGCGATCATGCGGGCGGTGGTGGTCTTGCCCGAACCCGACTCCCCCACCAGCGCGTGGGTGGTGCCCCGCCGTACGTCGAAGGAGACGCCGTCGACAGCTCGGAAGCCGCCGTACTCCTTCACCAGGTCCCTGGCCTCGACGGCCACGGGCGCCGCCGGATCGGCCGCCTTGAACGGCCTCTCCTCCGCCGTGAGCACTCGCTGGGTGTAGGCGAGCGTCGAGGCGGGACCCTGCTCCTCGACGCGGCCCTCCCGCAGCACCACGACCTTGTCCGAACGGCCGGCGGCCACGGCGAGGTCGTGGGTGACGAGCAGCACCGCCGTGCCGAACTCCGCGCGCAGGTCGTCGATGAGGTCGAGGATGCGTCGCTGCACGGTGACGTCGAGGGCGCTGGTCGGCTCGTCGGCGATGACGAGCTGTGGGCGCAGCGCGATCGCGGCGGCGATGAGGACGCGCTGGCGCATGCCCCCCGACAGCTCGTGCGGGTAGCGCGAGGCGTGCGCCTCGGTGAGGCCGACTCTGACCAGGAGCTCGGCGACGCGGTCCCTGATCATCCTGCGGTCGCCGCGCCGGTGGATGCGCAGCGTCTCGCCGATCTGCGCGCCGACGGTCTTGACCGGGTTGAGCGAGTTGCCGGGATCCTGCGGCACCAGGCCGATCTGCGCGCCGCGCACCGACTCCATGCGCCTGGACGACCATGGTGCGATGTCGGTGCCGTTCAGCAGGATCTGCCCGCTGTCGGCCGGGTGCAGGCCGAGGATGGCGTGCGCGGTGGTCGTCTTGCCCGAGCCGGAGTCGCCGACCACCGCGACGACCTCGCCGGGCTCGACGGTGAAGGAGACGCCGTGGACCGTACGGCGCTTGCCATAGGAGACGACCAGGTCACGCACGTCGAGCAAGCTCATCGATCCTCCTGCTGATACGGCCGGCGGCGAGCACCACGGCCACGACGACGGCTCCGGGCAGCGTGGTCAGCCACCAGGCAGTCGCCAGGTAGTTGCGCCCCTCGGAGATGAGCAGGCCCCACTCGGGCGTGGGCGGCTCGGCGCCGTACCCGAGGAAGCCGAGCGTGGAGATGGCCAGGATGGCCACGCCGAACTGCAGGGCCGCCAGCGCGATGACGGGGCCGAGCGAGTTGGGCAACACGTGCCGCCACAGGACCGGCACGAAGCGTCCTCCGCTGCCGAAGGCGGCCTCCACGTAGTCTGCCCTTCTGGTCTTGACGACCTCGGAGCGGGCCAGGCGGGCGAAGGTCGCGACCGAGCCGATGCCGACGGCGAGGGCGACGTTCACCGTGCCCGGGCCCAGCAGGATGATCACGGTCAGCGCGAGCAGCAGGCCAGGCACCGACAGCAGCACGTCGACGACGCGCATGACGACCGTGTCGGCGAAGCCGCCGACCGAGCCGGCCAGCAGGCCGAGCAGCGTGCCGAGCACGAGTCCGACCGCGACGGCGACGAACGCGCCCGACAGCGAGTGCACCGCGCCGTGGACGACGCGGGCGAACAGGTCCCGTCCGACGGCGTCCGTGCCGAACCAGTGCTCCGCGCTCGGGGCCAGGAGCTTGTCCGCGGGCACTCCTGCGATCGGGTCGTAGCCGGTGAACAGTCCCGGCACCACCGCCCAGAGCAGGACGAGGGCGACAACCAGCCATTTGATCATCTGAGCCTCGGATCAAGGATCGGGAAGAGCAGGTCGACGATCAGGTTGACCAGCACGAACACGGTCGCGGCCAGCACCACGACGGCGAGCAGCACGGGGGTGTCCTGCGCGCTGACGGCCTGCTCGGTGAGCCTGCCGACGCCGTTCCTGCCGAACACGGTCTCGGTGATGACCGAGCCGGCGATCAGCTCGCCGAACGTCAGCCCCGCCATCGTCAGGGTCGGCAGCATCGCGTTGCGTGCCACGTGCCGCCACAGGATCCACCGGCGTGAGGCGCCCTTGGCCGCCACCACCTGCACGAACGGCTGCGTGGACACCTGGTCGATGCCGCGCGCCAGCACCTGGGCGATCGGCGCGCAGATCGGTACGGCCAGCGTGAGCACGGGAAGGATGAGCTGCTGCGCCTCGGTGCCGCCGATGACCGGCACCAGCTTCAGCCTGAAGGAGAACAGCTGGATCAGCAGGATGCCCACCCAGAACACCGGGACGGCGACGAACAGCGAGGGCACCTCCCTGAGCCAGGCCAGCAGGCGGTGGCCTGAGGCGAACGCGATCGCCACGGCCAGCACGACGGCGAGCGCGAACCCGAGCCCGGCCAGCTTGGCGGTCTCCGGCAGCGCCTCGGCCAGCCGTTCGACGACGGGCGTACCCGTGTCGATCGAGTAGCCGAAGTCGCCGCGCAGGAAGCCGAGCAGCGTGTGCAGGTAGGCGGCCGGTCCTTCGGTGCCGTAGTACTCCCTGATCTGGGCGATCTGCTCGGGAGACAGGCCCAGCTCGGGGTTCTGGAACTTGATCAGGATCGCGTCGCCCGGCAGGAGCTGCAGCAGCACGTAGGCGGCCGTGAAGGCGGCCCACAGGACGAGGGCCGACTGCCCCGCCTTCCTCATGACTTCCACACCGAGTAGAAGCTCGGCCTGCCCACCGCCTCGAAGGCGACGCCGTGGACGTTGGGCGCGCCGCCGTACACCTGGGGCTCCTCGAACAGCGGGATCGCGTAGCCCTGCTTGACGAGGTAGCGCTGGATCTCGGCGACCTTCGCGTTGCGCTCGGCGGGAACGGCCAGCGCGGACTCCTCCTCCAGCAGCTGATCGAGCTTGCCGTCCTTGGAGAGGATGACGTCGCGGTTCTTGCTGTGGAACTGGCTCTTGATGACGTCCTGGTCGGCGCGGCCGACCATGCTGTGGCTGACGGCGGTCTTCTCCGCGTTCTTGATGTCGACCGCGAGCGTGCCCGCGTCGCCGGGGCGAACCTCCAGCTTCACGCCGAGCTTGGCCCACTGCTGGGCGACGAGTTCGAGGGTCTGCTTCGACAGCGGCTGCGGCAGCGAGACGAAGACGCCGAGCTGGAGCTTGGCGCCGTCCTTCTCGCGGATCCCGTCGGCGCCGCGCTTCCATCCGGCCTCGTCGAGCAGCGCGCCGGCGCCCTCGGGGTCGAAGACCAGCTCCTTCGACAGGTCCACGTAGCCCTGGGCGAGGTGGCTGAGCACCGAGGTCGCCGCGGGGTAGCTCGGCGTGAACAGCGTGTCCACGACCTCCTTGACGTCGGTGCCCTTCTGCAGCGCCCTGCGGACCTTGATGTCGCTCAGGATGCTGTTGGAGGGCCGCAGGTAGAGGCCGTTGTTGACGCCCCTGGTCGGCTCGGCGTAGAGCGTGAAGCCCGCGCCCTTGACCGTCTGCTCGTCATAGGCCTGCACGTAGCGGACGAAGTCGGCCTGCCCGCTGGTGAGCGCGCCCACGCGGACGTTGTCCTCGGGCGTGACGATGATCTTGATCTCGTCGAGGTAGGCGCGGCCCTGATGCTTGGACGACGGGGGCGCCCAGTTGTAGTCCTTGCGGGCCTTGAGGTCGATCTCCTTGTCCACGATCTGGTCGGCGACCGTGAACGGTCCCGAGCCGATGACGTTCTTCAGCTGGCACTGCTGCTCGTACGGCAGGCCGATCGTCTTCTTCGACACCAGTCCCGCGCCGATCACCGAGGTGCCCTGCAGGAAGCCGGGCGAGGGCTTGTCGAAGTGGAACGTGACCGTCTTGGGATCGACGACCTCGCTGCTCTCGTAGTTGTTGACGAACTCGGCGGGCGGCAGCTTGAGCTCGGTGCTGCCCTTGCCGTACACGTCGAAGTTGGCGGCGACGGCGCTCGCGTCGAGCGGGCTGCCGTCGCTGAACGTCACGCCGTCGCGCAGGTGGAAGGTGTACTCGGTCGCGTCCTTGTTGATCTCCCACTTGGTGGCGATCCACGGCTCGATCTCGAGCGTCTTCGGGTTCTGCCAGGTCAGCTTGTCGGTGAGCTGGTTGAGCAGTCCGCCGTTGGGATAGAACCCGGCCGCGGGCAGGTAGAGGCAGGTCGGCGGCTGGTGCTCGAGGTAGGTCAGCGTGCCGCCGACGACCGGCTCGCCCGCCGCGGCGACCTTCGCGGTCGGCTCGGTGGTTCCGCCACAGCCTGCGAGAAGTCCCGTGACGGCGAGGAGCACTGCCGCTGTGACGCGTGTAGCCATGGGGAGATCGCCCTTCAAATGCGGGGTTCGGGTGAAAACCACCATAACCTACCGAAATTGTAGGTAAGAACCATGTCCGCATGCTGATACGGCTTGCGCCCTGGTTGGGCGCAAGCCGTATCGCGGGGCCGTTATCTCAGTCCCGCGTCGAGCGCGTCGGTGAGAACGCCCGTGTCACCCGACATCTCCCAGATCATCGCGCCGAGCAGGTTCTTGCTCCTGAGCCACGCGCTCTTCTTGCCGATCGACCACGTGTCGTCGAAGGACCACCACTGGCCGCCGTTGCCGGTGAAGCAGGAGGTGGCCACGGCCTGCTCGTCGTGCCGTACCGTGCAGTTCGGCACGCCCGCGACCAGGTTGCCGTAACCGCGGGTGCCCGCCTCCTCGGCGAACTGTCCAGGCGCGGCGCCCGTGGCCGACTGCCACTCGCCCGCCTTGCCGCCGTCGGCGACGCCCTGCCAGCCGCGCCCGTAGTAGGCCAGGCCGATGGTGAGCTTGCGCGGGTGCACGCCCGCCCGGAGGTAGACGTCGATCGCCTTCTCGACGCTGAAGTCGGGGTTGTAGGGGCTGTCGGTGTCGAGGTGGAGGTTGCCCTGGTGGCCCGTGCGGTTCGGCTCCCACGAGTTGTCGCTGCCCGCGCCGTGGAAGTCGTAGCCCTGCACATTGAAGATGTCCAGGTTCTTGGCGATCTGCGGAAGGTCCCAGCCCGCAGCGATCTTGGCGGGGTCGGCCGGCGTGAAGGCGGTGAGCTGGTAGCGGCGGCCCGTCTGCTTCGTCAGCTCGTCGAGCTGGCGGCGGAACTCGGCGATCAGCAGCGTGTTGTTGGCCTTGTCGCTCGGGCTCACGTGGTTGCCCGCGTGCCCCTCGGCGCCCGGCCACTCCCAGTCCAGGTCGATGCCGTCGAAGACGCCCGCCGCGGTCCCGGGGCCGCCCGCGCCGCCGGCGACCGGCAGGTTGCCCTTGAGATAGATGTCGATGCACGAGCCGACGAACTTCTTGCGCGCGGCGTCGGTGGCGGCGACGTCGGAGAAGTACTTGGAGTAGGTCCAGCCGCCGAGCGAGATCAGCACCTTGAGGTGCGGGTGCCTGGCCTTGAGCTTCTTGAGCTGGTTGAAGTTGCCGCGCAGCTTCTCCCACCCGGTGTCGGCCACGCCGTCGACCGACTGCGCCGCGCTGAACGGCCTGCCGTAGTCGGCGTCGGCGTCCCCCGCTCCGTCGCCCTGGTTCGGGTCCTGCGGGTTCTGCGTGGTCCCCTTCGTGACCCCCTGCAGGCAGGTCAGGTTGACGGGGTCGATGTTGCCGAAGGCGTAGTTGATGTGGGTCAGCTTCGCCGCCGCCCCGCTGGTGTCGAGGTTGCGGACGAAGTACTGCCTGCCGTAGATGCCCCACTGGACGAAGTAGCCGACCCTCGCGTAGCCGTTCTCCACGATGTCCGAGGTGGTCACGGTGACAGGGGCACTGGCCGGCGACAGGTTGTCGTACAGGTCGCGGGCCTTGACGGTGAAGGTGTACTCGGTCGACGGCGACAGGCCGCCGACGGTCGCCGCCGTGCCCGTGACGGTCATCGCGAGAGTGGCGCCGGTGTAGACCTCATAGCCGGCCACGCCCTTGTTGTCGGTGGACGCGGTCCAGGCGAGGGTGACGCTGGAGGAGGTCTTGCCGGTGCTGCGCGGGTCGCCGGGGGCGGTCGGCGGCTGCGTGTCGTCGGACGGGTTGTTCGTCGTCACCGTCACGGGAGCGCTGGCGGCCGACAGCGTGCCCTTACGGTCCTTGGCCTTCACGGTGAAGGTGTAGGAGGTGTTGGGCGTCAGGCCCGTCACGGTGGCCGTGGTGCCGGAGACCTCGCTGCCGTTGGAGAGCACGTAGCCGACGATGGGCAGGCTGCCCTGCTGGGCGGCGTCCCATGCGAGCGAGACCGTCCTGGTGGTCTTGACCGTCACGCGCGGGTTGCCCGGAGCTCCCGGCGGCGCGTCGGGCGTGCCGTCGCAGTTCACGTCGTTGACGCGGCAGGAGGTGGGCTCGGCGCCTGCCGTACTGACCGTGAAGGTCGGGCTGTATGGGTCGGTCGTCGCGCCCGGGGCCACGGTCGTGTTGTAGTGGGCGGGGGTCAGCGTGACCGTGCGCCCGTTCTGGGCGAGCGCGGCGTGCTGGGCGTTGCTCGCGGTCACCCCGGAGGGCAGGTCGAACACGATCGTCCAGCCGTTCAGCGCGGTGGTCGAGTTGTTGGCCACCACGAACGTGGCCGAGGTGCCGCTCACCGTGTAGGTCGCCCCCACGGGCGGAGGGGCGGGCGGCTCGGGGCCGCTGCCGTCGCAGTTCGCGCCGTTGATCTTGCACGAGGTCGGCTGTACGGCGGAGCTCAGCGTGAAGGAGGGGCTGTAGGGCTCGGTGTTCCTGCCCGCCTGGATGGTCTTGATGTAGAAGGCGGGGGTCAGTGTCACCTTGGGGCCGTTCTGGGTGATCGTGGCGTTCCGCGGATTGCTCGCGGTGACGCCCGGCGGCAACTCGAAGACGATCGACCAGCCGGTGACGGCCGTGGTACCGGGGTTGGCGACGATGAACGTACCGGTGGTTCCCGACCGGCCGAAGGTGGCGGTCAGGCGCGCCGCGGCGCTGGCGGGAACGGCGCTCAGGGCGACGGCGACGAGTACGACGAGCAGCACAACAGAAGATTTGCGCATGCGACGGATCTTTCTATTAAGAAAGTTTCCTAAGAGTTAGCCGGATCGTAAGCCTGCTCCCGACCACCGGCAAGGCCCAAGTTTGACCTTCACGTAACGTCAACGTGTGTAATGACCGCATGCGGATCGGAGAGCTCGCCTCCCTGGTCGGAGTGTCGACCAGGACCGTACGCCACTACCACCACCTGGGGCTGCTGCCCGAGCCCGAACGGCTCGCCAACGGCTACAGGGAGTACCGGCTGAGGGACGCCGTCCTGCTGTCCCGCGTCAGGCAGCTGGCCGGACTCGGCATGTCGCTCGACGAACTGCGCGACGTGCTGGCCGAGGACCAGGGCAAGGACCTGCGCGAGGTGCTCCAGGAGCTGGACGCCGACCTCGCCAGGCAGCAGGAGGCGATCGCGGTCAGGCGCGCCAGGCTGGCCGTCCTGCTCGCCGAGGCGGATCTGCACCCCGACTCCCTCGTGCCGCCCGAGATGGCGGCGGTCCTGCGCGACCTGTCGGCGGGGAAGGCGGCGGAATCGCCGTTCGCCAAGCTCGACCGCGAGATGCTCACGCTGATGAGCAACCTGGCCGACCCCGCCGACCAGGCCCACGTCCTCGACCTGATGCGGCCCCTCACCAAGCCCGCCGCGCTGGCCAGAGGGCACGAGCTCTACCTGCGGCTGGACGAGTTGGCCGACGCGAGCCTCGACGACGAGAGGCTCGCCGAGCTGGCCGGCGACCTGGCCGCCCACCTGCCCGACGAGCTGGTCCTGCCCATGATCGAGAAGTCCGGCGCCCAGGGCGCCGACTGGCTGGACGCGCTGAGCGCCGAGATGACGCCGGCGCAGGCCGAGGTGTTCAGGCTCCTCATGGTCACGTTGAAGGGACGGATGTGATGCTCCGACTGGCCCGCGCCGCGCTGTACACGGTCATCCCCGCCGAGCTGCTGCTCGCGGTCCTGCTCGTCTCCGGCGTCTCGCTGCCGACGCCGGTGCTGCTCCTGGCCGAGGCGGTCGTGCTGGGCGTGCTCACGCTGGAGGCGGCGACCGCCTTCCGGCTCTACCGGACGGCGCGCGGCGAGGGGGCGGAGCGGCGGGCGGCGCTGCTGGCGACCGTCGACCTGCTGGTGCCCGTGCTCGTGCGCAAGGTGATGGAGTTCGAGCTGAAGGGCATGGCGAGCCTGGGCCTGTGGGTCGCCAGGCGGCGCCACGGCGTGCCGCGGGGGGCGACGGCCGTGCCGTACTCGAAGGAGCAGTCGACGATCCTGCTGATCATGCTGTTCGTGATGGTCGTGGAGACGGTCGGCATCGATCTGTTGCTGGTGGCTCTGGACGTACCCTCCCCCGTGCGCGTCGTTGTGCTGGTGCTCGACCTCTACGGCATCGTGTTCGCGCTGGCCTTCGGCGCGGCCTGCGTCACCAGGCCGCACGTCGTGACAGGCGACGAGCTGCGCGTCCGCTTCGGCGCCTACTTCGACCTGCGCATCCCGCGCGAGCTGATCTCCTCGGTGCGGGTGTCGCGCAACTACAACGAGACCGGCATGATCCAGGTCGCCGACGGGCGGCTCAGCGTCGCCGTCGGCTCCCAGACCAACGTCGTCGTCGAGCTGGCCGAGCCGATCACCGTGACGCGCCCGCTGGGCCGCCGCGAGACGGTCACCAGCGTCCGGTTCTTCGCCGACACCCCGAGCATGCTCCAGCTGCAGGGCGCCTGACCTCAGCCGGGCGGGCGGGTGGCGCGGGCCGCGCGCTGGGCGTCCAGGCGCGCGGCCCGCTGCTCGCCCTCGTCGAGCGTGGAGTTGATCACGACGATGGGCTCGCCGTCGACCCAGGTGAGCAACCAGGCCTGGTCGCGCGGCAGCATCTGGTAGACGGTGCGGGCGATCACTGCAGCTCGCCCTTGCGCACGCGCCTGACGACGTCGACCGTCCTGCGCCAGTCGTCGGCCTCGCGGCCCCGCCACGAACGCGCCCCGCGCAGCCCGATGACGCAGCGGCAGCCGTCGATCGCCACCGTCACCTGCTGGAACCGGCCCCGCCTCGGCGAGCGGACGGCGGTCACGTACTCCAGAGGCGGCGGCTCCGCCTCCGACAGGTACTCGATGAGGCGCGTGGCGCGCCGCAGCCGCTGCCTGGTGAGCTCCAGGTCGCGGACGAGCATGTTGTGCCACTCGATGCGCTTGCTCGCCCTGGCCGCGCGCCTGGCGAGCTGGGCGATGGGGTCGATGTCGTTCATGGAGGCCTGCCATGGTCCTCGACAACGGTGGTCAGGGGCGCCCCACGTACCCGTCACGCGATTGAAGCACACCGCTTCCGTAGACTCCAGGGATGCGGCGGGTGAGCAGCACGGTGATCGTGGTGGCGGGCGAACACGCGGCCGAGGTGGTCGCGGGACTGGACGGCCTGCACAACGTGCGGGCCCTCACGGCGGGCGACCGCACCCCCGAACAGGTGACCGAGGCGGTGACCAGGGCAAGGGCCACCTACGTGGTCCACGACGCCGACCCGCTCGCCGAGGTGGGGCGCACGTGGGCGGGCTTCTTCGACGGCACCGAACCCGTCGGCGGGCTCGAGGTCGCGGTGGAGGAGACGCTGGCGGCGCTGCGGACCGAGCGGCTGGTGCTGCCCGACTACTACGTCGTGCTGGAGCCCGGCGAGCTGCCCGCCACCGTCCGGCACTGGTGGCTGGGGGTGCTGGCGGGCGCCGCGCCGGTGCGGGTGGTGCCCGCGCCGCCGTCCGCGGGCGCGGTCGCCGAGCTGCTCGGCCGGCTGGCGGCGGGGCGGTGGTGGCCGCAGGACGTCGAGGCCTGGCTGCGGGGACTCTCCCGCGTCGTCCCCGACCACGCGGGCCTTTCCGCCCAGCCCTCGCCTTGACGGCAAGCCAGACGGATCAACCGGGCGGGTGTGAAGGACACTGCTGTCATGAACGCACGTGAAACGGGTGCGGCCCCTGAGCAGGTGGAATTCGCGGGCGCCGTGTACGGCTCGCTGCTGGCGGCCTCCGTCGTCGTCGGCTCCACCGCGGAGGGCGGGCCGCCCGTCGCCGGAGAGCTCATGGTGCTCCTGATCTGCACGGGCGTGGTGTTCTGGATCACCCACGTCTACGCCCAGATCGTGAGCCGCGGATACCCCGTCAAGCCCCTGACCTGGGCGAACCTGCGGGGGGTCGCCAGGCACGAGTGGCCGCTGGCGCAGGCGTCGTTCCCTCCGGCCATAGCCGCCGCCCTCGCCGCCGGGCTGGGCCTGTCCAACACGGTCGCGGCCTGGGCGGCGTTGTGCGTGGCGGTGGCCGGCCAGGTCGTCTGGGCCGTCGCGGCAGCGGTCAGGATCCACGCCTCCACGCGGGTGGTCGTCGTCTCCGGGATCGCCAACCTCGTCCTCGGCCTGGCCCTCGTCGCGCTCAAGACCGTGATCTCCGCCCACTGAGCCTTCCTGCGGCTCGCCGCATCCCGCGCCGCTCGCCACCCACGGTTTCGCCACCCCGTCTCGCGGGTCATCACCCGTCTCCCGGATCTGCACCCCGTCTCGCGGACCGTCAACCCGTCCCCCGGACCGTCAACCCGTCCCGCGGGGCGTCACGCGCCCGGCGGGAGGAACGGCACCGAGGGGGCGCCCTTCTCGATCAGCCTGAGCAGCGCGTCCGTGTCGAGGTTCCGCTCGACCAGGTCCCCCAGCGCGTCGAGCCGCTCCTCCCTCAGCCGCGCGAACGACACGCCTGGCGCGGGCACGAAGTCGCGGCCCGCCCGCGCCGCCACCTCCGCCAGGAACGCCCGCCTGAAGTCGTCGTTCTCCAGCGCGCCGTGCCAGGTCGTCCCCCACACCGCCCCCGCCGTGCAGCCGTCGAGGAACCGCTCGCCGCCCTCGACCGTGGCGACGCCGTGGTGGATCTCGTAGGCCGACACCGCATGGCCGTACGCGTGTCCCGTGGGCCTGGCCAGCCGCTTCTCCTCGGCGAACCGCACTCGCACCGGCAGCAGCCCGAGCCCTTCCACCCGCCCCGCCTTCGACTCCACCTCGTCCACGATCTCGCGGGCGAGCATCTGGTAGCCGCCGCAGATGCCCAGGATCGGCAGCCGTCTGGCCGTCAGCGCGTCGGCCAGCCCGGTCGAGCGCAGCCACGCCAGGTCGGAGACGGTCGCCTTCGAGCCGGGCAGGACGACGAGGTCGGCGTCGTCGAGCTCGGCGGGGGTGGTGACGAACCTGACCAGCACCCCCGGCTCGCTCGCCAGCGCGTCGAGGTCGGTGAAGTTCGAGACCCGCGGCAGCTTCACCACGGCCACGCGGAGCGTCTGCCTGCCGTGGGGCAGCCCGGTGACCGTCGGACGGCTGTCGAGCGCGAGGGAGTCCTCGACGTCGAGCCACAGCCCGTCGAGCCACGGCAGCACGCCGTACACCTCGCGGCCCGTGAGTGCGCGCAGCGTGTCGAGCCCCGGCTGGAGCAGCTCGACCGCGCCCCTGAACTTGTTGACCACGAACCCCGAGATGAGGGCCTGGTCCTCGGGCGACAGCAGCGCCACGGTGCCGTAGAAGGCGGCGAACACGCCGCCCCTGTCGATGTCGCCCACCACGACGACCGGCAGGTTCGCCGCCCTGGCCAGGCCCATGTTGGCGATGTCGCCGCGCCTGAGGTTGATCTCGGCGGGGCTGCCCGCGCCCTCGCAGATCACCACGTCGTAGGCCTCGCGCAGTCGCTCGAACGACTCCAGCGCTCGTTCCCTCAGGAAGTCCTTGAGTGCGCCGTACTCCATCGCGTCGACGTCGGTCAGCGGCCTGCCCATGAGCACGACCTGGCTGCGGCGGTCGCTGCCCGGCTTGAGCAGGATCGGGTTCATGTCCGCGACCGGCTCCAGGCCCGCGGCCTGCGCCTGCATGGCCTGCGCCCGGCCGATCTCCGCGCCGTCGGCGGTGACGAAGGAGTTGAGCGACATGTTCTGCGCCTTGTACGGCGCGACGCGCACCCCCTGCCTGGCCAGCCAGCGGCAGATGCCCGCCGTCACCACGCTCTTGCCCGCATCCGACGTGGTCCCCGCGACCAGCAACGCACCCTTCACCCGGCAACCGTAGCGGGCCGCGCTCTTGGCACATGGTGTGACTTCTGCCACTCTGTCTAGAACAAACTCCTAGAATTGAATTCTGGAAAGGGCGTGAGCATGGTCGGCACGCTTCCTCCCACAGGGACCACCGCGCAAACCCGCGCGCCGTACGGCTGGACCCCCTTGGTCGTCCTGTTCGTCGTCGGCCTGGTCGACCGCGTCGAGAACAACCTCCTGTCAGGCGTGCTCCCCCATGTGCAGGCCGAGTGGGGCTTCAGCGACACCGCGGCGGGCTCGATCCCGACCGCGTCGGCGCTGGCCGCCGCCATCGTCGCCATCCCCGCCGGCTACCTCGCCGACCGCGTGAACAGGACGAGGATCCTGGCGGTCGTCGTGACGCTCTGGGCGGTGGCCACGCTCGGCTCGGGTCTGGCGGCGGGCTTCGCCATGTTCTACGCGATGCGCGTCTTCCTCGCCGCCGCCGAGAACATCGACAACCCCGCCGCCGGATCCCTGACCGCCGACTACTACCCGCCCGTCACCAGGGCCAAGGCGTACGGCCTGACCAGGGTCACCACCTACCTCGGCGGCATCGGCACGCTGATCGGCGGCGTGCTCGCCCAGGCGTACGGCTGGCGGACCGCGTTCCTCGTCATGGTCGTCCCGGGGCTGATCACCGCCTACCTGTGCCGGCGGCTGCGCGAACCGGCCCGCGGACACCTGGACCAAGTCGTCGCGGGCGGCTCCGGCACGGTCGCGGACAGCTCCGACGCGGTCGTCACGGGCAGCTCAGTCACGGTCGCCGCGGGCAGTCCCGACGTGGTCGCCTCGGGCGGCTCAGGCCTGGTCGCCGACAGGCGGGCGGGGCGGTTCGCCGAGGTGCTGCGCATCCCCACCCTGGTGATCGTCTGCGTCGGACTCGCGCTGCTCACGCTCGGCCTGGCGGGCATCTTCTACTGGATGCCGACGCTCATGGTCCGCGGCTTCGGCGTGGGCACCGGCGTCGCCGGCTCGATCAGCGGCCTCATCACGGTCACCGGACCCGTGCTCGGCACGCTGATCGGCTCGCGGCTGGGCTCGACGTGGCACGGCACGATCAAGGGCGGCCGCCTGCTGGCAGGTGGCGGCGGCATCACCGCCGGCTCGGTGGTCCTGGCCGGCGCGCTGGCCATGGACTCCCTGCTGTGGCTGAGCGTGCTGACGCTGCTGGCCAGCACGCTCATGTCGATCGCGATCCCGAACATGACGGCCTCCCTGGCCGACGTCGTCGGCGCCCACGCCCGGGGGCTCGGCTTCGCCGTCCTGCAGCTGCTGACGACGTTCGGCGGCGCGTTCGGCTCGCTGATCGTCGGCCGCGTCTCCGACAGCAGCGGCTCGCTGACCGCCGGCATGTACGCGCTCATCCCGCCCATGGTCATCGGCGGCGTGATCACGCTCCTGGCGCGTGGCTTCTTCGAGCGCGACGCGGCCAGAGTGCTGGAACAAGCACGGCGATAGCGGCGGCGGTCAGGCTCACGATCCTGGTGAGCCTGACCGCGCGGCGGATGTCGCGAACCTCCGGCTTGGGGCCCTCCCCCATCTCGGGGCGGTGCTCGACGCGGGAGCCGTACACGTTGGTGCCGCCCAGCGTCACGTCCAGCGCGCCGGCGAACGCGGCCTCGCACCTGCCCGCGTTGGGGCTGGGATGCCGGTGACCGTCCCTGCGCAGCACCCGCAGGGCGCGCCGCCTGTCAGGAGCGGCGAGTACGGCGAGCAGCCCGGTGATCCTGGCGGGCACGTAGTTGGCCACGTCGTCGAGCCTGGCGGAGGCCCAGCCGAAGTTCTCGTACCTCGGGGAGCGATGGCCGACCATGGCGTCGAGGGTGTTGACGGCGCGGTAGGCGAGCAGACCGGGAACGCCCGCGACGGCGCCCCAGAAGAGGGGGGCGACGACGGCGTCCGAGGTGTTCTCGGCCAGGGACTCGACCGTGGCCCTGGCCAGCTCGGGGGCTTCCAGCGCGCTGGGATCCCTGCCGCACAGGTGCGGGAGGCGGTCCCTGGCCGCCGCGAGGTCGTCGGCCTCCAGGGCCTCGGCCATGTGGACGCCTTCGCGGGCGAGCGTGGTGCCACCCAGCACGGCCCAGGTCGCCGCCGCCGTCAACCCGGTCTCCAGAGCCCACCCCAGAGCCGCCCGGTAGCCCTGCGCGTTCCGGCGGAAGACTCCAGCGTCCACGCTCCTCGCGACGACACCGGCAACTACGAGTTCGCTCCAAGAGACCGCGTTCCTCGGGACCACACCGGCATTCGCGGTTCGGGAGACCGTGACACCCGCCCATCGCGCGATGAGCCCGAGTCCCGCCGAAGCGCCCACGCAGATCGCGACATGCGCCACCCCGTTGGGCCTGGCATCGCCGTACAGCCGCTTCTCCAGCGCCGCGGCGGCCCGCCCGAACAGCGCGACAGGATGACCACGCCGCGGATCCCCCACGGCGGCGTCCACGAGAACCCCCAGCGCGATCCCCGCGGACCTAGACGAGATGTGCATGAACCTCATCTTCGTGGGTGTCGAGCCATGCCGCGGCCCGCCGGATGCGCTCGCCCGCGCCGTCCGCCCACATCCTCGCCCAGCCGCCGCCCTCGGCCGCGCGAGCCCTCATCACCTCGTACGACCGCCCGAACCGCAGCCTCGCCAGCGGGATCAGGCGGCGGCGTTCGCGGGACGGCAGGCCGTACGCGTCACAGAACAGCCGCACCCGCGCGCCCACATCGGCGTGGCGCAGCAACGGATGCCTGTCGACAGGGTCGGCGATCGGTGCCCAGTGCCGCAACGTCGTGACCACGTCGAACAGCCTCGTCGTCGGCCGCGCGAGATCGAAGTCGATGAGCGCGACGGGCCTGCCGTCCCTGAAGATCGCGTTGTCCGGGGTCAGATCGCAGTGCCCGATCACCTCGGGAACCGCGTCGTCGTTCGACCCGCCCTCCCAGCGATGCCCGGCCAGCGGGAACCCCACCGTCGCGTCATGGAAGCCGCGCAGCAACCGCGCCAGCCGCTCCAGCGCCTGGTCGGTGACGGTGTCGACGGTCAGTCCCGCCGTACCGGGAACGAAGGTGATGATCTCGCGACCGGCGGCGTCCACGCCCACCAGACGCGGTGCGCCCTCGAACCCCACCGCCTCCAGATGGCGGAGCAGAGCATGCACGGCGGGGCTGGACCGACAGGTGGGCCTGCGCACCGTGTCGCCGATTCGCACCACCCCGTCCGTCACGTCCCCGCCCTGCAGCGGAATCTCGTGCAGGACCGTCGCGACCATGCCACGACACCTTAGCCGTATTCGCACGCCCCTCGCCTGGGGTTTTCGGACAATCACCCTGTCAGATGATGTTCACAACGTGAGTCAACGACCACGCCGCGTGAACCCTCGTGCGGAGCCAGTCGTCTCACTCTGCAGACACCCGCCGCCCCGCCCATCCCACCGATCCCGCCCCCATCCCATATCGCAGAAGAATCACCCATGCCCATCCCCCTGGCCCTGGTCGCCGCCTTAACCGCCACCGCGTTCGCCCCCTCGTCCACCGCCCCCGCCGTACAGATCGCCAAGGTCTACTACGACTCCCCCGGCGTCGACCGCCGCAGCAACGCGTCCCTGAACGGCGAGTACGTCACGATCCTCAACACCACCCGCAAGCCGATCGACCTGGAACACTGGACCATCAAGGACAAGACCGGCTACACGTACACCTTCGGGCCGGACGCCGTGCTGGGCCCGGGCAAGAAACTCACCCTCCGCACCGGCCAGGGCAGCGACACCCGTCCACGTCCCACTGGGGGCGTGGCGCCTACGTCTGGAACAACGACAAGGACATCGCCTACCTCCGCAACCCGACCGGCCGGCTGATCGACTCCTGCTCGTACAACAACAGCAGGACCGACTACCGGAACTGCCTGTAGCGGGCGCTCCGCGGGGAAGAGTGTGCGTGACACGAGAATCGAGTACGTACGCACTCCCAGGATCATGCACAATTATGCGGGAGCGCCCTTAGCTCAGCTGGATAGAGCACCGGACTTCTAATCCGACGGTCGCAGGTTCGAATCCTGCAGGGCGCGCTTTGATCATGGCGCTGACCTGCGGAAACATGCATTTGCACACCTGGCCGGAACATAGTTCTGGCCCATCCGTGCTCCTACCGTGCTCGCCCGTACCAACCCTGTACACACCATGATCATCATGCTGTCGATCGCCGCGCTCGTCGCTTGCGTCACATGACGAACGGCTCCGTTCCGCCGCGATCCCAGCGGAACGAAGCCGTCCTCTCCCCGGCCAAGCCTCTCCCTCTGATTACACGCGAAGCTGCCGCAGAACGCCTTGGCCTTCGTTGTCACCGAGCAACAGCGCCGCGGTCTTCTCCGCCGCCGCCATCGCCACCTGCGGGAAGACCGAGGTGTAGGTGTCTGCGGTGAAAGCGCTCGAGGTGTGTCCCAGCGTCTCCTGCACCACCTTGATCTCCACACCCGCGGCCAGCATCAACGACGCCGCCCCATGCCGGAGATCATGCAGCCGGACCGGCGGCAACCCCGCCAGATAGGCCAGCCACAGAAACTGGTCGGACACATTGCGCCTGCCGAAAACTCCGTCCACGCAGGTCAAGCGGCATGTGAGTACTCGTGGAGAACCCCGCCGAGCCGATCTCGCCGATGTATGTTCAGGTCATCGATTCGCTTCGGATCGAAGATCGGATCCGGGACGGTACGCAGTGGTGCCGCTTGAGCCCGGGCCTGGTGGGCTCGGTGCTCGTTATAGAACCGCTCGTACTCGGACAGGGCGTGCCGCAGGTGACGTTCGTTCCAGATCAGGCAGCGGTCCAGGAGCTCGCGGCGGCACGACTGCACCCACCGCTCCATGACCGCGTTCATGCGCGGCATCCGGATACCAGTGAGCACGGCCTGGACGCCGGCCTCGGACAGGATCTCGTCCACGAGGGCCGGGAACTTGGCATCCCGGTCACGGATCAGGTAGCGCGCCCGGCAGCCCGCATCCTCCAGATCCATCACCAGATTCTTGACCGCCTGGATGACCCAGCTCGCGTTCGGATGCGCGGTGGTACCCAGCACGCGCACGCGCCTGCTCGTGTGCTCGATGACCGCCAGGATGTACTGACGCTGGCCGTTCAAAGTAATAGTCTCGATGAAGTCGCAGGCCAGAAGAGCCTCGGCTTGCGAGCGCAGAAAGTCGGCCCACGTGATGAACGCCCGCGCAGGAGCCGGATCAAGCCCTTCCTGCTTGAGGATCTCCCAGACCGTGGACGGTGCGATCTTGATGCCGAGCGTGGTGAGCTCACCATGTACCCGCCGATATCCCCACGCCGGGTTCTCTCGAACCAGTCGCAGGATGAGGACGCGGATGGAACGGACCGTGGGCGGGCGACCTCGCCCGTTCGACCGGCAGCTACGGGCGTGACGCCGTTTCATCAGATCGCGGTGCCAGCGCAAGACGGTATCCGGCCGGACGAGCAGCCGTACCCGGCGCAGGACCTCACGCGGCAGCGATGTCAGCAGCGCGGCCAGGAAAGCCCGATCCTCGAGCGCGAACCTCACCCTGGCATCAGCACCGAGTTGCCGTTCAAGCACGGTGATCTGATGGCGCAGGGCAAGTATCTCGACGTCCTTGTCCCGATCGCCCATCGGCAGCAACCGCAGCGCGGCAAAGGCGTTCGTGACGGCGAGATAGGCCAGGCGAAGGAGCACGGTCGATCATCATTCCGCATGCGTCTCCCTCTGCTGAGGGCCGGAGCTCGCGCACGCCAAGCAGGGCGCACATGGCCGTGAGCTGGGCGGACGCAATTGTCGGCAGGCGCACTATCCCCTACTCAAGGAGACCGCGCAGTTCTGGCTCGACTACCTGGTCCAGGACGCCGACGGCAAGCTCGTCGCCTCCCCGAGCTACTCCCCCGAGCACGGGCCGTTCACCGCGGGCGCCGCGATGTCCCAGCAGATTGTCTGGGACCTGTTCACCAATGTCCTGGAGGCCGCCAAGGTGCTGGGGACCGACGAGCCCGAGGTGGCCGCGGCACTGGCCAAACTCGACCCGGGGCTGCGCGTCGGCCGGTTCGGGCAGCTCCAGGAGTGGAAGCAGGACCTGGACAGTCCTACGGACACCCACCGGCACGTCTCACATCTGTTCGCGTTCTACCCGGGACGGCAGATCGGCGGCGATCCGGCTCTGGTCCAGGCCGCGCGGACCAGTCTGATCGCTCGTGGCAATGGGGAGGCGACGGGCTGGGCCAACGCCTGGAAAGCGGCGTTCTGGGCCCGGCTGCGCGACGGCAACCAGGCGTTCGCCCAGTACCGCACCCAGTTGCTGCAGAACACCATGCCCAACCTGTGGGACAAGGTCTTCCCCTCCGGCACGTTCCAGATCGACGCCAACCTCGGCTCCACGGCCGCAGTCGCGGAGATGCTCCTGCAGAGCCACACCGGCGTGATCGACGTGCTGCCCGCCCTTCCCGGCGCGTGGTCGGAACAGGGCTCGTTCGACGGGCTGCGCGCCCGGGGCGCGTTCACGGTCGGCGCGACCTGGCAGCAGGGCGCCCTGACCGAGATCCGCCTCGCCTCCGACAGGGGCGGTCCCGCACGGCTGAGCTTCCCCGGCGATGTCCGGGTGACCGGCGCCGACGGCAACGCGGTCGACCACTCGCGTGAGGCTGACGGTACCGTCACGTTCCTCACCGAGGCGGGCGCGAGCTACCGGATCGTGTCCGCGAACCTGGCCGTCGGGAAGAGCGCGACCCAGTCCAGCACCTACGCGCACCCCATCAACCCGATCGCCGCACGCGCCGTGGACGGGAACATCAGCGGTGACCTCGCCGCCGGCTCGGTCACGCACACCGGCCTTGAGCCCCAGCCCTGGTGGCAGGTCGACCTCGGAACGAGTCGGCCGATCGGCGAGGTCGCGGTATGGAACAGGTCCGACTATCACTTGGCGCGGTTTGGTGGTGAACTCCACCCGCTAGGGTACCCCCGCCCCCGCGCCAGGAACGGCCTCAGCGTTTCGGCGAGCTGCCCAACGCGTTCGAAGATCGAGAAGTGATGCCCGTCGTGGCGGACGACCGTGCACTCCCGCTGCGTGCAGTGCGCCCAGCCCGCACCCGCGTCCGGCCCTACGAGCGGGTCCTCCCGTCCCTGGGCCACCAGCAACGGAGCGGAGATCCGGCGCGGTGGTGAGCCAGAGTCGTAGGAGACGGTGTTGCGCAGGTCGGCACGGATCAGCGGCACGAAGAGCGTGACAGCGATCGACGGGCTGAGCCCGGCCGGCACGCCACCCACGGCCTGGAGCGCCTCGAACAGCTCCAGGTCGGTCAGCTCCAAAGCGTCATCCCCCAGTTCGCCCTCGTCTGCGGCGGGTTGCGCCCGGAGACGACCACCAGGCACGGCCCGTCGCTCGCCGAATCCTCAATGATCGCGGCCATTTCGTAGGCGATGAGGCTGCCCATGCTGTGCCCGAACAGGATGTACGGCCGGCCCGCCGCTCTCTCCGGCACGCGGCGAGCGAGATCCATGGCGGCCGCGCGCACCGAAGGCGCGACCGGCTCAGCGGAGCGGGTGCCGCGGCCTGCGAGCTCCAGCGGGACGACCTCGGCATCGTTGGCGAACCACTCCTGCCAGCCGCGGTAGACCCGGGCTGAGCCGCCGGCGTAGGGCACGCAGAAGAGCAGTGTCATTTGTGGAAGTCCTCAGGGTTGGCGGTGGCGATCTGGATGGCTCGAGGGCGTTCGGCGGGCAGGAGCAGGGAGTTGAGTTCCGACCGGAGCCTCGCTTCCGTGTCCGGTCGTGTGTCGGCGACCGTGATCTCCAGGTCGAGGGCGCTCTCGCCGCCCGCGCCTTCGGCCAGCCGCGGTACGCAGCGCACGACTCCGGCGATGGCGTTGACCGTCTGCCGCAGGCCGCTGAGCGAGACCTTCTCACCGCGGATGATCGCGAAGTCCGACAGCCGGCCGCAGAAGTAGTGGTAGCCGTCCTCGTCGATGGTGAAGACGTCGCCGGTGGCGATCCGGCCGGGGGCGATCAGGGTGCGCGCGGCCGCCGAGCCACCGATCTTCCTCTCCAGCGCGGTGTCGGACTCCACCAGGAGTTCGCCGGTCTCCGGGCGTAGGGACGTCCGTACCCCCGGCAGGGGCAGGCCGACGGAGGCGTGCCGGTGGGCCGGTTCGGCGTGGGCGGCGAGGGTCAGGACGCGCGGGCCCGCCTCGGTGAGGCCGTAGGTGAGGTACAGCTCGCCGTCTGGCCTGGCCGCCAGCAGCCGGGCTACCTGGGCCGGGTGGATCTGGTCCCCGCCGATGGTCATGACCCGGGGACCCGGTGACGGCAGGGTACCGTGGGACAGGAGTCTGCGGGCGAGTTCCGGGGTGATGGAGGAGTGGGTCACGCCGTGGGCCGCGATGGCCGATTCGTAGCCGGCCGGGGTGAAGGGCGGGCCGGTGACGACGATCCGAGCGCCTGTGACATAGGCGGCCAGCACCTGGGCGACCATCGCGTACGAGTAGTACAGCGGCAGGTTGACCAGCACGGTGTCGTCGGCTGTCATGCCGACCGCCGCGGCGTGGCGGCGGGCGTTGCGCAACAGGGCGTCGACGCGGTGCAGGCAGGCGCTGAAGGCTCCGGAGGTGCCGGAGGTGGACATGAGCACCTGTCCGGCGCGGTACGGCGGGGCGGTGCCGGCCTCGGGTCGCGCTCGCCCGCCCTGGGCGACCGGTGTGTCGCCGTCGAGCAGCACCGCCTCAACCTTGCCGACGGCATGGCTGGCGGCTGCGCCGTACCTCTCCGGATCCGGTCTGGCGGCCAGCAGGGCCCGCGCTCCCAGCGTGGCCGCGAGCCGTCTTGTCCGGGCAGGCGGAGTCCTGGGGGCGATGGCGATCGGGACGAAGCCGAGCAGCAGGGCGGCCAGATACGTGCGCACCGTCCGCATGGAGTTGGACAGCGCGATGATGACCGCGTCACCGGGTTCGAGGCCGAGCTTCGCGAGGTCGTCCAGGGTGCCGTCGATCCCTTCCGGGGATGTCCGGGCGGCCAGGTCGGCCGACCTGGCCAGGAAGTCGGCGACCGGTCTCGCGCCCAGCGGCGGTCCGTGGTCTGTGGTGGACATCAGAGACATTCCCTTCATGCCGTCGTGGGGAGAGAGGCGATCGGGGCGGTCAGGAGGGCGCGGGGATTGGTGCCCGGCTCCGTGGCGGCCTGCAGCACGGCGCACCGGGCGGTGTGTCCCTCAGGGTGCGCCTGGTGTCGCACCGCGATCACGTAGCGGGCTTGGCCGGAGCTGAGCCACGACTCCGCGACCGTCAGAGCTGTGTCGACGGTGCCGTCGTCGGCCGCCGCGAGGACCAGCGACGGTCCGCGCAGCCCCCATTGGATGCAGGTGAGCCCGGCCAGGATGCCCGGGTTGGCGCCGGCGAAGCGCAGTGGCGAGACCTGGCCGCGGGTGGTCGCCTGAGCTGCGAGCGCCCTGGAGGTCGGCAGGGGGTGGGTGCCGGTGAGCACGATCACCGCCACGTCGTTCCGGGCGGCGAGCACGTCCTCCCCGCAGCCGCTCTCGCCCAGGGCGGCATCGACCGCTGCGGCGGCCAGCCAGGCCACCGGGTCGGCGTAGAGGGAAGGGCGGTTGGTAGAGCGGGTGGTGGGATCCTCGACTGTGACTGCACCATGACCGGCGACGGCCGGAGGACCAGGCCAGGTGATCTCTTCTACGGCCCTCCGCTCTTCGGGCCTGCTCTCCGTTCCCGCCGTGCCCTCCCCGTGCGAGAACCGCACACAGGTGTTGAACCCGCCGAACCCCAGCGTCAGACTGAGCCCCGCCCCGCCGTGCAACTCCTGCGCCGTGCCGTCCGCCAGCCGCAGCGTGAAGCCGGGCATCGGCGAGTCCAGCCCCGCGAGCGGCGGCGTCGCCCGGTGCCGCAGCGCCAGGATGGTGGCGATCGCCTCGATCGCGCCGGTGGCGCCCAGGCTGTGGCCCAGGGCGCCCTTCGTGCCGAAGACGACCGGATCGCTCTCGGATCCGGCGAAGAGCTCGTGCAGGCTGGTCGCCTCCACCTCGTCGTTGACAGGGGTGCCCGTCCCGTGGGCGCACACCACGGCGACGTCTCCGGTGCCGCCCGGGCATCTGCGCACCGCGGCGACCACGCTGTCACCGGTAGGATCGGGAGCGGTCAGGCCGGTGGCGTCGTTGGCGGAGCCCACGCCGTCCAGGCGGGCGAGGATGCGAGCGCCCCGGGCTCGAGCCGTCTCCTCCAGCTCCAGGACCAGGAACCCTGCACCTTCACCGAGCACCATCCCGTCATGACCGGCGTCGAAGGCACGCAGCCCGGTCCGGCTCATCGTGCCGAGCGCCGAATGCCCCAGGCGCTTGACCTCGCTCAGCACGTCGGCTCCACCCGCCACGCAGATCCCGGCCCGGCCACTTCGGAGCAGCGCCTCCGAGACGAGCAGGCTGTCCGCTCCCGCAGAGCAGGCAGTCGTCACACACAGCGGGGTACCCGGATGCCCGAGCCGGCGCGCGACCTCCTGGGTCCAGTGCCGTTCGGGCTCGTCCTCCGCGTCGAGCTGCCCTCCGAAACTGGTGCCGAGCACAAGCGTCACCGAGGGATCGTCCACCGCGACTCCAGCCTCAGCGAAGGCCTCGGCCAGCGTGCGGACAGCAAGGGCGATCTGCCGTTCTTCCGGAGCCAAGGACACATACGGCGGGAACGGCACCTCCCCGGCAAGCGACGTGCGGAGCCGGTGCGGCGAGCTGACCGGGACGACGCCGGTGGCGCCCGCACACAGCTGGCGCCACACCTCGTCGAGCCCGTCCCCGAGCGGCGTGGTCCACGCCATCCCGGTGACGACGACCACGGGCGCGTTCACCACAACTGCCGGCCCATCGCGGCGACCGTTGTCCGGGTGAGCATCCCCTTGAAGGCGGCGACCGTCGCGCTGCCGACGGACGCGCGACACGAGAAGAAGAACGTGTCGCCACGCAGCCGATCAGCCCGGACATCGAAGACGACCTGGTCGCCGGGGACGACCGGCTTGGTGAAGCGGGCGGTGACAGAGCCGATGAGGGTAAGCTCATCCTCGGCCAGCGGCCTGGTGCTCAGCAGGTAGAGGATGATGCCCGACTGGGCGAAAGCCTGCATGAGATGACTGCCGGGGTAGATCGCACGCTCGGGGAAGTGTCCCGCGATCGCGTCGAGGTTGCCGGAGACGGACAGCAGGCTCCTGAGGAACACCCCGGGCTCATGGTCGGTGACCCGGTCGATGTAGATCATCGGGTGACGGTGGCGCAGCCACTTCTTCATGTCGGTGAAGCCGAGCGTACGGTCGGCCGAGGACTGATCCGCCTGCGGTGACGCCGTCTGGAGTTGCATGGGGGCGATCCTTTCTTTCTCCACGGAAGGTCAGCTGACCATTTCCTCGTCTTTTTGGAGATGCTCCACCAGCGCCTGGATCCCGCCGAGCGTGGCGAAGTGCTCGGGGGAGAAATCGTCATCGTCGATGGTGATCCCGAAGGTCTGCTCAATGCAGACCCGCAGCTCGACGTAGCCGAGCGAGTCGAGGCCGTAGACATCGCGCAGGCTGTCATCGGGCTGCATCCGCTCCGCCGGGATGTCGACGAGAAGCTCGGAGACGAGAATTCCCTTAATGGTCTGCAGGACGTTCACTGGTTTTCTCCATAGGGTTGAATTCGTTTGTTAACGCGTCGACGAAGGCAGTGGAGTGCCTGGCCGCCACGAAATCCGGCTGGGCCAGCAGCCGCCGCAGCAACGGGATCGTCGTGGCCACGCCGGGCCCCTCGACGGCGAACTCGGCCAGCGCCCGGTCGGCACGGACGATCGCCTGCTCGCGCGTCGGCGCCCACACGATCACCTTGGCCAGCAGCGAGTCGTAGTCCGGCGGGATCACGTCGCCCTGGCCGAACCCGGAGTCGACCCGCACCCCCGGACCGCCCGGTGGGTGGTACGAGGTCAGGCGGCCGGGCGTGGGGCGGAAGCCCGCCGATGGGTCCTCGGCGTTGACCCGGCACTCGATGGCGGTGCCGGTCAGCGCGACCTGGTCCTGGGTGATGCCCAGGGGTTCACCGGCCGCGACGCGGATCTGCTCCCGCACCAGGTCGACGCCGGTCAGCAGTTCGGTGACCGGGTGCTCCACCTGGATGCGCGCGTTGATCTCCATGAAGGTGATCTCGCCCGCGGCGTCGAGCAGGAATTCCATGGTCCCCGCCCCGGTGTAGCCGACACGGCGCGCCCCGACCACGGCGTACTCGCCGAGCCGCTCGCGAACCCGGTCCGGCAGGAGTGGTGAGGGCGCCTCCTCCACCAGCTTCTGGTTGCGGCGCTGCAGCGAGCAGTCGCGGTCGCCCAGGTGCAGAACGGTGCCGTGCGTGTCAGCCAGGAACTGGACCTCGACGTGGCGCGGGGCCTGGACCAGGCGTTCCAGGTAGACCTCGCCGTTGCCGAAAACCTGGCGGGCCAGGGCGGTCGTGCGCCGGTAGACCTCGCGCAGCTCGGCGCGATCGCCTGCGGGCTCGATGCCACGGCCGCCACCACCGGCGGCGGCCTTGACGATGACGGGGTAGCCGATCCGCTCGGCCACCTCCTCGGCCTCGGCCGGCGTCGCCACGGGACCGTCGCTGCCCGGCAGGATCGGCAGCCCGGCCGCGGCGAGCAGGGCGCGGACCCGTGCCTTGTCGCCCACGCACTCCATCACCTCCGGGCTGGGCCCGATGAAGACGAGCCCGTGGTCGGTGCAGATCCGCGCGAAGTCCGCGTCCTCCGAGAGGAACCCGTAGCCCGGGTGGATGGCTTCGGCGCCGGCGCGCAGGGCGGCCTCGATGATCGCGGGCGGGTAGCGGTAGCTGCGCTTGGCCGGGGCGGGCCCGATATGCACCGCCTCGTCGGCGTAGGCCACGAAGCGGGCGTCGCGGTCGGCCGTCGAATAGACGGCGACCGTCTCGATGCCCAGCTCGCGGCAGGTCCGTGCGATGCGGAGGGCGATCTCACCCCGGTTGGCGATGAGGATCTTGCTGAAGCTCACGGCTCCTCCGCCCTGATCCGCACCAGCGCCTGGCCATACTCCACGGGCGTCGCGTCGCCGGTCACGACCTCGACCACCTCGCCCGCCAGGTCGCTCTTGACCGGATTCATCAGCTTCATCGCCTCGACGATGCCGACGGTCTGTCCCGCCCGCACGTGCTCCCCGACCTGGATGTACGGCGGGGCGCCCGGCTCCGGCGCCACGTAGAAGGTGCCGACCAGCGGGGCGGTGATCTCGTGCAGACCGGTATCGTCCGCTTCCGTTTCCTCCTCCGTCGCCATCACCGGCGGCAGCGGGGCAGCGGGTGCGGTCCCGTGCGCCCACGAGATGTCCAGCGCCCACTCGCCCACCCGCAGCGAGAGGCTGGCCAGCGGACCCGGCACGGTCTTGACGATGTTGCCGGCTTCTTCGCGCAGCAGGCGGAGGACCGTGTGCCGCTCGTCGGTATGCTCAGTCATCGGCGATCATCCCCAGCACCCGGAAGCGTTCGTAGCGATGTTTGCGAAGCTCGTCGCCGCTCAGCCCGGCGAGCTCGCGCAGGGCTCGCCGTATACCGGCCTTGAGGTGTTCGGCCGCGGCGGCCGGGGCGGTCTGGGCACCGCCGGGCGGCTCGGGCACGATGCTGTCGACGATGCCTAGGCGGAGCAGGTCCGGTGCGGTGATCCGGAGCGCCTCGGCCATACGCGGGCCGTGGGACGGGTCGCCGAACAGGATGGTGGAGCAGCTCTCCGGGCTGATCACCGAGTAGACCGCGTGCCGGAGCATGAGCACCTGGTTGGCCACCGCCAGCGCCAGCGCTCCTCCGCTGCCACCCTCGCTGATCAGGACCGAGACCACCGGCACCGGCAGTTCCGACATGCCGGCCAGGCACTCCGCGATCGCCCAGGACTGCCCGCGGTCCTCGGCGCGGATCCCGGGAGCCGCGCCCTGCGTGTCCACGAGCGTGACCACCGGCAGGCCGAGCCTGCCCGCCAGCCGCATCAGTCGCAGCGCCTTGCGGTAGCCCTTCGGATGGGCCAGCCCGAAGTTCCTGGCGACCAGCTCGTCGGTGCTGTGCCCTTTCTGGTGCGCGATGATCATGACGGAGCGGCCGTCGAGGAGCGCTGGGCCGCCGACGATGGCCGGGTCGTCGCCCTCCAGCCGGTCGCCGTGGAGTTCGACGAAGTCCGTGCAGATCTGCCAGATGTAGTCCAGGGCGGTGGGGCGGCGGGTGTCGCGGACCAGGCGCAGCGTCTCGTACGGCGTCGGCGCCTCCTGCGGTCCCCCCGGCACCTCCTGCAGTTCTTCCAGTGGCCGCTCCCACGCGGTGACCTGGCCCGCATCCCGGGCCGAGGTCACCCCCAGCAGCCTGGCCAGCAGCGGGCGCAGGCCGTCCCTCGCCTCGACCCGGTCGAGCAGGCCGCGGCTCTTGAGGTACTCGGCCGTCTGGAAGCCCGGCGGCAGCTCCTCCCCAGTGGCGGCGGCGATTACGCGGGGCCCGGCGAAGCCGATGCGTGCCCCGCGTTCGGCCACCAGGACGTCGCCGAGGGTCGCGAAGGAGGCGGTGACCCCGCCGAAGGTGGGATCGGTGAGCACGCAGACGCTGAGCAGACCGGCCTCACGCAGCGCGCGCATGGCCTGGGCAGTCTTGGCCATCTGCATGAGGGAGACCGCGCCCTCCTGCATGCGGGCCCCGCCGGAGGTGGTGGCCAGGATCAGCGGGACCCGCTCGCGCAGCGCCATCTCGCAGGCGCGGGTGACCGTCTCGCCGATGGCCGAGCCCATGCTGCCGCCCAAGAAGGCGAAGTCCATCGCCGCCACCACGACCCGCCGGCCGCCGATGGTGGCTCCGCCGTACAGGATGGCGTCCTGCAGTCCGGTACGGCTGCGCGCCTCGGCGAGCCGCTCGGGGTAGGGCCGCGAGTCCGCGAAGCCCAGCGGGTCGCCACCGCTGACCTGCGGCGCGGGGGTGAAGGAGCCGGGGTCGGCGATGGTGTCGATCCGTTCCCCGGCGGCGAGCCGCTGGTGGTGCCCGCACTCGGGGCAGACGCGGCGCGATCGCAGCAGCCGCGGCCGGTAGACGAGCGCGGCGCATTCCTGGCACAGCTCCCAGTCACCGGCATCCTTCGCTATGGCCATGAGCAAGACTCCTCGAGGTCGGTCAGGAGCGTCGGGGCGCGCTCAGCCGCGCGCCTCCGCTTCGATGGCTTCCTTGATCAGCTTCAGCTGCACGGCTGAGTTGGCGTTGACCCGGTCGGCCATGCCCGCGTCGTCTACCTGCATCTCCGGCCTCAGCTCGAAGTCCTGCACCCAGCGCAGCAGGACTCCCTCGTCGGTCTGCAGGTACTCCCAGAACAGGAACATGTACTTGAACGGCCCGAGCTCGACCCGCTGCGAGCGCACGGTCCTGGTTTCGGGGTCGGCGGTCCGGTCCGACACCCAGCTCCACACGACCCCGTTCTCGTCGGGGTGCATGGAGAGCCGGAACCGCACGGTGGTGTCGGTTCGGTGCAGGATCTCCGCCGCGCTGTACTCGCTGAACAGCTTCGGCCACGACTCGATGTCGTTGGTCATGTCCCACACGAGGTCCATGGGGGCGGCGATCGTGATGGCATTGTCGGTGTGTGCTGACATTTCAGGACCTCACTGCGTTGTCGGGGGAGGTGGCCATGAGGGCGTTGACGTAGTCGACGGCCTGCCGCGGCGTGCGCAGGTGCTCCATCGTCTTGTCCGAGATCCGGATGCCGTGCTGGCGCACCAGCTGGGAGACCAGCTCGTACTTGGCAAGCGAGTCGTAGCCGAGGGACTCGAACTCCTCATCGGCGTTGCTCTCGGTCAGTTCGTCGGCGTCGTCGACGCGCAACATCGACCGCAGGTCTTCGAGGGTGAAGACGCCGGTTACGGGCTCTGACATGATGTCGCTCTCTCCTCGTCGAATCGGTGAAGGGTCATGCGCCGAGCACGACGGCCGAGACGAAGCCGCCGTGCCCGCGGGCCAGGACCACCGCGTGCCTGACCGCGCGCGGGCGCGGCTCGTTCAGCACGAGGTCGAGATCGTAGGAATCGGGAACCGTGGTGGTCGCCGCCGTGTGGGGCACGCAGCCGTGGCGTATGGCGAGCACGGCCGTGACCAGGTCGAGCCCGCCGCCCCCGGCGTGGAGCCGTCCGGTGAGCGCCTTCGGGACGGTCACCGGGACTCCGCCGCCGCCGAACACCTCGCCGATGGCCCTGGCCTCGTCGGCGTCGTCCGCGGGGACGGCCATCCCGTCCGCGAACACGACGTCCACATCTCGCGGCCCGATCCCGGCGTCGTCGAGCGCCCGCTCCATGGTCCGCCGCAGCGCCGACGGGCGGCCGGTCCACGGCGCCGGGTCGAAGCCCGCGGCGTGACCGAGCACGGTGCCGTGGATCCGCGCCCCCCGCCGCCTGGCTTCGGCAGCGGGCTCCACGATCAGCATGGCGCCGCCCTCTCCTGGCACGTAGCCGGCCGCGGAGGCGTCGAACGGGCGGTAGGCATGCTCCGGTTCGTTCACAGTGGACAGGCGGCCCGAGGTGAGCTGGGCCGTCAGCCCGTAAGGGCACAGGGAGGCGTCGGTGCCGCCGACGATGGCGGCCTTCACCTCGTCTCTGACCAGGCGCCGCGCGAGCGCGACGGCGTCCAGGCCGCCTGCCTGCTCGGCGCAGAGCACCCCGGCCGGCCCCTTGGTGCCGTGGCGGATCGAGATCTGCCCGGAGGTCGCCGCGTAGAACCAGGCGATGGACTGGTAGGGGCTGACCCACGAGGGGCCGTGCTGGTAGAGCCGCTCCATCTCCTTCTGGCCGAACTCCGTGCCGCCCGACGAGCTCGCCGTGACCACGGCCACCGCGTACTCGGGGAGCTCGGCCGGGTCGAGCGCGGCGTCCTGGAGCGCGGCCTGGGCCGCGCTCAGCCCCATCTGGGTGAAGCGGTCGGTCTCCCTCACGAACCGGGAGGGCATGGTGCCCCTCGCCACGTAGTCCTCCACCTGACCGGCGACGCGGACGGGGTAGGAGGCCGGATCGAAGCGGCTGATGGGACGGATCCCGCTGCGGCCCGTGAGGACCGACGACCAGTGCTGGTCCAGGCTCTGGCCGGTCGGCGCGACGACGGCCATGCCGGTGATCGCGAGCGTGCTCATGGGCGGGCCGTTCCAGGTGCGGCCAGCAGGACGGCGGTCTGGAATCCGCCGAACCCGCTACCCACGTTGAGGATCACGTTCATGCGGTGATCGCGGGCGACCAGCGGGACATAGTCCAGGTCGCATTCCGGGTCGGGCACGTGCAGATTGGCCGTGGGTGGCACCACCTGGTGTTCCAGGGCGAGTACGCAGGCCGCCAGCTCGATCGAGCCGATCGCCCCCAGGGAGTGGCCGATCATCGACTTGATCGAGCTGATCGGCACTCGGCGGGCGTGGTCGCCGAGGCTGTCCTTGAAGGCCGCGGTCTCGTGCCGGTCGTTCTGCTTGGTGCCCGACCCATGGGCGTTGATGTAGTCCACGGCGGTTGGGTCGAGCCGGGCTTCGCGCAGGGCGACGCGGATCGCCTCGGCCATCTCCCGGCCGTCTGGGCGCAGGCCGGTCATGTGGAAGGCGTTGTTGCGCTGGCCGTACCCGACCAGCTCCGCCTGGATCCGGGCGCCGCGCGCCCGCGCCCTGCTCTCCTCCTCAAGCACCAGGATCGCGGCGCCCTCGCCGAGGACGATGCCGTCGCGCCGGGCGTCGAATGGGCGCGAGGCGTGCTCGGGGTCGTCGTTGTTGGCTGAGGTCGCCTTGATCGCGTCGAAGCACGCGTAGGTGATGGGTGACAGGGGCGCGTCGGTCGCGCCGGCGATGACGACGTCGGCCGAGTTCTCCTCGATCAGCCGGGCACCCATGCCGACGGCGTCCAGGCCGGACGTGCAGCCTGTGGAGACGAGCTGGACCGGCCCTTCGGCGCCCGCCTGCCAGGCCACCTCGGTGGCCAGCGTGCTGGGGACCATGTACCCGTACAGGTGCGGGACGCCGTAGGTGTGGTCGACGAGCCACTGGCGGCCCTCGTCGGACAGGACCCTGTACTCCTCCTCCAGGGAGATCGTGCAGCCGACCGCGCTGCCAAGGCTGACCCCGACGCGGGCCGGGTCCACGCCGGACAGGTCCAGACCACTGTCGGTGAGCGCCTCCCGCGTGCACACGACGGCGAACTGGGCGGCGCGGTCCATACGGCGCGTCTCACGCTCGGTCAGGCCCGCCGCGCGCGGGTCGAAGTCGACCTCGGCGGCGAGCTGCGACCGGAACGGAGCGGGGTCGGACATGGTCAGAGTCCGCGTCGCGCTTTGGCCGCCGGCCAGCAGCTTCCAGAACGCGTCCCGCCCGACGCCACCGGGGGCGAGAACCCCCATCCCGGTGATGACGGCACGTCTCATCACGGCTCTCCTGCTGACGGAAGGGGTTCCGTGTCGACGTGGCCGAGGTCGGGTCGCGGCGCCAGCGGCGAGAGGTGGAACACGACGTGCGCCGTCGAGTCGCCCACGTTGGCCAGGCGGTGGGGTTGCCCGATGGGCACCAGGAACGAGTCGTCCGGGCCGAGGGCGATCGGCTCGCCCTCCACCTTCAGCTCGAGCTCGCCCCGGATGACGTGGATGAACTCCTCCGAGTACGGGTGATAGTGCTCGCTCACGTATTCCCCGGGCTGCAGCAGCACGGAGCCGCCGAACCCCGACGTGGCGCCGCAGGTCTTCTGGCTCAGCGTCACCCGGATCTCGCCTCCGCGGTGGCGGTTGGGCGTGACGTCCGCGGCGTTGATGACCTTCGTGGTGGTTGTCATGTCTCAGGCCCCGTTCAGTGATCGAGGGGGTGGCCGATGAGCAGGCACATGGGAGAGGTGGTGTTGATCGTCTCCGCCAGGCGGAGGCCGGAGCGCTCGAACAGTTCGGCCATCTCCGCTTTGGCGCGTTCGCGGCCGCCGCGCAGCACCAGCATCTGCAAGTCCAGGAAGGCCGCGCGCTTGTCGCCCGTCATGAGCTGCTCGACCACGACGATCCGGCCCCCGGGGCGCAGGGCGGCGCGGCAGGCCCGGAGGATCCTGGCGGCCGAGTCGTCGTCCCAGTCGTGCAGCACCCGGTTGAGCACGATGGTGTCGGCCTGCTCCGGCAGCGACTCGAGGTAGTCGCAGGCCACCACGTCCAGCCGGTCGCCGAGCCCTGCCTCCCACGCCTTCCCGCGGACCTTGGCGGTGACTGCGGGCCGGTCGAGCAGGACCCCGGTCAGCGACGGGTCGCCGGCAAGGATGTCGATCAGCAGGGTGCCATGGCCTCCGCTGACGTCGGCGATCCGGCCGGCGTCGGAGAAGTCGTACGCGTTCAGGATCGTCCGATTGAGGAAGCGGGACAGACCGGTCATCGCCTGGTCGAAGAGGACTCCGTCCTCGGGCGACATGGTGTCGAGGAAGGCCAGCAGGCTCGTGCCGACTACCTGGTCGAGAGCCGGCTTGCCGTGCCGTACCGAGTATTCGAGCTGCGACCACGCCTGCCACTGCCAGTTCGAGCCGAACAGGCGGGCGACGGCTCCGACGGAGTGCGGGTGGCCGTCGGCCAGCACGGCCGACAGCGGTGTCTGCTGGATCTTGTCCTCGCTGGTGCGGGCGAAGAAGCCGACCGTGCTGAGCGCCGAGATCAGCCGGCCCAGCGCCGCGGGGTCGCAGCCGCAATCGGCGGCGAGCTCAGCGAGCGTGCGAGGCCCGTCACCGAGCTGCTCGGCGATCCGCAGCTGTGCCGCGACCTGCAGGGCGCGGGCGATCCACATCCCGTTCAGGAGCTCGAGTACGGCGAGCGGGGCGAAGTGCCCCTGCTGCTCCGCCTCCTCGGGCTCCTCCTCGACCGTCTCAGCCCGCGGTGGGATGTTCTGGTTTCCGGCGAAGACGTTGGCCGGGTCGTAGCGCCGCTTGAGCTCGACCAGCCGCTCGTACTTCTCTAGCCCGAAAGCGGCCTTGATCCGGTCCCCGCCCTCCTTGCCGATGAAGTTGAGGTAGGCGCCGCCGGTGCTGTGCGGCTGGATCGCCCGGTGGAACTCGCGGGTCCAGGAGATCTGCCGCTCGGAGTCGGCCGGGTCCTCCCACATGGACAGGATGTGGATGTTGAAGGGCGCGTTGCGCTGGCCGAAGGCCATGGCGTCGTTGTCGACGCGGGCCAGCGCGCCGCCCAGCGGCATGAGGATCGTCTGCGTGAAGCGGGAGGGCACGCTCTGCGTGAAGCGCACGATGTGGTCGATCGCCTCATCGGGCAGTTCGGCGAGGAACTCGGCCTTCCAGTAGTTCTGCATGCCGTCGTGGGTGCCGGGCTCCAGCAGCCCCTGCAGGTCGGTGTAGGCGATGGGCGCAACCATGTCACGCACGGGCGGGCCGAACTCGCGCAGCGGCCTGAGCACCTCCTCGCCCTCCTCGATGGGGCCGAAGTAGGACAGGACCGCGCCCACGACGGGCTTGCCGCGCGCGAACTCGGGGACGAACGGCTCGTCCGGCGCGCAGATGAAGGCGAGCCCCGCGCCGACCTCGTCCGGCGCCGTCGCCATGAAGTCGCGGAAATGCCGGATGAGTTCGGCGATCTGGAACGGCGGATACATGACGAGCCCGCCGAGAACCTGCGGTCCGACCGGGTGCAGCTGGAACTCGAACTCGGTGACCACGCCGAAGTTGCCGCCGCCGCCGCGCACGCCCCAGAACAGCTCCTGGTTCTCCGTCTCCGAGGCTCTGAGCACCTTGCCGTCGGCGGTGACGATCTCCACGGAAGCGAGGGAGTCGCAGCTGAGGCCGAGCTTGCGCTCCAGCCAGCCGCTCCCGCTGCCGAGGGTCAGCCCGGCCACTCCCGTGCCGCGGACCCGGCCGCCGGTGACGGCCAGTCCGTACTTCTGCGCGGCAGCGTCGAACTCACCCCAGTTCGCGCCGCCCCCGACCCAGGCGCGCCGATGGTCGGGATCGATGGTGACGGAGTTCATGGGCCGCAGGTCGAGGCAGACCGAACCGTCGAGGACGGCGTCGCCCGTCACACCGTGACCCCCGGCCCGCACAGACAGCGGCAGGCCCTGCCGCCTGGCGTGGGCGATTCCCTCGGCCACGTCGGCGGATGAAGCGCAGCGGATGATCAGATCGGGCCGGCTGTCGATCATGCCGTTGAACACCTTGCGGTATTCGTCATAGTGCGGATCACCGGGCCTGACCAAGCTGCCCTGAATGCGATGATCGAGGGTCGACTCGTCAGAAGGCATGATTCTCCCTGGGACGGAGGGGCTGGTGGAGAACGTGTATGCCATTCAGACGCGGGCGGTCATCGCCTGATACAGGAAAATATTCGGTATCTACGGCGGGGCTGCGCCGTCTGTAGGGCATGCCTTACACGCCGAGCGTCAGCAACAACGGCTATGAGCCTGAGCGGCGCCTGGAGCCCGACGACCCGGCATACGCGGGCCAGGCCGCCTACACTCCGTTCTTTCTGAAATACGTCTACGACGCGCTCGTCATCCGTTTCCAGAACAGGTTCACCTGGCGCTGTCCCAGCAAGGCCCTGCTCGCGCTTTATCGCGGGAACGTGTCGAGCGACCATCTCGACGTCGGCCCCGGGACGGGGTGGTACCTCAACAAATGCAGGTTCCCGACCACGGAGCCGAGAATCGCCCTGCTGGACGTAAATTCCGACGTTCTCCGCCGCGCCGCCGAGCGAATCGCCCGGCACCAGCCGCAATGCATCCGGGCCGACCTGCTGAAACCCCTCGCGCTGCGGAAAGGGCAGTTCGACTCTGTCGCCCTCGTCCATGTCCTGCACTGCCTGCCGGGCAACATCCAGGACAAGGCGCAGGTCTTCGACCAGCTCGCACCGCTGCTCAGGCCGGGCGGCAGGCTGTTCGGCTCGACCATTCTCAGCCTCGGCGTGCCCCAGACCAGGCTGTCGCGCTCGCAGTTGGGCTACATGAACAAAATGGGCATCTTCGCCAACGAGCAGGACTCCCTGGAGGATCTCGAAAACGCGCTGGCAAAGCGGTTCACCAACGTCACGCTACACACCCGTGGCAGCGTCGCGCTGTTCTCGGTCACTGTCTAAGGAGGAATGCCGGATGACCGTTCGCATGATACTCTTCTCGACCGTGGACGCGGAGCGGGAGCGCGAATTCGAGGCTGCGTTCAGCAAAGTCAGAGAACGCGTCGCCACCATGCCGGGGCACATCAGGGACGAGCTCCTCCGCCTGGAAGACACGGCCGGATCCTATGTCCTGATCAGCGAATGGGAAAAGCGCGAGCAATTCACTGCGTGGCTGGAGTCGCCCGCCCACGACAGCATGACGGCGGAAATGCGGCCGTTCTTCCTCCGACCCAGCGAGATGCGGTTCTATTCGCTGCGAGTTCCCTCCCCGCGAGGCTGATCCCATGCGCCTGATCGACCTGAGCATGACCATTGCCCAGCACCCGGACGACCCGGGTGTCCGGGATATCGACCGGTGGACTCACGACAGCGGGCCGGAACGGCTGGGCAATGCCGCGAAATCGCTGATCCAGCAGATCGCCGAACGCGAGGGAATTTTTCCCGTGCCTTTGCTGAAAAGGGAGCACTTTCCCGACGGCGTGTTCATGAGCAACGAGATCGTCACCCTCAGCGTGCACGGCGGCACCCACGTGGACGCTCCATATCACTACGGGCCGTCGTCGGCGGGTCGGCCGGCCAAGACGATCGAGGAGGTGCCGCTCGAGTGGTGCTGCGGCCCTGGGGTGCGGCTGTCGTTCCGCGACAAGCGGGCACTCGAGGTCATCACCGCCGACGACGTCAGGCGTGAGCTGGACCGAATCGGCCACCGGCTCAGGCCGCTCGACGTGGCCCTCATCGAGACGGGCTGGAGCGAGCGCTGGCCGGACCCCGAGTACTACTCCGCGCACCCGGCGATGTCCCCCGAGGCGATCGAGGTCATCGTCGACCACGGCGTGAAGCTGATCGGGGTCGACACCGCCGGTTTCGACCTGCCGACCGCTCACATGATCGAGCAGTTCGTGAAGACGGGCGACTCCCGGCACCTGTGGCCCTGCCACATGTTCGGGCGCGAGCGCGAGTATCTGCAGATCGAACGCATGGCCGGCCTGGCCCGGCTCCCCGGGCCCACGGGCTTCACGGTGTTCTGCGCCCCGGTCCGGGTCCAGGGCGCCGGCGCCGGCTGGGCGCGGCCCGTCGCATTGATCGACCAGTGAACCGGCGCGAGGAGTCAGTCACCATGCTCGACCAAGAAGGCACCCTGGCCGACTACGTCAACGTGCGCGACGGTGTGCAGCTGTTCTGCCGCCATGCCGGTCCGCGTACGGCGGCGCGGCCGCCCGTGATCATGCTGCACGGCAACCGCGACAACCACTCGCACTACGCCGGCCTGCAGGAGCTGCTCAGCCCGGACCATCACACCATCGCCGTGGACTTCCGCGGCCACGGCCTGTCCTCGACGCTGGACGTCCCGCTGAGCGCGACGCTGTTCGCCGACGACATCGAGCAGTTGATCCTGCACTACGGCTGGGAGAAGGTGGTCCTGGCCGGGCACTCGCTCGGCTCGGCGGTGGCCATCACCCTGGCCGGCCGGCGGCCCGACCTGGTGGGCGGGCTCGTCCTCATGGGGTCGGCGGCTTCCTTCAGCCTGCCCTTCCGCCGGCCGGAGCAGCTGCCGACCAAGGAGACCTGGGCCGAGTACGTGCGCGAGGCCAACACCCGCGCCGTTCCCTTCTTCTTCCACGACAAGCATCCGAACGTCGCCAGGCGGGTCAGCGCCGCCTGGTCCGCTATCACCTTCGAGGTGCACCAGAACCTGGTCAGGATGCGCCATCCGGATCTGGAGGAGACGATCCGCGGGCTCACCGTCCCGGCCCTGGTCGTCGCCGGCGAGCACGACAGATGCACCACCGTCGAGCAGGCCCAGTGGATCCAGCGGCACCACCGCGACGCACGGCTGCGCGTGATCCCGGAGACCGCGCACTTCATGTACATGGAACGCCCGGAGGCGGTGGCGGAGGAGGTCCGCGCCTTCCTGCTCGGCCTGGCGTGACGTCCTCCCGCAAAAGCGGGTGATGGGGCGGTCGCGGCCGCCCCATCACCCTCTCAAGCCGATTTTCTCCGCCGCTCCGGCGAATCCCCGGCCATGCCCATCGACTCCCGCAACCGGGCGATGACGCGCAGCCGGGTGGGGCCGATGCTGCCCACGGGCATTCCCATCCGCTTCCCGATCTCCACGTAGGACAGGGGCGGATCCGCAGCGAGCAGGTTCAGCAACTCGCGGTGCTGGCGGCTCAGGCCCTTGAGCGCGCGGGCCAGCGCACGCTTGCGTTCGTGGGCGGCGGCCTCTTCGATCCAGTCGTAGCTGACCGTGTGTGCCGCGTCGAAGAAACTGGGCCAGTCGTCGAACAGCACCAGGGGCCGCGACCGCCGGATGACGTTCACGCACTCGTTCCTCGACGTGGTGGCGATCCAGCCGGCCAGCGACCGAGTGTCGCGGATTTTCTGGATGTGCTGGACGAGCTTCAGCCAGACGACCTGGTTCACATCCTCGACGTCCTGTCTCTGGAGCCCGTGTCTGCGCGATATCAGCTGGACTAGCGGGAGGAAACGGCACAGAAGGCTTTTCCACGCCCACTGGTTGCCGTCCCTGGCCAGCTTGACCAACTCTTCCAGACGGCGGTCGTTGCGGAAATCCCCCTTGCCTTCACCGGAGTACTGCGCCTTTCCCGGTAAGGAACATGGCGCAGCCGCCGAAATCCGTTTTCTGCGATTCAAAGCAACCCCTTGGTCTCCCCGTGACGACACCTAGCCTCACCGATCGGCTAAGTCCCCATGTGTCGCCTGTTGTGAAATCTGCCACTCGCCTACCAGTCTCATACGAGAAAGTGCGAAATGTCAATCATTGCCTGGATGAATTCAGCTGAGCGCCCCGCTCAGCGATACACGCTCTCACCTGTGAATACTCTGCAATGAAAGGATAAAGCTGGGCAGCGCAACAACCCGTCCGATCTGCGAATTAGCAGATTCGGCGGGTCATATAGAAATTCACACGTGTTCGCGGAATTCTGCGAAATCAGGCCGGGACCCGTTCATTCCATTCGATGTGGTGATGGTGCATCCAGCCAAGGGAGGCTCCGCCGTCGCCGGCGTAATATTTGAGCATCATCGGCATGATCATGTCGCGGATCATTCGCGTGACTGGCCCCACCGATTTGAAGGTTGACCATTTGGCGCCCGTGGCGACCACCCGCTCCACCCGCTCGCGGCGAAGCCCCTCGTAGGCGCGGAACGCCTGGCGGACATCGGGCAGGTCACGCAGGCAGCGGCCGAGCTCGACCGAGTCCTCGATGGCCATCGACGCCCCCTGACCGGCCGCTGGCGACGTCGCGTGCGCCGCGTCGCCGACGATGATCATGCGGTCGCGGTGCCAGCGCGACACCGTGGGGATGTCGTGGAACGGCCACGCCACAAGCTCGTGATCGGTGGCCTCGACGATCTTCCGGGCCGGTCCGGGATCCACGCCGAGCAGGTCGGCGAGCACCGCCCGCCAATGGGCGTCACCAAGCTCCCGCAGCTCGTTCTGGCTGGGCTCGTTCGGGTACGGCGGGTTGGCGAACCACCACACCTCACCGCGCGGGGCTACGGTGTAACCGAAGAAACAACGCCGGCCGAAGACCATCTGATACTCCCCAGGCGGCACGTCGACCACCCCGGCCCTGGCATAACCGCTGATGTAGAGGTTGGGGATGTACCTGGCCGGCGGCGCGGCGGGATCGATCAGCGCGCGCACCCTGGACTTGATGCCGTCCGCTCCGACGAGCAGATCGGCCTCACGCCTGGCGCCGTCCTCGAAGACAGCCGTGATGCCGCCGTCCCCGCCACTCATACCGACCAGCCGCCGGCCGTACTCAAAACCGATCCCGCGCCGCAACGCCTCGCCCCTCAGCGCCCCGCACAGGTCGGCTCGCCGGATCGTGCGCCCGACCGTCCCGTCGGCCAGCGGGAGGCCGGTGCCCGCCACGCCCAGGGAACCCCCGGTCCCGCTGCGGAAACGCATCTGCGGGGTGTCGAATCCCAGCCCGTCAAGGCACTTGTCCGCGTCAATCGCGCGTAAAGCGTCAATGCCGTTGACGTGCAGGATCACAAACGCGCCCACCCCTTCCGAGCCGCTGGGATGCGACTCGTAGACGACCGGCTCGAACCCCGCCAACTGCAGGGCCATCGCCACGGTCGGGCCCGCCACGCCTGCTCCGATAACTGCGACAGTCTTCATGATCCGTCTCCTCTGGTGAGGGATCGTGGAGTGGTCATTCGGTCGCACAGGTCCAAGGGACTACAGTCGCCGCCGGCGCTGATCGCATCGCGACGGCGATCGAAGAGATACGTATCAGACGTGTCCGGGGCGTTCCAGATACGCATGCCTCGCCGATTCCCTCCATCCGGCGCCGGCTTCCCGGCCGCGCGATGTTGTGGACCTCAGGCTCTTGCTTCCTACGACTACTCTCGCGAGACTACTCGCGTGTCGTCAATACGCATCTTCATCCTCAGCGCGTTGTCGGAACGCGGCCCCATGCACGGGCACCACATACGCCTCCTGTCCGAGGAGGAGCACCTCGACCTGTGGACCGACATCACCACCGGCGGGCTCTACGGTGCGATCAAGCGCCTCGCCGCCGAAGGACTGATCGAGGAGATGCGCACGGAAACAGTGGGCTCCTACCCGACGCGCAAAGTCTGGCGAATCACTGAGGCCGGCACCCAGGCCCTGTCGTCGCTCAAGATCAACGGCCTGCGTGAAATCGTTCTCCGGCCCGACCCGTTCGACCTCGCCCTCACCCGGCTCGACCCGGACCGGCTCAATGACCTGGAGTCCATCATCGCGGCCCGCCTCACCTCGCTGGAGGCGATGCTCACCGACTACGAGGCGCACATGCGTACAGTCGCCCGCTACCTGTCCATGGCGGAGTCCCTCGCCATGCGGCACCACGTCGTGCGGCTGCAGGCCGAGATCGCCTGGCACCAGGAGCTCGTGGCGCAGCTGCCCCAGCTGATCCTCGACGAGAAAGCCCGGAGGAACTCGCATGACCCAGCAACATGAAACCCCGGTGACCACCCGCTCCGCCTGGCTGGCGCTGGCCGTCCTACTGGCGGGCGCCTTCATGGCGTTATTGGACAGCACCATCGTCAACGTCGCCATTCCGACGATCTACACCAGCCTCAACGCGTCGGAGGCCACGCTGTCCTGGGTACTGTCCGGCTACATGCTCGCGTACGGCCTGGCGCTGATTCCCGCGGGCCGCCTCGGCGACCGGTACGGCCACAAGCCGGTCTTCATCGCCGGGCTGGTCCTGTTCACGCTCACCAGCGTGGCCTGCGCGCTCGCCCAGAACGACCTGCAGCTCAACCTCGCGCGCGCCGCCCAGGGACTCTCGGCCGGCATGTTCTACACCTCCATCACCGCCTTCATCCACCTGATGTTCCCCGGCAGCCTCCGCGGCAAGGCCCTGGCGATCATGGGAGCGGTCATCGGCGTCTCCAGCGCCATGGGCCCGCTCGCGGGAGGCCTGATCATCGAGGCCTTCGGCGCGGAGAACGGCTGGCGCTACATCTTCGGCGTCAACCTCCCGATCGGCGTCATCGCCGTCCTCGCCGCATTCTGGCTGCTCCCCTCCACCGGCAGGACCGAGGAGGACGACCGGGCCGACTGGGCCGGCCTCGTCATCCTCACCGTCGCGCTGGTCGTCCTACTCGTCCCGCTCGTCGAGGGCCACAGCCAGGGCTGGCCGCTGTGGTCCTACCTCGTCTCGCTGCTCAGCGTGCCGATGCTCGGCGTGTTCGCCCTCTGGGAGCGCCGGGTGGCCAGGCACGGCGGCAACCCCCTGGTCCCGCCGCACCTATTCACCAGCCCCGCCTTCACCGGCGGCGTCGTGCTGGCCCTGGTCTATTTCGCCGCGTTCACCAGCATCTTCTTCACCATCTCGCTGCTGTGGCAGGCGGGGCTGGACGCGTCCGCCCTGGAGTCGGGCCTGCTGCTGATGACCTTCGCGATCGGCACCATCATCGGGGCCGCACAAAGTGATCAACTCGCCGCTCGCTTCGGCCGTACCGTGCTCATTATCGGCCTCGCCCTCGTGACAGTGAGCATGACCGCCATCCTAATCATCCTGGCTGTGGCCTCGCCCGGCAGCCTGCGGGGCTGGACGCTCGTCGCGCCGCTGGTCGTCGGCGGCATCGGCAGCGGGCTGTTCATCCCGCCCAACATGGACTTCATCGTCGCGACCGTCTCACGGCGCGACGCCGGCGCCGCCAGCGGGGTCATCGGGACCATGCAGCGGGTCGGCAGCGCCATCGGCATCGCCGTGACCGGGCGGGTCCTGTTCGACACCCTGGACTTCACCACCGGCGGTTCCCCCGACGTGGTCTTCACCCGGAGCGCCACGTACGCCATGGGCGCCAGTGTCATATTCGCGCTCGTCGCCATGGCACTCGTCTTCGCCCTGCCCAAGCACAGCGACGACGCGCCGGACTCCGTCAAGGGAAAGGACCCCCTCCATGCTGCGTAACCGTATCTTCGCCTGGCATCTGGAGCTGAAGAACGTGCACCACCGTCTGGAGAAGGCGCTGGAGGAGGCCCAGAAGGCCATCCGCGAGGGTAACCGCGCCTCCGCGCTCAAGCCTGAACTGCGTGAGTTCTGCTACACGTTCTGCTCCGCGATGGGCAGCCATCATCGCAGCGAGGACGCCGCGTTCTTCCCTGTCCTGCTCGAGCAGATGCCTGAGCTGGAGCCCATCATCACCCAGCTCACCCGCGAGCACGAGGTCCTCTCGCAGCTCCTGGCCGATTTCCAGCGGGCCCTGGACTCCTCCGAGTCGTCGCCGCAGGAGCTCTTCCGGCAAATAGGCGAGATCAAGGGTGCGATGAAAGCACACTTCGGATTCGAGGAGGGGTCGCTGAAACGTGCGCTGCGCGTCCTCAATGCTCCGGAGAGCGACAAGCAGCGAATGTTCGGTGACGTCTAACGCCCGGTCGGCGAACTGGCAGGCCGGTGACGCTGTTCCTCGATCTGGAGCAGGGCACACAGGCTGTCGGTGAAGATCGGGTAGTAGCGGTAGGCGGGAAACAACTCGGGGGTTCACCCAAGGCCAGGCAGTTAAGGGAATTCGGTTCTTGTCAATCGGCTGAGACGTGCAACGGGACTCCTGGAGATCAGATGTCGGCGAAGATCATCTGAAGAGTGGAGTCCCGTTGCGGGATCAGTTTGTCATTTCCCGGGTGGTGCGTGTGGCCGCAGGGGTGTTCGCGCACCAGGCCACCTGGGAGAGCTCACCCAGGTTGTGCCGTTCGAGCTGGTGGATGCGGTGCTGGTGGAGACGGGACGGGTACAGCAAGATTCTAATCCGACGGTCGCAGGTTCGAATCCTGCAGGGCGCGCTTCTCCACCAGCGGAAACTCCAGCCGCGCCCGGGCGCTGGGACGGCATGGGGCAAATATGAGGCAAAGCTGAGTCAGCCGCCGAGCGGCCGCCCCAGCGCGGACGCGGCGCTCAGCACCAGCCAGGCCGTTTCCATGGCGGCTCGGTGGGCCACCTCCGGCAGCACCGAGACGTAGGTGTCGGCGGTCAGCACGATGCTTGCATGCCCCAGCATCGCCTGCACCACCTTCAGATCGGTGCGCGCGGCCAGCGCCAGCGTGGCGGCGCCATGTCGTAGGTCGTGCAGCCGGATCGGCGGTTGCCCGGAGGCGGCCACCAGCCGGCGGAACCGGCCGGTGAGGTAGTCCGGCCGTAGCGGCTCGCCGTCCGCGGTGGTGACACATATCCCGAGTCCTGCCAGTGGGTTCCCACCGTCGCGCTCAGCTTCTCTTGGCGCTCGCGGTGCCGGGTCAGCACCCGTACGGTCTCCGCGTCCAGGGCTACCACCCGGCAGCTGGCGGCGCTCTTCGGCGGCCCGACCACGACGTGACCATCGGCGTGCACACGCTGCTGCGTCACCGTCAGCTCCGCGGCGTGCAGGTCGACGTCCGTCCAGCGCAGCCCGGCCAGCTCACCGCGGCGCAGGCCGCGCAGCGCGGCCAGCCACCAGGCGGCGTACAGGCGGTCCTGCGCGACGCCGACCAGGAAGGCCGCGAGCTGTTGTTCGGTCCACACCGCCACTGCCGGACGCTCTCCCGTTTGCTGCCAGCGGGCCGTCCGCCCGGCGGTCCAGACAACCGGATGCGGTCGCCGCGGGTGAGGCAGTTCGGCTCCGTTGGCCGGGTTGACCGGAATCAGCCGGGCGCGGACCGCCGCGTTCAGCGCGGTCCGCAAGGTGGCGTGGATCCGCACCACGGTAGCGGGCGACAGCCGGCGGCCGGTCGGTGAGGGACAGGACGCGAGCGTCGCGAGCATCCCGTTGACGTCCCGGGAAGTGAGCTGGTGGAGCAGGATCCGTCCCAGCTGTGTAACGAGGTAGAGGCGGATGTGCGTGGCGTAGCCCTGCCGGGTCGACGGACGCAGGGCGTCCTTGGTGGCCAGCCAGCGTGCCAACCACTGCCCGAGCGTGCATCCGGCCCTCGCACCGTCGCGGTCGGCAGCGGCCAGGGCGCGGCCTGCCGCTTGCGCTTCCTCGGAATCGGCGTAACCGCCCCGGCGGACGCGCTGCCGCTGCCCGTCCAGGCCGCGTACCTGCACCGCGAAATACCAGCTGCCGTGATCGTCATCCACCGGCAGACGCGGACACGTCACGCCCCGCTGACGTCCCGTCGCCGCATCCACGCAGCCGCATCTCCTGCTGACCTGCACACGTGTCTTTGTCATCGATCCCACCTCCACCCCTCACGGTGTGCGACGACAGACGCGCCAGCTAGGGCTCGCACTCGATCGGGGATGACCTCAGGTCAAGTGTCCGGAGTGCGGGAGGAAGCTCACCGCTCTTCCTCCAGCTCACGCACCCGGCGTCGCAACGCGGCGTTTTCGGCCTCCACCGTCTCCAGCGACGCCTCGCCGCCGCTGTCACCAGCTCTCGGCCTGCGGCCCGACCGCCCTGGCTCACCCCGCTCGACGCGTGCCGCCCGGATCCAGTTCCGCAACGTCTCGGAACTGATCCCCAGGTCAGCGGCGATCCCCGCGATCGTCGCGCCCGGCCTGGACCCGTACAACGCCACCGCGTCCCTCTTGAACTCCGGTGGATAGTTCTTCATCCCAAACGGGACACTCTCCCGATCTCCCCGAACCAGCAAGGTCCAGGGTCTCAGGTGTCCAGTCCTCGGGTGGAACGCCCAGGTGTCGAGGTTGCGTGGTGCCGGCCGGTGCCAGCGCGCAAACGCAGGATCCGTCGCACGGTCGCTTCGCTAACCGGCACGCCGAGGCGAACCAGTTCGCCATGTACCCGCCGGTACCCCCACCGGGGGTTCTCGCGGGCCAGGCGGAGGACCAGATCCTGGATCTCCTTGCTCATCGCAGGACGGCCGGCGCGATGCGGGTAGGTCCATGAGCGTTTGATCAAACGACGATGCCAGGCCAACAAGGTGCGCGAGGTGACCAGCCGATGAGCTCGCAACACCGTCGGCAAGAAGCGGGCCAAGGCCGCCAAGAGCGCCCGATCGGCCCAGTCCGGCTTCGGCCGGGCGACCTGGCGCTTCAATACGGCCACCTCATGGCGGAGCACCATGATCTCGACGTCCTTGGACGCCTGTCCACGTCCCAGCAACACCAGCCAGCCAAACACCAGGTCGCAGCTACTGTCCCGCTGGTGGTTCAGTGATCAGCTGGATGGTCGTCACGCTGAGCCACACCAGGCCCAGGGCGGCGCCTGCGGTGAAGGCCATGACGGAGACGGAGGAGCCGGCGAATCCGGCCAGGACGCCTACCGCCACGACGCAGGAGAGGACGGCCCAGCCGCGTTGCCCCTGGACGGCGAAGTGGCGGGCTAGGACGACGAAGGCGGCGCACAGGGCCAGGAAGCCGATCGCGGCGCTGAGCAGGTGGAGGGCTCCGGTCGTACTGAGTGCGGTGGCTGGGCCCGCAGGGGCGCCGACGGGGAATCCCGCGCCGGGGTCGGCGGTGAACATCGCGTTGGCCAGGAACGCGATGCCGAACACGGCGACCAGACGCGGGGCCCAGGTGCCGCCGGGCCGGCCGGACAGGGTGCGCCGGATGCCGATGGCGCCCGCGATGGCCAGCGCCCCGGTGAGCAGAAAGCTGGTCATCTGGATCCAGCCCAGGTCGCCGAGGCTGAGTTGGCTGATGGCATTGCGGGTGAAGTCGAAGCCGTCGCGGGTGAGCCCTTGGATCAGTCCCGCGCCGAGAAACAGCGGCCCTGCCGCGATACCGCCCGCCAGCAGGAGCCGAGCGGTTGGACGCGTCGGTGGGGGACGGCGAGTGCTGGTGATCGTGTGGGTCATGCAGCGGTACCTTTCTTACTCATGGCATGAAACCGTCAGGATGCTCGTGGGTCAGGCGGGCTGGTAGGTCAGGTCCAGCACGCCGGTGGTGAAGGTGACGGATCGGGTGAGTTTGAGGGGCACCTGGCCGGTGTCTTCGGTGAAGAGCCGCATCCCGGCGCCCAGCACGATCGGGTGCACCAGCAGCCGTAGTTCGTCGATGAGCCCGGCTTCCAGCAGGCCGCGCATCAGGCTGATGCTGCCGGAGAGGACGATGTTTCCGCCCGGTCGCTGCTTGAGCTGCGTGAGCGTGGCGGTGATGTCACCGTCGATGACGGTTGAGTTGTGCCAGTCGGCCTTGTCCAGGGTGGTGGACACGACCAGCTTGCTCATGTTGTTGAGCTGGTCGGCCAGTTCGCCGCTCTGGTGTGGCCAGACCGCGGCGAAGGACTCATATGTCGCCCGCCCCATCAGCAGGGTGTCCGCCTCGGCATGGACGTCTGCGATCGCCGCGGTCAGCTCCTCGTTCAGGTACGGGAAGTGCCATGTCTCAGGCGCCTCCACAACCCCATCCAGTGACATGAACAGGCCAGTCACGATCTTGCGGGTAACGGTCATGCGAACACTCCTTATCGGGATCCCCGTCCCAGGTTCTGGCTGGTCATCGGGGAGATGTCTCTACGATCGTGCTCCGGGGCGGGATGCATCAACGCACGATCTCGCCACGATCGTTTAGTTGCGTTCAATGAAGGGGAGGCTGCATGAGGTCTCGTGTGCTGGCGCTCGCGCAGCAGCTTCACTTCGGGCGTACGGCGGAGCCCGCTGGTCACCGGCGTGGAGGCTGTGGCGCACCGGGCCGTCGAGGCCGGACTCGGGGCGCGGGGTCACCGACGGCCTGCAGGTCAGATTTTTGGGCGCCGTTGCCGGGCAGCTGCCGTTGAAGGCAGTGGGTGACCGCTGCCGATCTCCGATGCGCCATCAGTCCGTCAGGCGCCGCCGGTTCAGCGTGCGTTTCCGTCTGGAGATCCGTAAACCGCTGGGTTAATGATCCGTTGCGTGATCTCCCGTTGTTCCCTCCGTGGTGAGGCTGAATGCTTGTGCCTGTCGCCGAAGGAAGGGATAACGCTATGAACATCGTCGCCTCGACGGTGGCACTGCGGGTGGGCGACGTGGCCGCCTCCAGCCGGTTCTTCACCTCCCACCTGGGCTTTCGCGAAGTGCTCAGCCAGGAGGAGTTCGTGGCGCTGAGCCGCGACGACGGGGCAGCCGACATCTTGTTGCAGCAGCGCTCGCCCGAGGAACCACCCAGCGTCGGGTTCGCGGATGTGATCGTGTCGTTCGCGGTCACCGACATCGCCGCCGAACATGAGCGGCTGCGCGGGGAGGGCGCGAACATCACCGTCCCGCTGCGCCACGAGCCGTGGGGCGAGTGGGTGCTGCGACTCACTGACCCCAACGGCGTCGTGGTCCAGCTCGTGGAGTGGATCCCGCCCTTCAGGGACTGACCAGCGAATCACGCCGAGATTCACGTACCCCGCACCCATGTGCGTACATCGTTCGCATCTGAGAACACTATTCGCAGGAGTTTTGATGACCCCCCATCCACGTCGTTGGCTGATCCTGGTCGTGCTCTGCCTGAGCACGTTGGTGCTGGTCATCGACAACATGGCACTCACGGTCGCCGTGCCCGCCCTGGCCGCCGATCTGGGCGCCACCTCCCAGGACATCCAGTGGATCCTGGAGTCCTACATGCTGGTCTTCGCCGGCCTGCTGCTCACCGCCGGCTCCCTGTCCGACCGGTACGGCAGGCGGAAGATCATGGTCATCGGCCTGGTGCTGTTCGGCGCCGCCTCCGCGGTGGCCACCCTCGCCACCGACCCCGGCCAGCTGATCGCCGCCCGCGTGGCGATGGGCGTCGGCGGCTCGCTGATCATGCCCAACACCCTGTCGATCCTGATGATCGTCTTCCCCGACGAGGCCGAACGGCGCAAGGCCATGGCCGCCGGGGCCGCCTTCGCCGTCCTCGGCCTGATCGGCGGACCCGTCGCCGGCGGCGCCTTGATCTCCTCCCTCGGCTGGGAAGCGGTCTTCTGGATCAACGTCCCGATCGCCGCCGTGGCCATCGTGGCCGCCCTGACCCTGATGCCCGAATCCAAGGGTCCCGCGACCAAGCCCGACCCTCTGGGCGCCATTTTGTCCATGGTCGGCATGTCCGCCCTGGTGTGGACGATCAACGAGCTCGCCCACGGCATCGCCTGGATCCCGCTGATCGTCGCCGTCCTGGCCCTGGGCGCCTTCATCGTCTGGGAGCTGCGCACCGAGCACCCGATGGTGCCGCTCCAGCTCTTCCGCGACCGCGACTTCGCCGGCGGCAGCCTGTCGCTGACTCTGGTCCAGGTCGGCAACGGCGGCCTGCTGCTGGTGCTGACTCAGTACATGCAGTTCGTCCTGGGCTACACCCCCACCCAGGCCGGCCTGGCCTTCATCCCGATGTTCATCGCCTCGATCGTCTTCAACGGCATCGGCGTGGGTCTGGGCGGCAAGCTCGGCAACCGCACCACCGCGGTCGCCGGCATGGCTGTGATGGCCGCCGGTTTCGCCCTGCTCAGCTTCTCCTCCTCCGACAGCTTCCTGATGCTGGCCATCGCGCAGGTCGTGCTGGGCGCCGGCAGCGGCCTGGCCGGACCCTCGGCGATCGCCGCGCTGATGAGCGCCATCCCCACCGAGCAGGCCGGTGTTGGTTCGGCGTTGAACGACACCATCCAGCAGGCCGGTGCCGCGCTCGGGGTGGCGATTCTGGGCAGCCTGGCCACCAGCAGTTACGCCTCGGCCATGCCGGCCACCGCCTCGGAGGAAGCCCGCCGCTCGGTGGCCGCCGCCGTGGCCGACCCGTCCCTGGTCGCGGTCGCCCGCCAGGCCTATGACGCGGCCATGTCATCGGCCTTCCTGGGCGCCGCCGCCGGGGTACTCGCCGCCGCCGTAGTGGCTCTGTTCCTGCTACGCGGACGCAAGCCCGGGGCGCACGCCGCATCCCCGGCTGAGCAGCCGATTCCGGTGGGCGCCGCCCGCTAGTACGGACGCGGGCACCGTGTCAGCGGCCACGTCAGGATGGCGACGGCCTCCCGTCAGAACGGCCCGCGATCGTAGACACATCGCACCTCGTGACTGATCCCTTGGAGCTCATCATCATGTCTCTCACCCTCACCGACCAGGACAAGGCCACCCTCCGCACCGCCGCCTACGGCGCCGTCACGCTGCTGGCCGCTGCTGATGTCACCGGTTCGCCCCACAAGGCCGCCACCGCGGGCTCGCTCGCCTTGTACTCCGCGACTGGCCCGGTCGGGCACGTACTGGCTGAGAAGAAGTCGGGCGTTGGCCTGGATGGCAAGTCGGTGGCCGGGATCGCCGACCACGTGTTGCCGACCCTGACTTCCTCCATGGGCCTGCTCAAGCAGCAGGACCCGGCGGAGGCTGGCAACTTCCGCAACGCCGTCCTGGTCGCCGTCGAAGCTGCAGCCCGGGCTCACAAGGGCGAGCCCAGCCCCACTGCGGCCGAGATGACCCGCAAGATCACCGCCGCCCTCGACGCCGCCTGACGAGACGTCGACCAGCCAGCGGCGCAGAAACCCGGCACCGGAGCCAAGGCCACCGTCGACCAGGCCGGCACCTCGATCGCACTACCGGTGACCACCGGCAGGTGATTCGCCCGAGCATCTCTCACAGTCGCGGCTGCCCGCCGGCCGCGACTCCCCATCGACCCCGAAACGCAAGAGAGAAGGAACCATGAATACCCAACCCCCACTCACGGCGACCAAGGTCTTCCGGCGCGCGGCGGCCACGGCGCTTGCCGCCGCGTTGCTGGCCGGCGCGGCCACGACTGGGACCGCCAGCGCGGACAGCGGAGCCGTGCCGAAGGCCGCCGCCGGGCAGGATCGCCCGGAGCTGCAGAAGGCCATGCAGGCGTTCGTCGACGCCGGGTTTACCGGGATGCAGCTGCGGGTCAACGATCGGCAGGGCGAGTGGGTCGGCAGCGCCGGAGTGCGCAAAATCGGCCAGAGCGCCAAGCCGCCGACCAACGGGCGGTTCCCGTCCGGCAGCGTCATCAAGACCGTCACCGCGACCCTGGTGCTGCAACTGGTGGCCGAGGGCAAAATCGAACTGGACAGCCCGGTCGCCGACTACCTGCCCAAGCTCGGCGTGGACAAGCGGATCACCGTGCGCATGTTGCTGCAGCACACCAGCGGGTTGTTCAACTACACCGGCGACACCATCGACGGCAAGTACGTGCCGGGTATCCCCTCCCAGGGTGACGCATGGCTGGCCAACCGGTTCAAGAGCTACCAGCCGGAGGAACTGGTCCGGCTGGCGCTGTCCAAGCCGGCGAAGTTCGAGCCGGGAACCGCCCAGGAGTACGCCAACACCAACTACACGCTGGCCCTGCTACTGATCGAGAAGGTCAGCGGCCACTCCTACGCCCAGGAGCTGCAGCGGCGGATCCTGCGGCCGCTCGGGCTGCGGGGCACCCTGGTGCCGGGCAACCGGACGACCATCCCAGGGCCGCACGCCCACGGCTACTACCGCTACCAGGAAGACGGCCGGGACAAGGTGGTCGACATCTCCCGCCAGAACCTGTCCCTGCTGGCCGGCGCCGGTGACCTGATCTCGACCACCGAGGATCTCCAGATGTTCATCTCCGCGCTGATGGGCGGCAAGCTCCTGCCGGCCGAGCTGCTGGCCGAGATGCGCAAGCCGTACGGCAAGTACAACTACGGCTTCGGCCTGTTCGTGCAGGACCTGGGGCCGAACTGCGGCACCGTCTACCAGCACAACGGCAGCCCCCCGCACGGCTACGGCGCGCTGATGTACAGCTCACCGGACGGCAAGAAGACCCTGACCGCCTCGGTGACCTGGGTGGACGAGGTCACCAGGGGCCCGGCGAAGGACTTCCAGAAGCTGACGGACGCGCTCGTCAAGCAGGTGTTCTGCGACGGGCAGGCCACGGGCTGACGAGCCCGTACCGGCCAGGCATTCCACACCGACTCCCGCCCCTGTCGGTCGGCGACCCTGTCGGCAGCCGGAGATAGGGCGGGAAGTCGAGCCGGAGCATGAGCGCAACCGGCCCACCAGACCCGTCCCGCCGAACCCCTGAGCACCACGCCGGGACGGGTTCCGCAAGATCGAACACTGAGGCAAGGAGATTCATGATGGGAAACAACAACAGCGGGTTGTCCGAGGCGGGGCTGCGCAGGCTGCGCGGGGTGCTGACGGGGTATGTCGAGTCGGGGAAGATTCCCGGCCTGGTCGCCCTGGTCAGCAGGGGCGGGCAGACGCACGTCGAGGCGCTGGGGACGATGCGCGCTGAGGGCGGGGCACCGATGCGCCGCGACACGCTCTTCCGGATGGCCTCCACCTCCAAGCCGGTGGCGATGGCGGCGGCGATGGTGTTGCTGGATGAGTGCCGGGTACGCCTGGATGACCTGGTCCAGGAGTGGCTGCCGGAGCTTGCCGACCGGCAGGTGCTGCGGCAGGTGGGCGGCCCGCTGGAGGACACGGTGCCGGCGCGGCGGCCGATCACTGTGCGGGACCTGCTGACCTCCACCTTCGGGCTCGGCATGGATCTGACGGCGCTGGGAACGCCGATCATGAACGCGGTTTTCGAGCGGGAGCTCACCGGTCATGGGCAGACGCCGGAGGCGGATGAGTGGATGCGCCGCCTGGGTGAGCTGCCGCTGATGCACCAGCCCGGGGCGCAGTGGCAGTACCACATCAGCCACGACGTGCTCGGTGTGCTGGTGGCCAGGGTGGCCGGTCAGTCGTTTGAGACGTTCCTGCGCGAGCGGGTCTTGGATCCGCTGGGGATGAAGGACACCGCCTTCCACGTGCCGGCCGACCAGATCGACCGGTTGCCGCCCAGCTACGCCCCCGACCCGCAGAGCGGCGAGTTCCTAGTGTGGGACGAGGCGGTCGGTGGAAGGGTCAGCCAGCCTCAGGTCTTCGCCTCCGGCGGCGGTGGGCTGGTCTCCACCGTCGATGACTACCACGCCTACTTCCAGATGCTGCTCAACGGCGGGACGCACGGCAGCCAGCGGATCCTGTCGCGGGCCGCGGTGGAGTTGATGACGACCGACTGCCTCACGCCCGAGCAGGCAGCCGCCCGCAACGACCTGGCCAGGAACAGCGTCCAGGTGTCCTTCGGCCAGGGCCAGCAGGGCGGCTGGGGCTTCGGGATGGCGGTGCGCACCTACCGCGGCGACTACGCCCCGCTCGGCCAGTTCGGCTGGGACGGCGGAACCGGAACCACCGTCTACGCCGACCCGGCCAACCAGCTCACCGGCGTCCTGCTCACCCAGGTCGGGCTCTCCGTCCCGGCCCCGGCGCGGCTGATCCACGACTTCTGGACCACCCTCTACCAGGCCATCGACAACTGACACCCGCGCCCCTCTTCCCTCGACATTTTCCTGAACCAGACCCCAAGGAGCCATCATGTCCATCTCCCTGACCGACCAGGACAAGGCCACCCTGCGCACCGCCGCCTACGGCGCCGTCTCGCTGATGGCCGCCGCCGGCGCCGTGGGCAAGCCCGGGGCCCACCGGATCGCCACCGACGGCAGCATAGCGCTGAACTCCGCCACCGGCCTGGTCGGACGTGTGCTCGCGGAGAAGAGCAGGGACATCGCCCTGGACGGTAAGTCCGTCGCCGATCTGGCCGACACCGTGCTGCCGCTGCTGACGGCGGCCGTGGGCCTGCTCAAGCAGGATCCGGCCGAGGCCGACAACTTCCGCGCCACTGTCATCGTCGCCATCGAAACGGGCGCCCAGATCCACAAGGGCGAGCCCAGCCCTGCCCTGGCCGCGATGGCCCGCAAGATCACCGCAGCCCTCGACGCCGCCTGACCTGCCTGGCCACGCCGTGTCATGAGGTTCTCTCCGGACCCTCCTGACACGGCGGCCTGTGCTGTGACCCAACCCGCTCCGCTGTGCCGGGCGGATGCAACCTCGATGACTTCACCATCTACAAGGGATACCCATGTCTAACTCACAGCGGCGAGGCTTCCTCTCCGCAGTCGCGCTCGCGGCCGCAGTCGCGATCCCGTTCACACTCGCCGGCGCGTCCGCCGTGTCCGCGACGGCGGAGCCGAAGATTGATGTCTCCGGCGGGGTCACACAGCCCGTCTTCTCCTACCAAGACGCCATCCGCGAGCACGTCCGGGTGCAGTCGCCGGTCGACAGCGACGGCGACGGCAAGAAGGACCTGGTCCGGGTGGACATTATCCGGCCGAAAGAAAGCGATTCCGGGCTCAAGGTCCCGGTGATCATGCACCAGAGCCCGTACTTCGACCAGCCCGGCGCCGGCTTCGAGCTGGATCACAAGAAGTACGACGCCAACGGGAACCTGACGAAGTTCCCGCTGTTCTACGACAACTACTTCGTGCCGCGTGGGTATGCGTTCGTGTCCGTCGACGTGATCGGCACCAAGCTGTCGGAGGGCTGCCCGACCACCGGCGGCCCCTCCGACGTGCTGGGCGGTAAGGCGGTCATCGACTGGCTCAACGGCCGGGCGAACGCCTACGACGACAACGGCGCTCCGGTCAAGGCCTCCTGGAGCACCGGCCGTACCGGGATGATCGGCCATTCGTATGAGGGAGGGCTCGCCATCGGCGTGGCCGGTACCGGGGTGCGGGGGCTGGAGACGATCGTGCCGCTGGCGGGACCCAGCAGCTGGTATGACATGTGGCGCGCCAACGGCACCTTGACTGACTTCAAGGGCGGCCAGGAATACATGGCCAAGTGGATCGATGAGGATCCGGACGCCACATGCGCGGCGGCGCACCGGCGCATGACCGAGGGCTCAGACGACGCCACCGGCAACTACAACGCCTACTGGCGCGAACTCGACTACCGCAACGGGCCGATCTCCAAGGCGCGCAACGTCCGCGCCAGTGTCTTCTCGGTGGTGGGGATGCAGGACCCCAACGTGATGGGCAGCCAGTTCTCCCAGTGGTGGGCCAAGCTGCCCCGCACGGTGCAGCGCAAGGCGTGGGTGACCCAGTACGGGCACCTGGACCCGTTCTGGGCCCGCCGCGAGGTGTGGGTCAACACCCTGCACCAGTGGTTCGACCACGAACTGATGGGCGTGCCCAACGACATTATGCGCCAGCCCCGCGCCGACGTGCAGCTCGGCCCGGACCGGTGGATCACCCAGGCCGACTGGCCCGCACCCGCGGCGCGGCCGACGACCCTGCGGCCGCAGCAGGACGGCTCCCTGGGCCGCAAGCCATCGACCGGAACCGGCGGCTACATCGACACCCGCCAGAGCGAGACCGCGACGGCCACCGACCCGGCCACCGTCAACCCCGACCGGCTGGCCTTCCTGACCCCGCCGCTGAAGAGCGCGACACGCCTGTCGGGCACACCGTCGGTGAGCCTGCGCCTCAAGCTGGACAAGCCCACCGCCAACCTGGGCGTCATGCTCGTCGACTACGGCACCGACACCCGCATCAACCACAGCGAAATCGGCGAGAATCCGAATCGCGCGTACGGCTTCAAGTTCCTCGACAGCAAGGACTGCGTCGGCCAGGGAACGGCCGAGGACGACGGCTGCTACCGCAGGGCCGTCGACAACACCGTGACATCCGGCTTCCACGTGGTCACCCGCGGAATCATGGACGCGCAGAACCACACGTCGCTGAGCCGCCAGACGCCGCTGCGGCCGGGCAGGCCGTACCAGATCACCTGGGACATGCTGCCGCAGGACTATGAGTTCAAGGCCGGGCACCGGCTGGGCCTGGTGCTGACCGGAACCAACGCCGACCTCGGCAGCGCCGAACCCGGCACCGGGACCAAGGTCACCGTCGATCTGGCCGGCACCTCGATCTCACTGCCCCTGGTCAGCGGCAAGTAGCACGACACGAAAGAAGGCGAAGCGATGAAGAACACCAAGGTTTTGCGGCGAGCGGCGCCTCGCTGAACTACGTCGACGACGCGGCAAGATCCCTGTCGGGAAAGTTCGCGGAGCCGTTGAACAAGCTCGTCAAACAGGTGTTCTGCGACGACCAGGCCGACTAGGCCGAGCCGTACGCCGTATGGGTGGTCGCCTCATGGCCCGTGCATGAGGCAGGGCGCGAACCGGGCCACACCGAGCTCGTTGAGCTCGGCGTGGCCCGCTTGCGTACGCGGCCTCCGAACTTCGTCCCACCGGCAGCACGCGCCTGCCGGGTCGCGTTCCCTGTCACATCGCGTGGACGACGCGTAGACAAAACCACGAAAGGAAACCGGAAACGTGACCACCACCATCACCCGCGGCAACACCTCCACCCGCACGCTCCTCACCGCCGCGGCGGCCGCCATGCCCGTCTGGAGCGTGGTCGCCCTGGCGCAGGCGTTCACCCGCGAGGGCTTCGACCTGGTCCGCCACCCGTTCAGCCAGCTCGCCACCGGCTCGCTCGGCTGGATCCAGATCACCAACTTCCTGATCGTCGGCTCGTTGCTCATCGCCGGTTCCTTCGGCTTCCGCACGGCCTTGTACGACAAGCCGGGCGGCACCTGGGTGCCGCGCCTGACCCGGGTCGCCGGTATCGGAATGATCGGCGCGGGTGTCTTTGTGATGGATCCCGGTGACGGCTTCCCGGTGGGCACGCCGGCCGGTCCGCCGGCGGCGATGAGCTGGCACAGCGTCATGCACATGGTGGCCGGGTCGGTGACATTCATCGCGTTCGCCGCGGCCTGCTTCGTCCTCGGCCGCTACTTCGCCCGCACCGGCGCCCGCGGCATGGCCGTCATCTCCCGCCTGGCCGGTGTGGCCGTGATCGTGGGTGACGGCTGGGCGATCACCGGCGGGCCCGCGGGCTCGGTGACGCTCGCCACCGGAGTCATGATCGCGATGGGCTGGATCTCCCTGGTCGCCGCCCACCTCCGCATGTCCGCCTGAACCGCACACCATGTCACCCCCAGGGAGAAACCATGAGGAAGATCGTTGCCGAGCCGCTCGTCTCGCCGGACGGCGTCGCGGAGTCGCCCGAGACGCGGCACTTCCCCGCCCTGAACGAGGAGGTGAGCGCAGCGGTCATGGCGATCCAGGCCGAGGCGCACGCGCTCCTGCTGGACCGGGTCACCGACGAGTCCCGCGCCGAGGTCTGGCCCCACTAAACCGGCCAGATGGCGGCGGCGTACTTCACACACGTGATGCTCCTGCCTTCGCTGGCCGGTCGGCGGCCCGCCGCACCTCAGCGCGGTCGGGCTGCGCACCGGAACCGGCGCGACCTGCCGATGGACCCGAGCAACGACAAGTGGCTGGCCACCAGTGTGGAGGTCCCCAAGCTGCTCCTCGCCTTCGCCCCAGGCCCGGGCACGATGATGCACCAGGACATGATCGACTGGTGCGCCGCCAATATGGCGAGCCTCGAAATCCGGCAGTACGAGCTGATCGCGGGACACCACACCCCCGAAGACCACCCCCAACTGATCGCCGATGCGATCGCGACCTGGGCCGACGCTCACACACTCCGATAGCTCCGGCCCTTCGCACACCCAGACCGCCCTGCGCTTGGAGCGTGCCGAGCACCTCCTGCCGCAGGGGCGCAACCACCGAAGTCGCCGCGCGCGAGGCGGCCTTCGGGGACACCAGGACGCTGCGCGGACTCTGAGCCCGCGCGGCGTCGCCAGAAGAAGATCCATCAAGGAGATACTTATGAGCCGCAAGATTGTGGCCGGGCAGTACATCTCGCTCGACGGCGTTGTGGAGGCGCCCACCGAGTGGCACTTCCCCTACCTCAGCGACGAGATGGGCGCCGCCCTCGGCGAGATCTCGGCCGAGGCCGACACCCTGCTGATGGGCCGCACGACCTACGAGGAGTTCGCCTCCGTCTGGCCGCACCAGAGCGGTGAGCTGGCCGACCAGCTCAACGGCATCCGCAAGCTGGTCGCCTCCACCACCCTCACCGAGGCCGGCTGGCAGAACTCGACCGTGATCGAAGGCGACGTCATCGCCGCCCTCAAGGAGCTCAAGGAGCAGCCTGGTAAGAACATCAACGTCACCGGCAGCATCACGCTGACCCACACGCTGTTGCGGGCCGGGCTCATCGACGAGCTGCGGCTGCTGGTGCACCCGATCGTCGTGGGCACCGGGCGCCGCCTCTTCCCGGAGGGCACCGGCCAGGTGCCGCTCAAGCTCACCCGATCGGTCACCTTCGGCACCGGCGTGCTCGACCTGACCTACCAGCCGGCCTGACCGGCGATGACGAGAACGCTCCTGGCCTGCGGCATCGTCGCGGGTCCGTGGTTCCTGGGCGTCGCGCTGGTCCAGGGGCTCACCCGTGAACCCTTCGACTTCACCCGCAACGCCATCAGCCAGCTCAGCCTCGGTGACCTGGGCTGGATCCAGGTGACCAGCTTCGTCATTACCGCCTGCCTGGCCCTCGCCGCCTCCATCGGGCTGCGCCGGGCACTGAACGGCGGCCCCGGCGGCACCTGGGCTCCCCGGCTGGTGGCCGTGTTCGGGGCGTCGTTCCTGGCCAACGCGGCGTTCAGCGCCGATCCGGGAGCGGGGTTCCCCGACGCCGGCCATCAGGCGGCCGTGCTCAGCACCACCGGCGCCATCCACATGGCGGGCGCCATGGTGGGTTTCCTGTCGCTGTGTGCGGCGTTCGTGGTGATGGGCCGGCACTTCGCCGCCCGGGGTGAGCGCGGGTGGGTGATCGCCTCCCGACTCGTGCCGGTCGGCGTGCTGGCCGGGTTCGCCGGGTCTTCGGCCACCGTGATGGCGTTCACCGCCGGAGCGGGGCTGGGGCTCATCTGGCTGGCCGTGGCGTCAGCCAGAGTGCGCGCCACCGTCAACGCATAAAACGGCGGCCGGGCTCCGACGGGAGCCCGGCCGCTTTCGTGTGTCAGAGGGGGCCGAGGTCGCGGACGATCTCGGCGAACGCGCGGATCATGCCGTTCTCCGCCTCACCGCGCCAGGCCAGGCCGTAGTCCAGCGCGGCCATGTCGGGGATGGGCCGCCAGTCCATGTCCGGCCGATTCCAGTAGCGGCTCACATGCACGGGGAAGACGTTGGCGATCTCACCGGCGCTGATCAGGGTGAAGATGTCGTCGACGTTCTCGATCACCGCGCTGCGCTCGATGATGTTGCCCCTGGGTGTGTGCCACGGTGTGTAGCTCTCGGCCCAGTAATCGGGGATGTGCTTGCCGCGTGCCACCTGGAAGTCGCCCAGCATCTCCACGGAGGCCGAGGAACGGCCGGCCAGCTCATGATCGACGGAGACGGCCAGCACCCGCCGCTCGGCGAACATCTTCGGCCCCACGATCAGGTCAGGCTCCAGCGCGGGCAGCCAGGTGAGCAGCATGTCGACCTCGCCGCGGCGCAGCCCGGCGAAAGGTTCGACGAACGGGGCGTGCCGCAGGCGCAGCCCCCGCTGCGGGTGCCGGGTGCGGAAGGTCTCCCAGTAGCGGCGCAGGTCGTGGGCGTTGGCCGGGATCATGCCGATGCGCAGCTCACCCGTCTTGCCCTGGGCGGCCAGCCTGGCCCGCTCCATGCTTTCCTTCAGTCCCCGGTAGATCGGGGCCAGATCCCGCCGGAGCTGCTCTCCGGCGGGTGTCAGCCGGACGTTGCGGCTGTCTCGGTAGAAGAGCTCGGCGCCGATGCCGCGTTCCTGCTTTTGATCGCCTGGCTCACTCTCGCCACCGAGACGAACAGGCGCTCGGCGGTGCGGCCGAAGTGCAGCAGGTCGGCCAGGGTCAAGAAGATCTCGATATCACGCAGTTCCACGACGTCACCGGCTCACAACTGCAGCGGCGCCAGGTCCCGTACGACCTGGGCGAACGCGCGGATCATGTCGTTCTCCGCCTCGCCGCGCCAGACCAGGCCGTAGTCCAGCGCGGGCATGTCGGGCATGGGCACGTGGACGAGGTCCGGGCGGGCGAAGTACCGAGCCACGTGCGCGGGAGACGCATTGATGATCTCACCCATGCCGAGGAGGGAATAGAGCTCGTCGTTGTTGGTGACCACCGACCCTGGCTCGATGCGGTTGCCCTCGGGGGTCTGCCGCGGCGTGTATGCCTCGAGCCAGTAGTCAGGGGCCGGTTTGGCGAGCGGGAGCGGGAAGTCGCCGAGCATCTCGAACGTGGCCCTGGTACGGCTGGCCAGCTCGTGGTCGACCGTAAGCGTCAGCACCCGCCGGTCGGTGAACATCTTCGGCCCCATGATGAGGTCGGGCTCCAGCACGGGCAGCCACGTGAGCAACATGTCCATCTCGCCGCGGCGCAGTCCGAGGAAGGGGTCGACCCAGGGGGCGATCCCCAGGTGAAGGCCCCACTGCGGATGCCGGCTACGGAAGGTCTCCCAGTAGCGGCGCAGTTCATAGTTGTTGACGGAGATCGTGCCGATGCGCAGCACGCCGGTCTTGCCCTGGGCGGCCAGCCTGGCCCGCTCCATGCTGTCCTTGAGTCCCTGATAGATCGGCGCCAGGTCCTGCCGCAGCTGTTCACCGGCGGGCGTGAGCCGGACGTTACGGCTGTCGCGGTGGAACAGTTCGGCGCCGATGGCGCGCTCCTGCTTCTTGATCGCCTGACTCACCCGCGCCGCCGACACATGCAACCGCTCAGCGGTCCGGCCGAAATGCAGCAGCTCGGCCAGGGTCAGGAAGATTTCGATATCGCGCAGTTCCACGACGTCACCGGTTCACAGGGGCAGGGGGCCCAGGTCGCGCACGACCTCGGCGAAGGCGCGGATGACGTCGTTTTCGGCGCTGGTGCGCCAGATGAGTGTCATCTGGAGTGGAGGCGCGTCGTGGATGGGCACGTAGGCGATGTCCGGCCGCGTGTAGTAGCGGGTGGCGCGCAGGTGTCCGGGGGTGACCGCCTCGCCGGTGGACAGGATGGGGAGCATCTCCTCGGTGTTGGTCACGATCGGCCCGATCGGGATCGGCCGCCCTCTGGGAGTCCGCAGCGGCACCAGCGCCTCACGCCAGTAGTCGGGCTTGGCGCCGCCCATGACGACCTCGTCGCCGAGGTCTTCCAGCGAGATCGATTCGCGGTCGGCCAGGCGGTGATTGGCCGACATGGCGAGCACCGCGGAGTCGGTGTAGACGAGGGGGCCGACGGTGAGGTCAGGCTCCAGGACCGGGAGCCAGAGGATCGCCACGTGGAGCCTGCCGTCGCGCAGGGGCCCGAAGGGGTCGCCGAAGCCGATCGTCCGGAACTGGGGCTCGTAGCCGGGATGGCGGGCGGTGAACGCCTCCGTGATCGGGCGCAGATCCTGGGCGTTGCTGCTCAGCAGGCCGATGCGCAGCACGTCGGTCTTGCCGCGGACGGTCAGCCTGGCCCGCTCCATGCTGGCCTTCAGGTCCCGGTAGACGGGGGCGAGGTCGTCGCGCAGCCGTACGCCGGCGGGCGTGAGCCGGACGTTGCGGCTGTCGCGGTAGAAGAGTTCAGCGCCGATGAGGCGTTCCTGTTTCTTGATCGCCTGACTGACACGGGCGGCCGATACATGGAGCCGCTCGGCGGTACGGCCGAAATGCAGCTCTCCGGCCAACGTCAAAAAGATCTCTATATCGCGCAGCTCCACGTTTCCTCCCCTCGAATCTCGTCATTCGGAGGAGAAGAGTGACATACGCGCATTGTTCTCCGCAAAACAGACGCCTCCCGGAGTGAGCGACCCCGGGAGGCGAACAGCCAGGTCATCAAGCGTGGCCGGGTTTATGCGTGTCCAGATCGGCCCGGAGGTTGACCGGGAGCGGCACTCCTTCTCGATGCGGAACTCTGTGTGTGCCGAAAATTCATCCGCCCAGGTCAAGCAGCATGCCGGTACTCCCTGAGGACACCACCCAGACGATCATGTCGGCGGACATCAAGCCGAGCGACCTGGGCTCGGTCGGCGCCCGGGCCGGGGAGCGGAGCAGCCTGGCGGAGAGTCCGGTGTGGCCGGTGTTCGTTGTAGAACGTCTCGAACTCACGCAGGGCATGCAGAAGGTGGCGCCGGTTCCAGATCAGGGTGCGGTCCAGCAGTTCACGCCGACAGGTCAGGATCCACCGCTCCATGATCGCGTTCATCTGCGGGATCCGGATACCGGTCGTGACGACCCGAATCCCGGCATCGGCCAGCACTTCATCGAAGGCCGCGGTGAACTTCGCGTCGCGGTCGCGGATGAGGAATCTGGCGGTGCTGCCCGCTTCCTGCAGGTCCATGACGAGGTTCCGGCCGAGCTGGACAACCCACTGCCCCGTGGGGTGAGCGGTGACACCAAGGATCCGTATACGCCGCGTGGCGTGCTCGATGACGGCGAAGACGTACAGCCGTGCCCCGGTCAGGGTATGGACTTCGAAGAAGTCGCACGCCAGCAGGGCCTCCGCCTGGCTGCGCAGGAAATCGGCCCAGGCGGTGTGCTGTCGCTCGGGCGACGGGTCGATGCCGTGACCTTTGAGGATTTCCCACACGGTGGAGGCGGCGACCGTGACGCCGAGCGCGACCAGCTCGCCGTGGATACGCCGGTACCCCCAGGAGGGATTCTCCCGAGCCAGGCGCAACACCAGCAGGCGAACGGAGGAGATGGTGCGCGGGCGCCCTCGACGCCGGGGCATACAGGCTGCGGCGTGGCGGCGCCGCAGCAGGTCGCGGTGCCAGCGCAGGATCGTATCCGGGCGCACCAGCAGTGCGAAGTGCCGGAGCCTGTCTCCCGGCAGGCGGCCAAGCAGCCCGGCGAGCACGAAGCGGTCGCCGGAAGTGAAGACGGGCTTGGCCACCTGGCGCTGCAGGATCGTCAGCTGATGCCGCAGCACCAGGATCTCGATCTCCTTGTCACGATCGCTTCCCGACAGCAGCCGTAGGAACGCGAAGACGGTCGTCGCGGTGAGGTAGACCAGACGTAGCAGCACGACAGATCATCATGCTGCGACGGTATAGACCTCACGACCCCAAGACTCGAGGTACGTGATCATCAGCCAGCGCTCTGACTTGCGCGGATGAATTTTCGGCACCCACAAGATGCTGGAAGCGGTGCTGTCCCGCGTCCATCGCCTCCAACAGATCAGCTGCATCCCGGCGAGCCAGGAGCGCTCCAAGTGGGCGTAGTGCCAACGGCAGGAAGCCACATCGTTCCGCTAGCGCAAACAAGAGACCATCATCTGCGGCGAAATGCCTCCCGCTGCGACTGGCTAGCAGAGCCACCGCATCGGCTGACGGCAGGCGCTCGAGCTCCAATCGCACAACGGCCTCTAATTCGTCCAAGCTATCCCGACTGGTGATCAAAGTAAGACAGCGTGGCGCCTCACCCGGTAGTAGAGGTAGGACCTGCTCGACAGTGTGAGCGTTGTCCAACAGGAGCAGTACTTGCCGCTCAGCCAGCCACGCCCGCCATATTTGCGTCTTATCCTCCAAATTCAGCGGGATATCAGAAGCTCTGAATCCGGCCAACCCAAGCCACGTCGCTAGCACCTCCCCTGGATCACGTGGCATGGCGCCAGGGGTAAACCCGTGCAGATCGATTTCTAGCCGAGCGTGGGGAAACTGTGAACTCAACTGTATGGCCAGTGCACGCGCCAGTGCCGTCTTTCCAGCCCCAGCCATTCCGTGCACCGCCAAGACCACCAGTGAAACACCGCGCCGGAATGCTGCTCCCACCGCAGAGGCTAGCTCGGTTCTTTCCTTCTGGCGTCCGATTATCTCTAGCGGCGGAGTCAACGTAAACAGCGCGGTCTTAGGTCGCTGGGCCGCCTCATGGATGTGCATAACACCGCGACCAATGTTGTATTGTCGGGCCTCGTCGAACGCCTGAGCCTTTACCTCACCAGTTGAGTCACTGCTCATCTGATGGACCAAAGGATACATCCATCACGCCCTGGCCAAGATTAGCCTGCTGGGCGCGGTCGAACGCTTGGGCGTTAACCTGTCCCACCCTTGGCGCTGTTGCCGAAGCATGCTCGTCGATAAAGATCACCAACTCCCGCAGTTCCGCCTCCCGATGAGGATCGTCCTCCAGGAGGTCCACCAGACGCGTCCGCCACGCAGCCGTGTTGCGGGCCCGAATATGATGCGCTGAGTCACTGGCTGCAGCCGTAAGTTCTGCCCGGCTCCGCTCCAGTCGCTCTTCGTAACGCTCCACCTGCTGGACGTCTCCTCGCCCGAGAAGCTTGGCAAATTTGGCTTTGACTTCCTCCCATGCATCGGTGGTCATAGCCGACACCAATGCAGTCCCTGCCATGCCAGCTAACGCCGCTAAGGCCTCCCCCACCATGACGAACTGATCCTCCTTTGTTTGTGATCTCCGCTTCTCGTACTCTACATAGAGCTTCCATGCAGCGGAACCACCTCACGTCATCCCGCATTAGGACTGTGGCTGTGCTGAATTTTGTAGGGGCCACAATGTAACCACTTCGATCAAGTGGACCCATTGGCGGAATGCACAAAGCTGAAGGGGGCTCCCCACGTCTGGCAGTTCTCTCGGTTTTAGGCACGTCACTTAGGTAGACGTTCGAAGGTACCCTTGGCGGGCTATATGGGGCGCCGCGGCCTCAGCTTCCAACGCCGAAACCATGCGGTCGACATCCGGAATGATCTATGAACCGAGCGATGCAATCTCCTAGGCTGATGCCGTGGCTTCCCAGGACTCCCCGCTTCACAAGGCTGCCCGACTCTATTTGGAAGGCACCCGAACTGGAGGAGGACGCCGTCAGCGCTGCTCAGGTCATGGAGTGCGTGGAGGACGACGACTGGGAGACGGCCTTCATCCTTCTCGAAGAGCTCAGCGATGCTCGCCCGCAGGCGCCCGAGTTCTGGAGTCTGCTGGCCGAGGCCGCGCGGCTGGTATGGCTCCGTGACGATGCCGCCTGGTACGCGTGGCGGAGCAGTGAGGCCCAGAATGGTGTCTTGCGGGCCGTGGACGCGGGCGCCGGTGGCACCAGGCCGTCGGCTGCGCTTGAAGGCAGTGCGCGCCCAGATCCGCTCAGCGCGCATGATGGCCAGCCGGGCGTTGCGCCGAACGACCACCGCCCGCCAGTCGGGCAGCCGCACCGTTGTTCGTCAGTCTTCAATGATCACCAGGTGGAGTTCGTGGAGGCGCTCAGAGTCTGCAATCAGGTCGATTTCCGTGATCCTCCCACCAGAGATCGTAAAACCGAACACCACGCGTGGCCGGCCGCCCGCTGCCCATATGGCTCCAGCAACTCCGTCGATCAGCGCAAGTCGCGCGATGCGGGCGCGGCCGGAGAAAGTCTCGGCTACCGCCGAGGCGCCGTGGACCAGCCCGGATGCGCCCACGAGTACGGCTGTGCGATCGGCGCGGAGCACGACGTCCGGGTCGAGCAACGCGAGCAACGCGTCGAAGTCGCCGCCCCGTGAAGCTGCGAGGAAGGCGCCCACGATCTCCCGCTGACGAGGCAGGTCGATGTCACACCGTGGGGCCGCTCCTTGGACCCGGCGGCGGGCTCTACTGGAGAGCTTCCTGGTCGCGGCCGGGGAGCGGTCCACGATAGGGGCAATCTCTTCGAACGGTACGGCGAAGACGTCGTGCAGCACGAATGCCAGCCGCTCGGCGGGAGCCAGCGTGTCCAGCACCACCCGCATCGCCAGCCCGATCGAGTGGGACAGGAGCGCTTCCTGCTCGGGGTCGCTTCCTTCTTCGCTGCCTGCCGGATTCGCGACCGCCCTTTCCAGTGGGTCTTCGCGGAGGGTGTTGCGTGAGCGCAGCATGTTCAGCGATACGCGGGCGACAATAGTGGTCAGCCACCCGCCCAGGTTCTCCACTTCACTGGTGTAGGAGCGGTTCAGTCTCAGCCAGGTTTCCTGGACGGCGTCGTCTGCCTCACTCACCGAGCCGAGTAACTGGTAGGCCACCGCCTGCAGGTGACCACGGTGCTCCTCGAATCGGCCGGCCAAAAACTCGGACTCAGTCATCGGTCACATTCCTTCATCGCCGCGTGTCATATCTATGACCAACGCAAGAGCGCTGATGTGACAGCAACAGGAGAAGTACGTCATGACCAACGGCGTCAAAACGATCATCTATCCGGTCAAGGACCTGGCCAAAGCCAAGGCCATATATAGCGCGCTGCTGGGCGTGCAGCCCTACATGGACGAGCCGTATTACGTCGGTTTCTCCGTCGAAGGCCAAGACCTCGGCCTGGACCCCCAGGGCCACAAGAAGGGGATGACCGCGCCTGTCGCCTACTGGCACGTCGATGACATCAAGGCCGCCGTGCAGGGGCTCCTCGACGCAGGTGCCCACGCGTTGCAGGAGGTCAAGGACGTCGGCAAGGGCAAGTTGATCGCTTCGGTGACGGATCCGGACGGCAACGTCGTCGGCCTCATCCAGCCGGCCTGAAGAACGCGAGCCACCTCCGTCATGCCGAGTGGCATGACGGAGGCAGCCGTGGCCGTGCCCCTGGCCGGGCGGATGCCCGGGCCGAGCGGCGCAGGACGCGCCCGCTGCACGCGTCCCCGCCGATCCGTCCCCGGAAGACTCCATTGGAGGAAAACGATCATGTCCACTCGTGTGTGGCCACGACGGCTGCTCACCGCCTTCTACTGGTTCGTGGCCTTCACGTTCATCGTGGGCTTCGCCACCAAGTTCTGGCCCGGCCCCACCTTCTTCGGCCCGCCGTACTCGGTGAAGTTCGTCGAGTGGGGCTACCCGTCCTGGTTCCGGTTCGTTGTCGGCGCCATTGAGGGTGTCTGCGCAGTGTTGCTGGTCCTTCCCCGCAAGCGATTCAAGTTCCTCGGCGCCGCCGCCCTGATACTTCTCCTCACCAGTGCGACCACCACGCACATCATTGCCGGCAGCGAACTGTACGAGCGCGTCGCGGCCCCCATCAACCTGGTGATCATGGTGATCTTCGCCCTGCTGAACTGGCCGGCTGATTGGCGAGATCTCCTGCGCTCTCGGGAGCCGGCCGCGGCAGATGCCACCCGGTGCGGGTCCCAACGCGCGTGAGCTGCCCGGCACGCCGTCCTGCAGCGACCAGGCCGCTCAGCAGCTCTCATCTCATCGCCTCATTCAGTCAGACTGATCAGGAGACACCCGCCCATGACTGAAGTCTTCGGCTCCGTCATCAACCCACGCGTTCGTACCATCATCTATTGGATCACCACCTTGATCATCGCCGTAGAGTCGGCGGTCGGTGGCGTGTGGGACGTCCTGCGAATCGACTACGTTCGCGACGTCTTGGAACAGCAACTGGGCTACCCGTGGTATGTCGCCGTCGTCCTGGGCCTGTGGAAGATACCGGGCGCGGTGGTGTTGGTCGTCCCGCGCGTTCCCCGGCTTAAGGAATGGGTCTACGCGGGCGCGATATTCGTCTACACGACTGCCGCCGTATCCCACTTCTTCGTCGGCAACATCGGCATGGGCATCGGGCCGCTCGGCTTCGCCGCCATCACGATGCTCTCCTGGGCGCTGCGACCGGCCGCCCGCCGTAATCCCACACCCTATTCCCCGACGTTCGCCCGCTTGATGCCGGGCGCGCCGCCGAGGAACAGGGTCACGACGATCGCCTACTGGGCGACCACGCTGAGCTTCACGGGAGCGTTGCTAGCTGGTGGCGTGGCCGACTTGATTCATCGTCCAGAAACCGTCGGCGGCATGGTGGCCCTGGGCTACCCCGGGTACTTCCTGTTCATCATCGGTTTCTGGAAGGTGTTGTCCCCTGCAGCGATACTCTCGCGGGGATTCGGCCGGCTCAAGGAATGGGCCTACGCGGGCGCGTTCTTCAACTTCTCCGGCGCGGTCATTTCCCACCTGGTATCCGGCTCCGAGTGGTACCACGTCGCCTATACGTCGCTCTTTACCTTCTGCACCCTCGCTTCCTGGGCGCTTCGCCCGCACAACCGCGTCCTTGGTGACCTGTACCCCCAAGTGCCCATGGATCCGATTTCGCGTGATGGTGCCGCCTCCAAACGAGCGGACGCGGTCGTGTCCTCGGAGCGGAGTAATAGCTCAACGAGGTAGGCATGCCGCGGGTTGATCTCAGGCGGCCTTGGCGGTGGATGCCAGGACCGGGTCGTGGGACTGGTGGAGCAGGGCGCGGCGTAGGGCCTGCAGCGTGCGCAGGACCGTGCTGGTCATGGTGAAGCCGCGCCAGCCGCGGGCGGCCCGGTCCAGGACGGCCCAGACCAGATAGACGCGGGAGGACTCACCGTGAAAGCGACCGATGACCTTGACGCGGCGGCGGGTCTCGCCGAAGGTGCGCTCGATGGAGTTGGAGCGGCGGATGCGGTTGTGATGTTCGGGCGGGAAGCGCTCGCAACCCGCGCGGCGCTGACCGGCCGCCCGGACGGTGCGTTCGCCCGGCTTGCGGCCGACCTCATCGACGGCGATCAGGATGTGAGCGCGCTTGTGGGCGTCGACACCAATATCGATCAACTGTGCCTCCTGTGACCGTATGCAAGGGGAATGGGGTCGAGGCCAGACGGCGGGCAGGCACGCCCAAATCGAACTGAAGCCACACCGGACGGCTGGACTCCCAGGGCCGCCTATAGCCACCGGTTATGGCCACCCGACTGGGTGTCCTCGCCGCCTTCGGTGGATCGGCGCGACTCGCCGACGGGCGAGAGCGCGCCGCTCAGCATCACAGCCGCAGCGACGAGCGTGGTGACCAGCGCGGAGCAGGCGATGAGGACCTCGCCCGCGGCGTAGCCGGGAAGCAGCGACGGCACCACGTTCAGCATGGCGTGGAAGACGATCGCCGACAGCACGCTCGCGCCGGTTCTGGTGTAGAGCCAGACGATGATGACCCGCGCCGCCACCGCGCCGAGAAACCACCAGGCGATCCAGGCGAGGGAGCGGCCAGCCTGGAACAGCGGCACCACGTGCCAGGCGCCCCACACCACGCCGAGGATGAGACCCGCGCCAAGCGGGCCCCACCGTTTCCGCAGGGGGTCGGCAGCGTAGCCCATCCAGCCCGCCTCCTCACTTGCAGCGGCCAGGAAGAACACCGCGAACAGCAGCGGGGCGGCCAGCGGCGACGCGTGCTCGCCTTCGAGCGGGCCGCCCAGCAGGGCCAGCCCGTAGGCCGACAGGTCGACGGCGGGCACCAGCACGAAAGCGGCGGCCAGCCAGGGCGTCCGCCGCATGCCCATGACGGCGAACGTCCTGCTCAGCAGCCGCCGCGTCGCGCCCGGCCCCTCGCGCCGCCGCAGCAGGATCGCGGCCGCGACCAGCGGGCACGGGAACATCAGCGCGCCCACCGGCAGGTTCATCGGGGCCCCTGGAAGATCGCCCATGAACGCTCCCGCCACCCAGAACGGCACGGCGAGCGCGAAGACCAGGGCGAAGAAGCGGACCATGTCGTGCGCACTCCTAGAGATTCGGGCGTCGGCCAGGTGTCGTGACCCCTGCCTGGTCAACGTCGATTGAGCCGTCGCACCGCTTCACCCGCTGTTCAGCGAGTCCACATCCGGTTCACGGCGTTTCACGGCGCCAGGGGCGAGCAGTAATGCGGCTTCCTCTTCGGTGACGGGCCGTTCGATCTCGGAATAGCTGCCGTCCGCGCTGCGGACGATGACACCGGTCTCCACCCCGTGCGTGACGGCGTGCCGGTCGCGCTCCTGGAGGCCCAGGCAGATGCGGTAGGCGATCAGGTAGCCCAGCACCGGACCCGCGAAGATCGCGACGCGGAAGAACCACGTGGTGGCGTACAGCGAGACGCCGAAGGCGGAGGCCAGGACGTCGTTGCCGCCGGCCGCCCAGAGGATGCCGTAATAGACGATGCCGGCGACGCCGAGTCCGGTGCGCCACGGTACGTCACGTGGCCGGTCGAGCAGGTTGTGTGCGCGGTTGTCCCTGGTGAAGCGACGCTCCAGCATCGGGTAGACGGCCAGGCCGGTGAACAGCAGGCCGGGAGCGATCAGTGCGGGGATGATCAGACTAAGCGACAGGGTGTGGTCGAAGACGGTGATCTCCCAGCCGGGCATGATGCGCAGCGCGCCCTCCAGGAAGCCCATGTACCAGTCGGGCTGCGAGCCTGAACTGACCACGCTGGGGCGCGCGGGGCCGTACAACCAGATCGGGTTGATCTGGAACAGCGTGGCCAGCAGGGCGACGACCGCGAACGTGAACAGGAAGAACGCCGTCGTCTTCGCCAGGAAGGCCGGGAAGAACGGCGCCCCCCTGACCACCCGGTTGGACAGGCCCTTGGCCCTGAACTGGGTGTGCGTCTGCCGCCAGGTCAGCACCACCGCGTGCAGCGGGATGAGCGCCAGCAGCAGGCCCGGGATCAGCAGCGTGTGGATGCTGAACAGGCGCGAAATGATGTCATCGCTCGGATACTCGCCGCCGAACAGGAACATCGCGATGTGGGTGCCCACCAGCGGGATCGACAGGATGACGGCGTGCAGGATGCGCAGTCCGGCGCCCGACAGCGCGTCGTCGGGCAGCGAGTAGCCGAACAGCCCGTTGAGCAGCACCAGCGTGAACAGCACGACGCCGATCAGCCAGTTCAGGTCGCGGGGTTTGCGGAAGGCGCCGGTGAAGAAGTTGCGCAGCATGTGGATGCAGATCGCGGCCAGGAAGACCAGCGTGGACCAGTGGTGCAGTTGGCGCATCAGCAGCCCGGCGCGCACGTCGAAGCTGATCTCCAGGCTGGAGGCGTAGGCCTCGCTCATCACGACCCCGCGCAGCGGCACGTAGGAGCCGTCGTAGATCACCTCGGTCATGCTCGGCTTGAAGAAGAAGGTGAGGAAGAGGCCGGTCAGCAAGACGATGAGGAAGGCGTACAGGGCGATCTCGCCGAGCAGGAAGGTCCAGTGGTCGGGGAAGACCTTCCGCATCGCCTTGTTCAGCCAGCCCCCGCCGCCGACCCGCTCGTCCAGCGCCCTGGCCAGCCCACTTGCCTTCATCGTTTCTCCTGGGTGAGATTCAGTGGCCGCATCGACACGGGAGCCAGGTAGCGCGGGGCGCGCCGGCGCGGCAGCAGCGCGCCGACCAGCCAGTCGTGGACGATTGCCCTGCGATTGGCCGGGATGGTGAACAGGCGGTAGGCGCGGGTCGCCGCTTTGGCCGCGATGCCGGAAAGCGGGATACCCAGTGGGTCGGCCGCCGCCTGCCAGCCGCCCAAATCCACGGTGACGCCGCGGTTGTGGTGCCGGTAAGGCTTGCGCCTGCCGTAGCCGAGTGATGCGGCGACGTTGCGGGCGGCCAGCCTGCCCTGCCGTACGGCGTGCCGGCCGCTCATCGGGGTGATCTTGCCGGGTCTGGTGAGGTCGGGGACGGCTGCGGCGTCCCCGCAGACGTAGATCTCGGGGTGGCCGGGCACGGCGAGGTACTCATCGACCCTGATCCGGCCCTGCTCGACCGTCGGCCCGAGCCCGTTGATCAGCGGATCGGGGCGAACCCCGAAGCTCCAGACGATCGTCCGGGTGGGGACGAACTCGCCGTCGGTCAGCCGTAGCCCACCGGTGGTGACCTGTCCGACCGAGGTCTGCGTCCGCACGTCCACACCGCGTCGCCGCAGCACTCGCGTCGCGGTTCTGGACAGGCGGGGCCGCATGTCGGGCAGCAGCTGCTCGGCGGGCTCGGCCAGGATCCAGCGGATCGGCTGTTCTCGCAGCCGGGGGTAGCGGCGGGCGATCGCTGTGGAGATGAGCTGCCCGGCCGCGGCCACCTCAGTGCCGGTGTGTCCCGCGCCGGCCACGACGAACGTGCAGCGGGCGGCGCGTTCGGTGGCGTTGTCGCTGGTGGCGGCCAGGTAGAGCTGACGCCGGATATGGTCGCGCAGGTGGAGGGCCTCGGCGAGGTCGTGGAAGCCGAAGCTGTGCGGCGAGACGCCAGAGACCGGGCGGACTTTGCTGACGCTGCCGACGGTGACGATGAGCCGGTCGTAGGCGAGCCGGCCCGCGGATTGGTCGGCGTCGATGTAGTGGACGCGCCGGGAGCCGGTGTCGATCCGGTCGACGGTGCCGAGGACGACTCGGACGTCAGGCAGCGTGCTGGTGAGCGGTACCGTGACCCGGCTCTGATCGAGGTTCCCGGCGGCCACGTCGAGCAGCAGGGGCAGATGGAGCGTGAAGTCGGTCGGGTTCACCAGCACCACCTCGGCCCTGTCCCGCAGGCGGCGAGACAGCGCGGAAGCGGCGCGGTATCCGGCGAGGCCGGCTCCGACGATCAGGACACGTGGCGGCGACATGGGGTGTCAGTCCAGGAGTGGGGAGCGGGACACGTCGTGTGGATCACGGGATGCTCGATCTCACGCAGCCTGGTGAGCGTCTGACTCGGGGAGGTTCGTTTCGAGGAGCGTCTTGAGCTCGGCCAGGAAGCGCGGCCAGCCGTTGGTGACGGCCTCCAGTACGGCGCTGCCGGGCTCGAAGTCGTCGTGGACCACGGTCAGCTTGACCGTCTCCCCGAGGTCCTCGATGTCGAAGGTCACCTTGGAGCGGCGCTCGGCGGAGAACCTGGCCAGGAGTTCGTCGCTGAACCCGCTGACCGTCGCCCACTCCGGCGTGAAGGTGTGCCAGGTGTAGGAGAGCCGCTTGCAGGGATCGGATTCGAGCACGACCTGGGCCGCGTCGGCGATCGTCACGTCGTGCTCGGGGTAGCGCACGGTCACGGTCGAGCCGGGCTTCCAGTCCGACTCGAAGACCAGCCCGTTCCAGCAGCGCTGGGTGAAGGCCGGGTCGGTCAGCCCCTGCCAGACGCGCTCCGGGGTGGTGTGGATATAGGTCGTGTAGACGAACTCAGGCTTGCTCATCGAGGTGTCCTCCAAAAACTCGGTCAAATCGGACAGTGCGTGGATTCGGGCGCCTCCCCGGCGCGTGGATGAGGTGTGAGGGGGGGCGATCAGCGCTTGGTGGCGGACCGGTTCGGGCGCTGGTCGCCGGCCGCGACGGGATCGGTGCGCTGGTGCAGCCGCTCGGACAGGAAGTCCTCCCAGGTCCGCTTGCCCACCGTGGCCCCCTTGACCGTGAGGTTCTCGCCGGCCCGGTAGGAGCGGCCGGCCTTCCCCGGCATCCGTACCGTCATCATCAACCGGCGTTTGCCTAGCGCCCGCAGGTATCCGCGGGCCAGCTCCTCCATCCCGTACACCTTCGGCCCAGCCAGGTCGGGCACCAGGCCGGCCGGCTCGCCGAGGGTCAGCTCCACCATCCGGGCCGCCACATCGCGTGCGTCGACCGGCTGGAAGCGGAGTCCGCCCGGGACAGGCATCACCGGCAGCTTCGCCATCGCCTGCACCATCTTCAGGACAGAGTCATGGAACTGGGCGGCACGCAACGTCGTCCACGGCAGGCCGGAGTCGGCCACGGCCTGCTCCGCGCCCAGTTGGGCCCGGAGGTAGCCCAGCGGGACCCGGTCCGCCCCGATGACGGAGATGTGCACCAGATGCCGCACACCGACTCGTGACGCAGCCCGCACCAGGTTCCGGGCCGCCTCGTCATCGCCCTTGGGCCCGCCCGCCAGGTTCACGACGATCTCGGCCCCGTCCACCGCTGGCTCGATTCCCTCACCCTTGATCAGGTCACCGCTCACGTACTCGATGCCATCCACGGGCTCGCGGACGCGCCGGCTGAGCAGCCGCACTGTGCAACCGGCATCCAGCAGGAGCGGCGTGACGAGACGCCCGAGCGTGCCCGTGCCACCGGTGAGCAGGATGGATGACGTCATGGTTTCTCCAGACAAGTTCGGTCGAGGAGTCGGTCTCCCGGTCACATCGACTGCGTTTGGGGGGTCTATCTAAAAGACACACCGCGAGGAAGGAATGTGACACGGTGGATGAGCGCGAATGGCTGGCAGTGCGTTTCGAGGAGCATCGGACACGTCTGCGGGCAGTGGCCTATCGGATGCTCGGCTCGGTGAACGAGGCCGATGACGCGGTGCAGGAGGCGTGGCTGCGCGTGGGCCGCGCCGACATCAGCAGCGTGGAGAACCTCGATTGGTGGCTGACCACGGTAGTGGCGCGCGTGTGCCTGAACATGCTGCGCTCACGCGAGAAGCGGCGGGAGGACCCCCTCGACGTCCATATGCCGGACCCGATCATCACCTTCGAGGACGGGGTCGATCCCGAGCACGAAGCGTTGCTGGCCGACTCGGTCGGTTTGGCGCTGCTGGTGGTGCTCGAGACGCTGTCGCCGGCCGAGCGGCTCGCGTTCGTGCTGCACGACATGTTCTCCGTGCCGTTCGAGGAGATCGCTCCGATGATCGAGCGGTCCCCTACCGCGGCCAGGCAGCTCGCGAGCCGCGCCCGCCGCCGGGTCAAAGGGGCCGCCCCGGTGCCGGACGCCGATCTGAGAGTGCGTTACGCGAGCCTCTGCCCGTGATGCCGCAGTGTGATCGAGGGGATTTGTAGCGTTACCGCCAATAGGCGGGTCCGGGTGTGCTGGGA